>DATNBS010000067.1:0-22491 GCA_035571895.1 Arthrobacter sp. | reverse complement strand
GCCGAGGAGGTCATGCCCGGTGGAGCCCTGATGGCCATCGAGGCCGGCGCCCTCGACGGTGTCTCGCGGATCTTCGGCCTGCACGCCGACCCCGCCACCGACGTCGGCACCGTGGGCCTGCGCGAGGGGCCGCTCACCGGCGCCGCCGACTCGCTCGACGTGCTGCTCGACGGCAAGGGCGGGCACACCTCACGCCCGCACCTGACCGAGGACCTGGTCTTCGCGCTGGCCGAGATCGCCGTGAACGTCCCGGCGGTCCTGAACCGGCGCATCGACGTGCGCAGCGCCGTCTCGGTGGTCTGGGGCCAGATCCACGCCGGCTCGGCCCCCAACGCCATCCCGGCCGCCGGCTACATGGCCGGGACCATGCGCTGCCTCGACGGCCAGGCGTGGGAGGCGGCGGGGACGCTCCTGGACGAGGTGGTCCGGCAGGTCGCCGTGCCCTATGGCGTCGACGTCAAGCTCGAGCACACCCGCGGGGTGCCGCCGGTCGTCAATGCGGAGGCCGAGACGGACCTGATCGAACGCGCGGCGCGGGCCGAGATCGGCTCGACGTCGATCGTGCTCACCCCGCAGTCCATGGGAGGGGAGGACTTCGCGTGGATGACGCACAAGATCCCCGGCGCCATGATGCGCCTGGGGACCCGCGCACCGGGCGGGGAGACCTACGACCTGCACCGTGGTGACTACATCCCCGACGAGCGGGCGATCGACACCGGCATCCGGGTCATGGCCGCCGCGGCGCTGCGGGCCATCGATGCTGGACGGGAAGTCTGAAGCGCCTACTTCTTGGTAACAAATAGTCAACAATATTGACCTCCCGCAGGCATGTGGTGGCTCGTCCGCCGTCGGCGACGCTACTGTATTGCCCGTCACGTCTTCCTGCCTTGGGACGGCGGACGCGGTTGGCTCCCTTTCGTGGCAGGATGTATCGCCCGGGCCCGGAGGGACGGACCCGATGCACCACTCGTCACTGGAGGAAACTTGAAGAAGCCACAGCGCACCCTGAAGCGCTCCACCGGCCAGCTCGCCGCCGTCCTGGGCGTCTCCGCCTTGGTCCTGACCGCCTGCGGCACCGCCCCCGAAGCCAGCGAGACGGCTGCCGCCTCGACCCACCCCGGCGCCGCCGACTACACCGGATGCATCGTCTCGGACTCCGGCGGCTTCGACGACCGCTCGTTCAACCAGTCCTCCTACGAGGGGCTGATGAAGGCCAAGAAGGAACTGGGCATCAAGACCAAGGAAGCCGAATCCCAGGCCGCCACCGACTTCGAGCCGAACCTCAGCTCCATGGTCAAGGGCGGCTGCGACCTGACGGTCACCGTCGGGTTCCTCCTGGCCGACGCCACGAAGAAGCTGGCCCAGGCCAACCCCGACTCGCACTTCGCGATCATCGACGACAACTCGATCGACGCCAAGAACGTCAAGCCGATCATCTACGACACGGCCCAGGCGGCGTTCATGGCCGGCTATCTGGCGGCCGGGACGACCGAGACCGGCAAGGTCGCCACGTACGGCGGCATGAACATCCCGACCGTCACCATCTTCATGGACGGCTTCTACGAGGGCGTGCAGTACTACAACGAGCAGAAGGACAAGGACGTCAAGGTCCTGGGCTGGAACGCCGACAAGCAGAACGGCACGTTCACCGGGGACTTCGAGAACCAGGGCAAGGGCAAGACGAACACGACGAACTTCATCAACGAAGGCGCCGACATCATCATGCCCGTCGCCGGCCCCGTGGGCCTGGGCACCATCGACGCCGTGACCGAGGCCAACAACAACGGCAAGGACGCCAAGATCATCTGGGTCGACTCCGACGGCTACAACACCGTGCCCAACGGCAAGGAATTCATCCTCAGCTCGGTCGTGAAGCTCATGGGCGAGGCCGTCGACAAGGTCGTCACCGAGGATGTCGACGGGAAGTTCGACAGCTCCCCGTACGTCGGCACCCTGGAGAACGAGGGCGTTGCCCTGGCACCGTTCCACGACTTCGACTCCAAGGTCTCCGACGACATGAAGTCCGAACTCGACCAGATCAAGGCCGACATCGTCTCCGGCAAGATCAAGGTCGATTCCCCGTCCAGCCCGAAGTAACCGGCACGAGGTTGCCGCCGGCGGCCCACGGGCTCCGGCCGGCACCTTCCGGGCAGCACGCGCCGTCCAGCTCCCGCACCCGATGCGGTGGGCTGGGCGGCGCGTGCCTGCCCACCGTCAGCCTTTGGCGGCTACGCTGGGTCCGACGGTCCCCACGACCTGTGATATCCGCGGCCACGGCGAGCCCGGACAAGAAGGGAAACAAGGTAACGGCGTGAAACTGGAACTCCGCGGAATTACCAAGAAATTCGGGAACTTCACGGCCAACGACGACATCACCGTTGTCGTCGAGCCCGGTCAGGTCCACTCCCTGCTGGGCGAGAACGGGGCCGGCAAGTCGACGTTGATGAACGTGCTCTTCGGCCTGTACGAGGCCACGGCCGGCGAGGTGCTCATCGATGATGCCCCGGTCCGGTTCAACGGCCCCGGCGACGCCATGGCCGCCGGCATCGGCATGGTCCACCAGCATTTCATGCTGGTCCCGGTGTTCACCGTCGCCGAGAACGTCGCCCTGGGCGACGAGGCCACCCGCGCCGCCGGCGTGCTGGACATGGAGGCGACCCGGCGCAAGATCCGGGAGATCTCCGACCGGTTCGGCTTCCACGTCGACCCCGATGCCCTCGTCGAGGACCTTCCGGTGGGCGTCCAGCAGCGGGTGGAGATCATCAAGGCACTGGTGCGTGAAGCCAAGGTCCTGATCCTGGACGAGCCCACCGCCGTGCTCACCCCGCAGGAAACCGACGAGCTGCTGAACATCATCCGCCAGCTGCGTGATGCGGGCACCTCCGTCGTCTTCATCTCCCACAAGCTGCGCGAGGTCAAGGAGATCTCCGACGTGATCACGGTGATCCGCCGCGGCAAGGTCGTCGGAAACGCCGAACCGAGCGCCTCGGCGGCGGAACTGGCGTCGCTGATGGTCGGCCGGTCCGTCAGCCTGAGCCTGGACAAGGAACCGGCCACCCCGGGCGAGAAGACCTTCACCGTCGAGGACCTCACCGTGCTGGCCGACAATGGCCAGGTCCTGCTCGACCGGGTCGGGTTCTCGATCGCGAAGGGCGAGATCCTCGCCGTCGCCGGCGTGCAGGGCAACGGGCAAACCGAGCTCACCGAGGCCATCATGGGCCTGTTGGACCACACCTCCGGCCGGGTCAGGCTCGAAGGGCAGGACCTGCTGGGACGCAGCGTCAAGTCGATCATCAACGCCGGCGTCGGGTTCGTCCCCGAGGACCGCAGCACCGACGGGCTGGTGGGGACCTTCACGGTCGCCGAGAACCTCGTCCTGAACCAGTACGACCGGCCCCCGTTCGCCCGCGGGATGAACATGCGCGGCACCGTGATCGCGGAGAACGCCGATGCAAAGATCGCCGAGTACGACATCCGCACCCAGGGCGCCCAGGCCGACGCCGGCACGCTCTCGGGCGGCAACCAGCAAAAGGTCGTCATGGCCCGCGAGCTGTCCCGGCCGCTGAAGCTGTTCATCGCGTCCCAGCCCACCCGCGGCGTCGACGTCGGGTCCATCGAGTTCCTGCACCGACGCATCATCGCCGAACGCGACGCGGGGACGCCCGTCCTCATCGTCTCCACCGAACTGGACGAGGTCGTCGAACTGGCGGACCGCATCGCCGTGCTCTACAAGGGCCAGCTGGTCGGCATCGTCCCGGGGGACACCCCACGCGACGTCCTGGGCCTGATGATGGCGGGGGCCTCCGCCGACGAGGCCGGAGCCACGTCCGTCGATCCCGCCCCGCCCGCTGCCACCGCCGTCGACACCCCCGCGGCCAACCAAGAAGAGGAGCCCGGGAATGAGTGATCCCGCGAACCTGCCGGACCGAGATCCTGTGTCCGCAGATACCCCGCCCCAGCAGCCGCCACAGGACTCGGTCCCCGGCGGCGCCGCGGCCGGGAACACCCCGGCCCAGTTGGCCGAGTCCTCTGCGCGGGAACCGGGCGCATCGCTCATGCGGCGGATCACCACCGGCAACGGGCTGGTCTCCGTCCTGGCCATCGTGCTCTCCCTGATCGTCGGCGCCATCCTGATCGCGGCCACCGACGAGCGGGTCACGACCACGGCCAGCTACTTCTTCGCCCGCCCCACGGACATGCTCTCGGCCATCTGGACCTCGGTCTCGGAGGCCTACGGCGCGTTGTTCCGCAGCGCCATCTTCAACACCCAGGCCGACGGGTTCGCCAACGCGATCTACCCGCTGACCGAGACCCTGACGGTCTCCACGCCGCTGATCCTGGCCGGCCTCGGCGTCGCCCTGGCCTTCCGGGTCGGTCTGTTCAACATCGGCGGCCAGGGGCAGATCATCCTCGGCGCGATGCTGGCCGGCTGGGTCGGGTTCACCCTGGACCTGCCGGCCGCGATCCACCTGGTGCTGGCGGTTGTCGCCGGCATCGTCGGCGGGGCCATCTGGGGCGGCATCGCCGGTGTCCTGAAGGCCAAGCGCGGAGCCCACGAGGTCATCGTGACCATCATGCTCAACTACATCGCGCTGTACCTGCTGCTCTATGTGCTGACCACCCCGGGCTTCCAACGCCCGGGCTCGAACAACCCGATCAGCCCCGAGATCCACCAGTCGGCCGCCTATCCGCTGCTGTTCGGCAGCGGATTCCGGCTGCACCTGGGCTTCGTGGTCGCACTGCTGGCGGTCGCGTTCGTCTGGTGGCTGCTGAACCGCTCCACCACCGGCTTCGAACTGCGCGCGGTCGGGGCCAACCCGCAGGCCGCCCGGACGGCCGGCATCAACGTCCCGCGCGCCTACATCACCGCCATGGTCCTCGCCGGTGCCCTGGCCGGACTGGCCGGAACCGCGCAGATCTCCGGCACCGAACGCTCCCTCTCCGGGGACATCGCCGCCAGTTTCGGCTTCGATGCCATCACCGTGGCCTTGCTGGGCCGCTCGAACCCGATCGGGACCTTCTTCGCCGGCCTGCTCTTCGGTGCGCTGCGCGCCGGAGGCGTCGGCATGCAGTCCAACACCGGCATCCCCATCGACATCGTCCTGGTCGTGCAGTCGTTCATCGTGCTGTTCATCGCCGCGCCACCGCTGGTGCGTTCGATCTTCCGCATCCACACCGGCCAGAAGAAGAGCAGGAAAGCCACGGCGCGCCCCGCCAAGGCGGGAGGAGCAGCGTGAGCACCGCAACCACCACACCGTCATCCATGGCCCGCGCGGCCGCCCCCGCCATCCGCAGCTGGGGCGGGCCGGTCACCCTGGCCGTCCTGGCCGTCATCGCGCTGCTCGGCTTCGCCATCGGCAGCCCGCACGAGACGGCCCGCTTCCGGATCTCCCGCGACTCCGACGCCCTGAAGGTCCCCGACGTCGTGCTGGGCACCACCGTGGTCGGCTGGATCACCGCCGTCGTGCTCCTGCTCCTGGCCGCCTACGCCTTCCTGCTCACCTCCCGCGGCCGGCGGATGCCGCGCTGGCTCGTCCCGGCCTTCGCCGCCGTGTGGGTCATCGCGTTCCTCGTCTGGGTCATCGGCAGCGCCAACAACCCCAGCGTCTACTTCTCCGGCCTCATCGCCGGGTCGTTCACGCTGGCGATCCCGCTGATCTTCGGCTCGCTCTCCGGCGTGCTCTGCGAACGCTCCGGCGTCATCAACATCGCCATCGAAGGCCAGCTGCTCGCCGGTGCCTTCGGCGCCGCGATTGTCGGGTCCATCACGAAGAGCCTGATCGCCGGTGTCCTGGCTGCCGTCGTGGCCAGCGTGCTCGTCTCGATGGTGCTCGCCGTGTTCAGCATCAAGTACATGGTCAACCAGGTGATCGTCGGCGTCGTGCTCAACGTGCTCGTCGCGGGCCTGACCAGCTTCCTGTTCTCCACCGTGATGAAGAGCGATTCGGCCCTGTTCAACGCACCGCCGAGCTTCCACAACATCCGCATCCCCGGCCTGGCCGAGATCCCGATCTTCGGCCCGATCCTCTTCGACCAGACCATCCTCGGCTACGGCATGTACGTGGCCGTGTTCCTGGTGTGGTTCGGCCTGTTCAAGACCCGCTGGGGCCTGCGCGTGCGCGCCGTCGGCGAACACCCCAAGGCCGCCGACACCGTGGGCATCCGGGTGAACGCGATCCGGTTCTGGAACGTCACCCTGGCCGGCGTCGTCGCCGGCGTCGGCGGTGCCTTCTTCACCCTGGTGACCTCGTCGTCGTTCAACAAGGAGATGACGGCCGGGCAGGGGTTCATCGCCCTGGCCGCGCTGATCTTCGGGCGCTGGAACCCGATCGGGGCGTTCTTCGCCGCCCTGCTGTTCGGGTTCTCGCTGAACCTCTCGTTCGTGCTGACCATCCTGGGCACCCCGGTCCCGAGCCAGTTCATGCAGATGCTGCCCTACGTGGTCACCGTCTTCGCCGTCGCCGGCCTGGCCGGCAAGTCCCGGCCGCCGGCCTCCAACGGCATCCCCTACGTGAAGGAGTAACCGGGCATGAGCACAGGCATGGCCCCGGCACCGTTGTCCGAGGCGGACTGGGAACGGCTGCGTGCCGCGGCCACCGAGGCCATGGCGCATGCCTACGCCCCGTATTCGAAATACCCCGTCGGGGCCGCGGCGCTGACCGAGGACGGGCGGCTGGTCACTGGTTGCAACGTGGAGAACGCCGCCTACGGGGTGGTCCTCTGCGCCGAATGCACGCTCATCGGCGCACTGCACATGGGCGGCGGCGGGCGGTTGCGGGCGTTCTACTGCGTGGACGGGCAGGGGGCGGTCCTCATGCCCTGCGGGCGCTGCCGGCAGCTGCTGCACGAACACCGCGGCCCCGACCTGGAACTGATGACCACCAGCGGGATCAAGACCATGGAGCAGGTCCTGCCCGACGCCTTCGGGCCGGAGAACCTGCTCCACTAGCCGGCACCCCGGCACCGCCACCCTCGACGAAAGGCCCAGCATGAGCACCGAGAACTTCGACGCGGTCGACATCATCCGCATCAAGCGCGACCGCGGCACGCTCACGTCCGAGCAGATCGACTGGACCATCGACGCCTACACCCGCGGCGTGATCGCCGAGGAGCAGATGGCGGCGCTGAACATGGCGATCCTGCTCAACGGGATGGACCGCGCCGAGATCTCCCGGTGGACGACGGCGATGATCAACTCGGGCGAGCGCATGGACTTCTCCGCGCTGCGCACCCCCGGCGGGGCCGTGAAGCCGACCGCCGACAAGCACTCGACCGGGGGAGTGGGCGACAAGATCACCCTGCCGCTGGCGCCGCTGGTGGCCGTGTTCGGGGTGGCCGTGCCGCAGCTGTCCGGCCGCGGTCTCGGGCACACCGGCGGGACCCTGGACAAGCTCGAGTCCATCCCCGGCTGGCAGGCCTCCCTGTCCAACGCGGCCCTGATGGACCAGCTGGCCGACTGCGGTGCGGTGATCTGCGCCGCCGGCTCCGGGCTGGCCCCGGCCGACAAGAAGCTCTACGCGCTGCGCGACGTCACCGGGACGGTGGAGGCCATCCCGCTGATCGCCTCCTCGATCATGTCCAAGAAGATCGCCGAGGGCACGGGCACCCTGGTCCTGGACGTCAAGGTCGGCTCCGGCGCCTTCATGAAGGACGAGGCCGACGCCCGCGAACTGGCCCGCACCATGGTGGGCCTGGGCACCGACGCCGGGGTGCGCACCGTGGCCCTGCTGACGAACATGCAGACCCCGCTCGGGCGCACCGCCGGCAACGCGATCGAGGTGGAGGAATCGGTGGAGGTCCTCGCCGGCGGCGGGCCCGCCGACGTCGTGGAGCTGACGGTCAAGCTGGCCGGGGAAATGCTCGCCGGGGCCGGCATCCACGACGCGGACCCGGCGGCCGCGCTGGCCGACGGCCGTGCCATGGACGTCTGGAACCGGATGATCTCCGCCCAAGGCGGCGACCCGGCGGCGGCGCTGCCCGTGGCCCGCGAGTCGGAGACCGTCTACGCGCAGGCCGACGGGGTGCTGGCCGAGCTCGATGCCCTCTCCGTGGGCGTCGCCGCCTGGCGCCTCGGTGCCGGCCGGGCCCGCCGGGAGGACCAGGTCCAGGCCGGCGCCGGGGTGAGGATGCACGCCAAGCCCGGGGAGGTGGTGCGGCGCGGGCAGCCCCTGATGACACTGCTCACCGACACCCCGGACCGGTTCGGCCGTGCCCTCGAGGCGCTCGAGGGCGCCACGACGATCACCGCCGAGGGCAGCCGCAGCGGCCAACGGCTCATCCTGGACCGCATCGCCGAATGACTACGCCGGCGGCGTTCCCTCAGGGATGACCCCCGCCTGTCCCTGAATCATCCCCTGGTCGGACGGCAAACCGTCGGCCCAGGGGTGAGAATGGAACCATCGCCCCGCTGCTGCCGGGCGGGACCCTGCCGACCCGGCCCCGGTACGGTGCCACCCCAGCCGAGGGAAGTGCCCATGGAGATCATCAACGAGGCCCTGCTCCACGCCTCCACCGCCTGGTGGATCCTGCCCGTGCTCTTCCTCTTCTGCACCGTCGACGGGCTGCTCCCGCTGCTGCCCAGCGAGACCCTGATCGTCGCACTGGCCAGCGTGGCGGTGGCCTCGGGCATCCCGAACATCTTCCTGCTGGGCCTGGTGGGCTCGGCCGGGGCCATCCTGGGGGACCAGATCGCCTACCGTGTCGGGCGCCGCATCGGACTGGAGCGCTTCCGCTGGATGCGCGGACCCCGCGCCCGGAAGTCCTTTGCCTTTGCCCGGCGTGAACTCGAGCGGCGCGGGGCACTGCTGATCTTCACCGCCCGCTACATCCCGGTCGGCCGCGTCGCCGTGAACTTCACCGCCGGGGCCACCCACTTCTCGCTGCGCCGCTTCACGCTGCTGGACGTCATGGGGTGCCTGACCTGGGGCGCCTACTCGGCGACGATCGGCGCGGTCGGCGGGCACTGGATGAGCGACAACCCGCTGCTGGGAATCGGGCTGTCCATCGCCATTGCCCTGGTCCTGGGGTTCATCGTCGACCGCGTCGTCAACGTCGTCCTGCGCCGGCTCGGCCGCGAGGAACCGGTCCCCGGACTCGATCTGGTCGCGGCCACGGCCCCGGTTCCCGTCCCGGAGACGGCCCCGGCCACCGTCGACGCCGACCATTAGGCGGAACCGGTAGGCCGGGACGGTCCGGTGCGCCCGGCCGGCGGTGGAGCGCAGCCCGCCGGGTCCCGGTTCCGCTGCCCCCGGGCGCCCAGTACGCTGGGGTACGTGACTGAAGAGCTGATCCACACCGCATACGACCCTGACTTCGACTTCCGCAGCCTGCCCAAGGTCTCGCTGCACGACCACCTCGACGGCGGGCTGCGCCCCGCCACCATCATCGAACTCGCCGCCGAGGCCGGGCACGAACTGCCGGCCACCGAACCGGCCGCCCTGGCCGAGTGGTTCCGCGAATCCGCGGACTCCGGTTCGCTGCCGCGCTACCTCGAGACGTTCGACCACACCATCGCCGTGATGCAGACCCGCGCCAACCTCGCCCGCGTGGCCCGCGAATTCGTCGAGGACCTCGCCGACGACGGCGTCGTCTACGGAGAGGTGCGCTGGGCCCCCGAACAGCACCTGGCCGGCGGCCTGACCCTGGACGAGGCCGTCGAGGCCGTCCAGGAGGGCCTGGAGGCCGGCGTCGAGGCCGTCGAGGCCAGCGGCCGGGCCATCCAGGTCGGGCAGCTCATCACCGCCATGCGCCACGCCGACCGCGGCGTTGAGATCGCCGAGCTCGCCCTGCGCCACCGCAACCGCGGGGCCGTCGGCTTCGACATTGCCGGGGCCGAGGACGGCTTCCCGCCCTCCCGCCTGGCCGCGGCCTTCGACCTGCTGGCCGAGAACTTCTTCCCCGCGACCGTGCATGCCGGCGAGGCCGCCGGGGTCGAGTCCATCGCCGACGCACTGCTCACCGGCCGGGCCCAGCGCCTGGGCCACGGCGTGCGCATCGCCGAGGACATCGAGGTGCAGTTCGGCGGCACGGACGACGACGGCTCCGAGGTCGCCGAGGACACCGGCCTGGTCACCCTCGGCCCGGTGGCCAACTGGGTGCGCGACCGCGGCATCGCACTGGAGGTCTGCCCGTCCTCGAACCTCCAGACCGGCGCCACCGCCGAATTCGGCGAGGGCATCGAGTCCCACCCGATCGACCTGCTCTACCAGACGGGGTTCACCGTCACCATCAGCCCGGACAACCGGCTCATGAGCGGCACCAGCCTCTCGGACGAGTTCGAGCTGCTGGTCGAGGCCTTCGACTACGACCTCGACGATCTGCTCGAGCTCACGCTCAACGCCGCCGAGGCGGCCTTCCTGCCGCTCGAGGAGCGCGAGGCGCTGGTGGAGTACATCAACTCCGCCTACAACGGCCTCGCCTCCGAGGACGCGGACCCGGACGACGACGAGTCCTGATCCGCGCATGGGCCAGCGCCACGAGCCGCCGTCCACCGGCACGCCGTCCGTCGGGGCACCATCCGTCGGCACGCCGGGGGAGCCGCAACGCCTGCTGGGCATCATCGCGGACCTCCGGCGGCACTGCCGGTGGACGGGGGCGCTGACCCACGCCTCGCTGGTGCAGTACCTCGTCGAGGAGTCCTACGAGCTGCTCGAGGCCATCGAGACCGGCCGGGACGACGCCGAACTGCGCGGCGAACTGGCCGACGTGCTGTACCAGCTGGTGCTGCATTCGGCGCTCGCCGCCGAACGCGGTGCCTTCGACTTCACCGACGTCGCCGCGCACCTGAGCGAGAAGATGATCCGGCGCAACACCCACATCTTCCATCCCGACGGCACCTTGCGCGATTCCTTCCCCGAATCCACCGCGGAGATCATCGCCTCCTGGGATGCTGCCAAGCGGGCCGAAACGCCCGCCCGCACCGACCCGTTCGCCTCGCTGCCGCGGCACCTGCCCGCGCTGGCCCTGGCCGGCAAGGCCCTCGAACGGGCCTCACGCTGGCCCGGGAACATGCCCGGGAACGACGGCGATGCCCCCGGCGCCGCGCAGGCACCGGACACCGGGCAGGCACCCGGCACCGCACGGGTACCAGATACCGCCCCGGCGACCGAGGAGGAGCTCGGCGCCCTGCTGTTCGGCATCGTCGCGGAAGCCCGGTCCCGCGGACTCGACGCCGAGCGCTCGCTGCGCACCGCCGTCGTGCAGTACATGACGCCCCCACGACCCACATCCCCCGGGGGAACCGGCACACGCTAGGCTGGGGGCGAGGCAACGTGCCCGCGCTTCCCGTGCCGGGCCCGGCCCCCCACCCACCGACGAAGGAGCACCTTCCATGGCCCTGATCGACGCCATCCACGCCCGCGAGATCCTCGACTCGCGCGGCAACCCCACCGTTGAAGTCGAAGTCCTGCTCTCCGACGGCTCGCTCGGCCGCGCCGCGGTGCCCTCCGGCGCCTCCACCGGTGCGTTCGAGGCCGTCGAGCTGCGCGACGGCGACAAGAACCGCTACCTGGGCAAGGGCGTCACCAAGGCGATCGACGCGGTCATCGACACGATCCAGCCGGCCCTGGTCGGCCAGGACGCCACCGACCAGCGCGCCATCGACCAGATCATGGGCGACCTGGACGGCACCCCGAACAAGGCCACCCTGGGCGCCAATGCCATCCTCGGCGTTTCCCTGGCCGTGGCCTCGGCCGCCGCGGAGTCCTCGAACCTGCCGCTCTACCGCTACCTGGGCGGCCCCAACGCCCATGTGCTGCCGGTGCCGCTGATGAACATCCTCAACGGCGGCTCCCACGCCGACTCCGACGTGGACATCCAGGAGTTCATGGTCGTGCCCGTAGGCGCCTCCACGTTCTCCGAGGGCCTGCGCATGGGCGTGGAGGTCTACCACGCGCTGAAGTCGGTGCTCAAGGAGCAGGGCCTGTCCACCGGGCTGGGCGACGAGGGCGGCTTCGCCCCGAACCTGCCCAGCAACCGCGCCGCGCTGGAACTGATCACCGAGGCCATCAAGAAGGCCGGCTTCCTGCCGGGCGAGGACGTCGCCCTGGCCCTGGACGTGGCCTCCTCCGAGTTCTTCGAGAACGGCACCTACCAGTTCGAGGGCGAGCAGCGCACGGCCGCGCAGATGAGCGACTACTACGCCCAGCTGGTCGCCGACTTCCCGCTGGTCTCGATCGAGGACCCGCTGGACGAGGACGACTGGGAGGGCTGGAAGACCCTCACCGACGCGATCGGCGGCAAGGTCCAGCTGGTGGGCGACGACCTCTTCGTCACCAACCCCGAGCGCCTGCAGCAGGGCATCGATGCCGGCACGGCGAACTCGCTGCTGGTCAAGGTCAACCAGATCGGCTCGCTGACCGAGACCCTGGACGCCGTCTCGCTGGCCCAGCGCAGCGGCTACACCACGATCACCTCGCACCGCTCCGGCGAGACCGAGGACACCACGATCGCCGACATCGCCGTGGCCACCAACGCCGGGCAGATCAAGACCGGGGCCCCGGCCCGCTCCGAGCGCGTGGCGAAGTACAACCAGCTGCTGCGCATCGAGGAGGAGCTCGGCGACGCCGCGGTCTACGCCGGAAAGTCGACGTTCCCGCGTTTCACCGCGTAAGGGCACACCGCAGCGCGTAAGGTTCTGGGGGAGCCGCCGGACACCGGTGGTTCCCCCAGGCCGTCCGCGGCCGCCCGGGCACCGCCCGGCCCATCCGTCCACCCGAGCAGACCGGCAGGAGCTCCATGGCCACCCGACGCCCCAACATGCCACGAGTCCGACCGGCCGGGAACGCGTCGGGCCCGAACGCCGCCACGCCACCGGACCGCGGGGCGCGGGAGGGCGGCCGCGCCGTGACCGGCACCGCGTCGAACGGAGCACCCGCCGCTGCATCCCCCGGGGCATCCTCCGGGATGCGGGGGACCCGGCCCACCGCCGTGAACCGCAGCAAGGTGGTCCCACTCGGGGCAGCCCCGGGGTACGACGACGCATCCACCCCGGACGCGACAGGCACCTCCCGCACGGGGCGGGCCACATCGGCCCCGAGCGGGAAGGCCTCCCCGAAACCCGGGACGCCGAAGCCCACTTCCGCCAAGGCCGCTTCCGCTAAGGCCGCGGCCGCGAAGGCAGCCGCCGGCAAGTCCGGTGCGGGGAATTCCGCTGCCACGGCATCGGCCACCAGCGCCCCGGCCACCCGGGGGCCCGCCGTCAAGCGCCCCGGCAAGCGCCCGGGAGGCGCGCAGGAGAAACGGCTGCGCGAACGCGCCGAGCTCTCGGGGGCCATCCGTTCGGGGACCGGCCCGGGAACAGGTTCCGGACACGGCACCGCCGAACCACCACGCGTGGACACGGGGGATTCCCCCCCGGTCCCGGCCCGCGCGTTTTCCGGGCGCATGCTCGCCCTGGCGGTCATCCTCGCCGTGGTCACCGTCCTGTTGCTGCCCAGCGTCGGGACCTACATGGACCAGCGGGCCGAAATCGCCCAGCTGCAGGCCTCCATCGCCGAGAAGCAGCAGCAACAGGCCGACCTGAAGACCCAGATCGCCCGGTGGGACGATCCGGCCTACGTCAAGGCGCAGGCCCGCAACCGCATCAACCTCGTCATGCCGGGCGAGAAGAAGTACATGGTGATCGGCGCGACCGGCGACGATTCCGCCGTCGGACCGCAGAGCGTGGGCGACGTCCGCACCGACCTGCCCTGGGTCGACTCGCTCTGGGACACCGTTGTACGCTCGGCCACCGACTGACCATCCACCCCGAAGGAGCACCCGTGGAGCACCCCGCCCCGCGCCATGAGGCACTGGACGCCGAACAACGGGTCCCCACCCCCGCCGACCTGGACACGTTGAGCCGCCAGCTCGGACGTCCGGCCCGCGACGTGGTGGAGATCGGCGCGCGCTGCATCTGCGGCAACCCGCTGGTGGCGACCACCGCCCCGCGGTTGGCCTCCGGCATCCCGTTCCCCACCACGTTCTACCTCACCCACCCCGTCATCACCTCGGCGGTTTCCCGCCTCGAGGCGGCCGGGGTGATGGCCGAGATGACCGGGCGGCTGGGCCACGACGAGGAACTGGCCGCCGCCTACCTGGCCGCCCACCACGACTACCTGGCCGCACGCCAGGACATCGGTGCCCGCACCGGCGTGGGTCCTGTCCCGGAGATCGACGGTGTCTCGGCCGGTGGGATGCCCAGCCGCGTGAAGTGCCTGCACGTGCTGGTCGGCCACTCGCTGGCCGCCGGGCCGGGCGTGAACCCGCTCGGGGACGAGGCCATTGCCGGCATCGCCGAGTGGTGGAGCGCCGACACCTGCCACTGCGGCGGCGCCTGGGACACCGAGGCCCCCGTGCCCGACCGCGACCGCAGCCGCCACGTCAGGACGCAGGCCGAGGACCCTGCGGCCAAGAAGGCCCGGCGTGCCGCGGCCCGGCAAGCCCGCGAGCAGCAGGAGGCGGCCGGCGAACCGGGCAGCACGACCACGGGAGGCCGGCCATGAGGGTTGCGGCCATCGACTGCGGCACCAACTCCATCCGCCTGCTGGTCGCCGACGTCATCGACGACGACGAGGGCACCCGGCGCCTGCTCGACGTCACCCGCCAGATGCGCATCGTCCGCCTCGGCCAAGGGGTCGACGCCACGGGCATGCTCGCCCCCGAGGCGCTGGAGCGCACATTCGCCGCCCTGGACGAGTACGCGGCGCTCATCGGAGCGCACGGCGCACAGGCCGTCCGCTTCGTGGCCACCTCCGCGACCCGCGACGCCGGCAACCGCCAGGAGTTCATGGACGGCGTCCGGGCCCGCCTCGGCGTCGCCCCCGAGGTGATCGAGGGGTCCGAGGAGGCGGAGCTGAGCTTCGCCGGGGCGGTGTCGGTTCGTCCGCCGGCCGACGACGAGGACATCCTGGTGGTCGACCTGGGCGGCGGCTCCACGGAGTTCGTGGTCGGCAATGCCGCCGGTGTCCGCGGTGCCGTCAGCATCGACATGGGGTGCGTTCGCTACAGCGAGCGCTTCCTCACCGACGACCCGCCCACCGACGCGCAGGTAGCTGCCGCGGAGGCCGAGGCCAATCGCCAGATCGACGCCGTCCTGGACGCGCTGCCGATCCGCGACGTGGACCGCGTCGTCGGCGTGGCCGGGACGATCACCACCGTCACCGCCCACGTCCTGGACCTGCACAGCTACCAGCCGGAGGCCATCGACGGCACCGAGCTGCCCATCGGCGTCGTCGAAGCCGCGGCCAGTGAGTTCCTGGGCTTCTCCCGTCAGCGCAGGGAACAACTGCCCTACATGCACCCCGGCCGGGTCGATGTGATCGCCGCCGGAGCGCTGGTCTACCGGACCATCCTGCTGCGGGTCGCCGAGGCCACCGGGAACCGGGTGCGCACCGCGGTGGCCAGCGAGCACGATATTCTTGACGGCATTGCCCTTGGGCTGGCGCGGCACTGACTCCCGCCACCCCAGCGGCCCACCGCCGTCGTACCCCCGGAAGGAACCGCCCGTGAGGCCACGTGTCCTCAATGCCGCTGCCGCCGCGTCCGCCGTCCTGGTGGCGGCCGGCTCGCTGCTGGTTGCCGCCCCCGCCGCCCACGCCGACCACATCCGCGACAGCGAATACTGGCTGGACGACTACGGCATCAAGCAGGCCTGGAAGGTCTCCAAGGGCGAGGGCGTCAAGGTCGCGGTCATCGACACCGGCGTGGCCTCCTCGCACCCCGACCTCGTCGGGACGGTCGTGGGGGGCCAGGACTTCTCCGGGGCCGGCAACGCCAACGGGACCGAACCGATCGGCGCACTGCCCGAACACGGGACGCTGGTCGGCACGCTGCTGGCCGGGCATGGGAACAACAAGGAGGCGATCGCCAAGGCCAAGGCAGAGGCCGAACAGCAGGAGATCGCCTGGAAACGGGCCGTCAAGGATGCCAAGAAGGCCGACGAGGACCCGCCGGAGAAACCCGAACCGGTCGAGATCCCCAAGCCCGGCCCCGGGCCCGACGGGGTCATCGGCGTCGCGCCGAAGGCAGAACTGATCTCCGGCTCGCTCTGGCTGGGCTCGGAGAACCCCGGCGGCGTGCCGGTCAGCCAGCAGGTCCCGCGCGCCGTGAAGTGGGCCGTCGACCAGGGCGCCCAGGTGATCAACATGTCGCTCGGCTCCACCACCCCGAGCTGGCCGACCACCTGGGATGAGGCCTTCCGGTATGCGGAGGACCACGACGTGGTCATCGTCGCCGCCGCCGGCAACCGCGCCGGGGGCATGCAGCAGGTTGGTGCACCGGCGACCATTCCCGGCGTGCTCACCGTCGCCGGGGTCGACAAGAACGGCAAGGCCAGTTGGGACTCCTCCACGCAGGGGATCAGCATCGGCGTGGCCGCCCCGGCGGACCCGCTGGTCGGCGGACTCCCCGACGGCGGGTATGCCGACTGGTCGGGGACCTCGGGCGCCGCCCCGCTGGTCTCGGGCGTGGCCGCGCTGATCCGCGCGAAGTACCCCGACCTCTCCGCAGCGGATGTCATCCAGCGGATCCTCGCCACCGCGAAGGACGCCGGCAAGCCGGGCGCCGACAACCTCTACGGGTACGGGTTGCTCGACGCCGGCGCCGCCCTGACGGCCGATGTCGCTCCGGTGGAGGCGAATCCGCTGGGGACCATCGACGAATGGATCCGCGTGCACCGCCGTGGCGAGGCGGCGGCACCGAGCGCCACGACCCCGCGGGCCACCCCGGAGGCGAAGTCGACCGTGCCGCCGGTCGCTGCGCCCCACGCCGTGGCACCGGCCGATCCGGGCGGGGCGTTGCCGGCGGTCTTGGTCATCGGATTCGGTTCGCTGGCGCTGCTTGTCGTTGCCTGCGGAGCCGTTCACGTGGCCCTGGTGCGGCGGCGGAACCGGGCCGTCCAGGCCGCCTCCGCGGGTACCATCGCCGCCGGGGAATGGAACGCCGGGCACGGTGACCGGGACCCCTTCGACGATCTTCCCGAAAGTAGATAGTGAAGACTTTCACATAAGGTGACGGGGCGTTACGATGGGCACATGGCAAATACCCCTGAACTGTCCGATCGCCCGCGCATCCTCGTCGTCGGCGGTGGCTACGTCGGCTTGTACGTTGCACTGAAGCTGCAGAACAAGGTCAAGGCCCACGGCGGGGTCGTCACGGTGGTGGACCCGCTGCCGTACATGACCTACCAGCCGTTCTTGCCGGAGGTGGCGGCCGGCCAGATCGAACCGCGCCACGCGATCGTCTCGCACCGCACCCACCTGGACAACGCCGAGCTGATCACCGGACGCGTGACCTCGGTGGACCACGCGAACCGCAAGGCCGTCATCGTCCCGACCGACGGCGAGCCCTTCGAGCTCGGCTACCGCGACGTGGTCATGGCCGCCGGCGCCATCACCAAGACCTTCCCGATCCCGGGCCTGGCCGAACAGGGCATCGGCCTGAAGACCATCGAGGAAGCCGTCGCCCTGCGCAACAAGGTCCTCGAGCGCATCGAGAGCGCCTCGATGATGAGCGACCCGGCCGAGCGCCGCCGCGCGCTGACCTTCGTCGTCGTCGGCGGCGGCTTTGCCGGCATCGAGACCATCACCGAGATGGAGGACCTGGCCCGCGCCGCCGTGGCGAAGACCAGCCGCATCGAGCAGGACGAGGTCCGCTTCGTCATGGTCGAGGCCATGGGCCGCATCATGCCCGAGGTCACCGAGGAGCAGGCGCGCTGGGTCGTGGAGCACATGCGCTCGCGCGGCATCGAGGTCCTGCTCAATACCTCCCTGGCCAATGCCGAGGGCGGCAAGCTCGAGCTGATGAACATGCCCGACAAGACCCCGGGCGAGAGCTTCGAGTCCGACACCCTGGTCTGGACCGCCGGCGTCCAGGCCAACCCGATGATCCGCTCCACGGACTTCCCGATCGAGCAGCGCGGCCGCGTGCGCACCGGCACCGACCTGCGCATCACCGGGGACGACGGCCCCATCGAGGGGGCCTGGGCAGCCGGCGACATCGCCGCTGTCCCCGACGTCACCGGCGGGCTGCCGGACGGCACCTGCGTGCCGAACGCCCAGCACGCCGTCCGGCAGGCGAAGCTGCTGGCCTCGAACCTCTACGCCACCCGCTACGGCGTGGGGCAGGTCCGCGACTACGAGCACAAGAACCTGGGCGCCGTCGCCGGTTTCGGCACCGGCAAGGGCGTCGCCAAGATCATGGGCGTGCAGCTGCGCGGCTTCCCGGCCTGGGCCGCGCACCGCGGCTACCACGGCATGGCCATGCCGACCTTCGAGCGCAAGTACCGCGTGGTCAGCGACTGGGTCGCCAGCCTGCTCTTCCGCCGCGACACGACGCAGATCCGCGACCTGCAGGATCCGCGCCGCCAGTTTGTCGAGGCGGCCACGCCAAAGCCCAAGCCTGCCGAGAAGTCCTCGGAGGGCTCGGAGAAGTCCGGCGACAAGCAGGAAGCCGGCGCCAAGTAGCAGCACACTGTCCCGAAGCCGCGCCCGCCAGGCCAGCCTGGTTGGCGCGGCTTCGTGCTGTGCCGGAGCGCCGGGTGGTGGGACGCGGCGGGGGCGGGGTCTTGTAGGATTTATCCCCGGGCCCCCATGGCCCAATTGGCAGAGGCAGGAGACTTAAAATCTCTGTGTTGTGGGTTCGAGTCCCACTGGGGGTACTGCCCGTCCCCGGCCCGCGTGGGCCGGGGACGGCGGACCCGGTCGGGGTGGGTCAGTCCTGCCGCACCGGTTCCGGCGCCGGAACGTCGTCCGGACCCTCCAGGTCCATTGCCCACAGCGGCACGATCCTCGACCCGGTCGCCACCCGGTGGACCAGCCAGAGTCCCAGGAAGATCGGCACGCCGATGTACGAGGAGAGCACTTCCATGCCCCGGCCGGCCAGCACCGCCTGGTAGTTCTGCCCGGCGATCACCAGGATGAGCACCACGAACGCCACCAGCGGGCCGACCGGGAAGAAGGCGGCCCGGTAGGGCAGCTCCGCCACCGTGTGCCCCTGGGCGAGGAACCCGCGCCGGAAGCGGTAGTGCGAGATCGCGATCCCCGCCCAGACGATGAAGCCGCACAACCCCGAGACGTTCAGCAACCAGGCATAGGCCGCACCTCGTCCGACGATGGCGCTGAGGAACCCGAACAGCCCCACGGCCGCGGTGGCCAGCAGGGCCTGCATCGGCACCCCGCGCCGGTTCGTCCGCCCGAAGACGGCGGGTGCCTTGCCGTCGTGGGCCATGGCGTAGAGCATGCGGGTGGAGGCGTAGAGCCCGGAGTTCCCGGCGGAAAGGATCGCGGTGAGGATGACCGCGTTCATCAGGGCCGCGGCGAACGCGATGCCGGCGTGCTCGAAGACCAGGGTGAACGGGGAGGCGGCCACATCGGCCTCGCCGGAGGCCAGCAGGCTGGGATCGCTGAACGGGATGAGGCAGCCGATGATGAAGATCGCGCCGATGTAGAAGAGCATGATGCGCCAGAAGACCGAGCGGATCGCCCGGGGGACCTCGCGGCGCGGGTTCCTGGCCTCGCCCGCGGCCACGCCGACCAGCTCGGTGCCCTGGAAGGAGAACCCGGCGATCATGAAGACCGAGATGATGGAGATCCAGCCGCCGTGGAAGACGTCGCCGTGGTCCTGCCAGTTGCTGAAGCCGGGGGAGTTGCCGCCCATGATGCCGAAGATCATCAGGGACCCGGCGATGAGGAAGACGACGACGGCGAGCACCTTGATCAGGGCCAGCCAGAATTCGCCCTCACCGAAGGCCCGGGACGAGAGGGCGTTCAGTCCCGTGAGGAGCACCAGGAACACCCCGGCCCAGACCCATCCCGGCACCCCGGGAAGCCAGAAGTCCATGATGATCCCGGCGGCGACGAGCTCGGCCGCCACGGTGATGGCCCAGTTGAACCAGTAGTTCCAGCCGATGGCGAAGCCGAACGAGGGGGAAACGAACCGGGCCGCGTAGGTCTGGAACGATCCGGCGACCGGGATCTTGGCCGACATCTCGCCCAGGGACTGCATGAGCAGGAACACCATCAGCCCGACGGCCGCATAGGCGACCAGGGCGCCGCCGGGCCCGGCCTGGGCGATCGTGCCGCCGGAGGCGACGAACAACCCGGTGCCGATGGAACCGCCGATCGCGATCATCTGCAGGTGGCGGCTGCTCAGGCCACGCTTGAGCTCGTTGCCCGCGGGGGCCGTCGGCTTCCGGTTCGAGGCTGTCATGCGGCACCGCCGGCACAATGCGTGGCAGCCGGGATGGCGGGGGCAGTCTGGCGGACCACAGGCACGGGAAGGGACGACCTCACTCTCGGGGGTTCCGGGGCGCCGTGGTTCGGGGCCCCGTTGCCGGCGCGGGGGGCTTCGCCCCGGGCAGGGGACGGCAGGCCGGCCGAACGGCACCATCCATTATGTCGCGGACGGGCACCGGCCGGCGACCGGGGTGGTTGCCGCGGACGGTGGCCCTGCCCACCATTCCACGCTGCCCGCGGTCCGGGTGCCACCGTGGCCATCGGACCGCGCTGATAGGCTGGCCAGGTGACTTACGAGATTGAGATCGGCCGCGGAAAACGCGGCGTGCGCGCCTATTCGCTCGACGACGTGGCCGTCGTTCCCCACCGCCGCACCCGGGATCCGCAGGACGTGTCGGTGAACTGGCAGATTGATGCCTACCAGTTCTCCAGCCCGATCATCGGCGCGCCGATGGACTCGGTCATGAGCCCGTCCACTGCCATCGCGCTTGGCCGACTGGGCAGCCTGGGCGTGCTGAACCTCGAAGGCCTCTGGACGCGCTACGAGGACCCGGCACCGATCCTCGAGGAGATCACCTCGCTGGAGACCGAGCGCGCCTCCGACCGGACCCTGGGTGCCCACGTCAGCCCCGCGGTTACGGCGCGTCTGCAGGAGCTCTACCAGGCGCCGATCCAACCGGAGCTGATCACCTCGCGCCTGGCCGAGATCCGGGACGCCGGGGTCACCGTCGCCGGATCGCTGACCCCGCAGCGCACGCAGGAGTACTACCGCACGGTCCTGGACGCCGGCGTGGACATCTTCGTCATCCGCGGCACCACGGTCTCCGCGGAGCACGTCTCGCAGAACCAGGAACCGCTGAACCTCAAACAGTTCATCTACGAACTCGACGTCCCGGTCATTGTCGGCGGCGCCGCCGGCTACACCCCGGCCCTGCACCTGATGCGCACCGGTGCAGCCGGCGTCCTGGTCGGCTTCGGCGGCGGCGCCGCGGCCACCACGCGCCGCGCGCTGGGCATCCAGGCGCCGATGGCCACCGCGATCTCCGATGTGGCGGCGGCCCGCCGCGACTACCTCGACGAATCCGGCGGCCGGTACGTGCACGTCATCGCCGATGGCGGGCTGGGCACCAGCGGCGACATCGTCAAGGCCATCGCCATGGGGGCCGACGCCGTGATGCTCGGCAGCGCCCTGGCCCGCGCCGAGGAGGCCCCGGGCCGCGGTTGGCACTGGGGCGTCGAGGCACACCACGGCAACAGCCCCCGCGGCGACCGGGTCCGGGTCGGTACCGTCGGCCCGCTCGAGGAGGTCCTCTACGGCCCCTCGCGCCACACCAACGGCACCTCCAACCTCGTCGGCGCCCTGCGCCGGGCGATGGCAACGACCGGCTACTCCGAGCTCAAGGAGTTCCAACGCGTTGACGTCGTCGTCTCGCCATATGAGGCTGGATGACATGACGCAATGCGCGCAGCAGGACGGAACCGGGGCACCCGCGACGCCTGGGGTGCTCGACCCCGACTCCCGGACCGCGGCACTGGACTGCCTGCGCCGCTCCGGAACCGACCCCGGGGCCGAACTCGACCTGCTGATCATCGGCGGCGGCGTTGTCGGTGCCGGCGCGGCACTGGACGCTGCCACGCGCGGCCTGAAGGTCGGCATCGTCGAGGCCCGGGACTGGGCCGCGGGGACCTCCTCGCGCTCGTCCAAGCTGATCCACGGCGGCTTGCGCTACCTGGAGATGCTCGACTTCGCCCTGGTCCGCGAGGCCCTGCAGGAGCGCGGCCTGCTGATCGACCGCATCGCACCGCATCTGGTCCGGCCGGTGCCCTTCCTCTACCCGCTGACCAGGCGCTTCGTCGAACGCCCCTACGTCGGGGCCGGCATTGCGCTCTACGACGGGATGTCGATGGCCTCCGGCAACAGCCGCGGGGTGCCGTTCCACCGGCACCTGAGCCGGAAGGGGACCCTGCACAGCGCGCCCAGCCTCAAGGACGACGCCTTCGTGGGGTCGATCCGGTACTACGACGCCCAGGTCGA
Source organism: Arthrobacter sp. (assembly GCA_035571895.1). Classification (GTDB taxonomy): domain Bacteria; phylum Actinomycetota; class Actinomycetes; order Actinomycetales; family Micrococcaceae; genus Arthrobacter_H. The sequence continues at coordinate 243 of DATNBS010000067.1, read as the reverse complement.
CGACGCCCGGCTGGTCCTGGACCTGGTCCGCACGGCGGCGCACTACGGGGCCGCGGCAGCCAACCGGGTCAAGGTCGTCGACTTCGCGCGTGAGGGCGAGCGGGTTGTCGGCGCCCGCCTGGAGGACCAGGAAACGGGCGACGCCTTCGAGGTCCGCGCCCAGCAGATCGTCAACGCCACCGGCGCGTGGACCGACGAAACCCAGGACCTGGTCACCGAACGGGGGCAGTTGCGCGTCAGGGC
>DATNBS010000066.1:0-5675 GCA_035571895.1 Arthrobacter sp. | reverse complement strand
GAGATGGAGGCCGCGCTGGAAGCCGTCCTCCCGCCCGGCGGCTACCGCCGCATCTACCCCGATCTGCCGGGCATGGGCAGGACCCACGTGGCGGATTCCGTGGCGTCCAACGAGGACGTCGTCGCCCTGCTCGGTACCTTCCTCGACGCGGTCGCGCCGGGACCGGTCCTGCTGCTCGGCCACTCGTACGGAGGCTACCTGGCCCGCGGCGTGGCCGCGCGGCGGCCGCAGGTGTGCGGCCTGGCCCTGCTCTGCCCCGTCGGGCATGCCACCGGGGACCTCCCGCCCCAGGTCGCCGTGAGCAGCGACCCGCTCGCCCATGACGAGCTGGACCCCATGGACCATGCCGGGTTCGATGGCTACTTCGTGGCGCGCACGCGCGGGACGGCCCAGCGGTACCGCGACGCGGTGCTGCCCGGCGTCCAGCTGGTCGACGAACAGGTGCTGGGACGCCTCTTCGCCGCGTGGCGGATCGATACCGGCGACGTGGCACCTGCCGTGCCCGTGCTGATTGCGGCCGGGCGCGGCGATTCGACGGCGGGGTACACCGGCGCCATCGACCTGCTGGCGGACTACCCGCAGGCGGCCCTGGCCATCGGGCACGACGCCGGGCATGCGCTCCCGCACGAACGGCCCGACCTGCTCCGGGCCCTCGTCGGGGGGGACTGGCTGGACCAGATCGCCCGGGCCGCCCGGGTTTCCGGGCCCCCGGGTTCCTAGACCCCGAGTTCCTGGCGCAGCCGCGCGACATGGCCCTGGGCGTCCACATCGTACTCGGCCGACTTCACGGTGCCGTCGGGGTTCACCACGATGGTCGAGCGCAGCGTCCCGGTGTGGACCTTGCCGCCGAATTCCTTGTCCCCGTAGGCGCCATAGGCCTTGGCGACCTCGTGGTCGGGATCCGAGAGCAGCGGGAAGGTCAGCGACTGGTCCGCCGCGAAGGCCTGAAGGTCCTCGAGGGGATCGGAGGAGATACCCACGACGTCGTAGCCGGCGCCGGCCAGGGCCGTGAGGCTGTCGCGGAAGTCGCAGGCCTCGGTGGTGCAGCCAGGAGTCGCTGCCTTGGGGTAGAAGTAGACGACGACGGAACGGCCGGCGAAGTCCGCGAGGCCGATCGTGTTGCCCTGCGCGTCGGCGAGGCTGAACGCCGGGGCGGGGGCGCCGGGCTGGAGCTGGCTGTCGGGTGCGGTCATGGTGACTCCTCAAATAGGCGTGTCAATTGTCGTATCGTGGCATTCTTTTTCCATTATACGAACAGGGAAGCCCCTGGATAGGGATCCGTCGAAAATCATCCCGACGGCGGATTGAATTGTCCGCATGCCGGAGTATGGTTTTCCATGCCCCGGACGGCCACAGCCGTTCGGGCCGTCACCCGCCGACGCGATCCGGTGTCCGGTGGAATGCCAGAAGGACCCGCCTGCATGCTCCTACGCCTCATCCTGAAGTACTCGAAACCCTATACCCCCTGGATCATCGCGGTACTGGTCTTCCAGCTCGCCACCACCATGGCCACCCTGTACCTGCCCAGCCTGAACGCGCGCATCATCGACGAGGGCGTCACCCGGGGCGACACGGATTTCATCTGGCATACCGGCGGGATCATGCTCGCCGTTGCCTTCGTCCAGGTCCTCACCGCAGTCGCCGCCGTCTACTTCGGGGCCAACACCGCCATGGCCGTCGGGCGCGACATCCGCCGTGGCGTCTTCCATTCCGTGGCCGGGTTCTCCGCCCGGGAGGTCAACCAATTCGGGGCCCCCACGCTGATCACGCGCGGCACCAACGATGTCCAGCAGGTCCAGATGCTCGTGCTCATGGGCCTGAACTTCATGGTGTCCGCGCCGATCATGTGCGTCGGCGGCATCATCATGGCCCTGCGCGAGGACGCCGGGCTGTCCTGGCTGGTCTGGGTCTCCGTGCCGTTCCTGGTCATCGTCGTCGGCATCCTGATCAGGTTCCTCATGCCGCTGTTCCGCCTGATGCAGAAGCGCATCGACGCCATCAACGGCGTGCTGCGCGAGCAGATCATCGGCATCCGCGTGGTCCGCGCGTTCGTCCGCGAGCCCTATGAGACCGAGCGCTTCCACACCGCCAATGAGCGCCTGACCGATGTCGGCGTCCGCGTCGGCCAGCTCTTCGTGCTGATGTTCCCGCTCATCGGGATGATCCTGCACCTGGCCACCGCCGCCGTGCTCTGGTTCGGCGGCCACCGCGTGGCCGACGGCAACATGGAGGTCGGCTCGCTCACCGCCTTCCTGCAGTACCTGCTGCAGATCCTCGTGGCGGTCATGATGGGCACGTTCATGGCCATGATGATCCCCCGCGCCGCGGTGTGCGCCGAACGCATCGACGAGGTCCTGCACGTCGAGCCCTCGCTCCGCGACCCCGATACCGTGACCGCCGACGCCCCGCTGCACGGCACCGTCGAGTTCCGTGGCGTCTCCTTCGGCTACCCCGGCGCGGAGGAACCGGTGCTGAAGAACCTGGACTTCACCGCCGAACCCGGCAGGATGACCGCGATCATCGGCTCCACCGGTGCCGGCAAGACCACCCTGCTGAACCTCATCCCGCGGTTGTACGACGCCGATGCCGGCCAGGTGCTCATCGACGGCGTCCCGGTCTCGGCGCTGACCCGGGACCAGCTCTCCGAGCGCGTCGCCACGGTGCCGCAACGCCCGTACCTCTTCTCCGGCACCGTGGGGTCGAACCTGCGCTTCGGCGCCGAGGACGCCACCGACGACGAGCTCTGGGAGGCTCTGCGGATCGCCCAGGCCGCGGACTTCGTCGCCGCCAAGGACGGCGGCCTGGACGCGAAGGTGGCCCAGGGCGGAACCAACATCTCGGGTGGGCAACGCCAGCGGCTCTGCATCGCGCGGGCCCTCGCCGCCCAGCCGAAGGTCTACCTCTTCGACGACTCCTTCTCCGCCCTGGACGTCACCACCGACGCCCGGCTGCGCGAGGCGCTGAAGGACACGACGCGCGACGCCACGGTGATCATCGTGGCCCAACGCGTCTCCACCATCACCGAGGCGGACCAGATCCTGGTGCTCGACGATGGCGAGATCGTCGCCCGCGGCACCCACGAGGAGTTGCTGGAGTCCTCCGGGACCTACCAGGAAATCGTCGAATCCCAGATCAGCGCGGAGGAGGTGGCCTAGATGGCACGCAACGACAAGCGCGCACGCCGCACGCCCCAGGCACCCGGCGAGGCAGCCGACGCCACGCCACAGGAGGCGGCAGCCCAGGGTGCGGCCCCGGTGGCCGTGGAGACCGCCGTCGAACAGGGCGAGGAATTCGCCGACATGTCGATGGACGACGGCTTCGGCGGACAGCAGTCCGTGCGCAAGGCCAAGCACTTCTGGCCCTCCGCCAAGCGCCTCGTGGGGCTCCTGGCCCCCGAAAAGGCGGGCATCGCCGTCGTGCTGGTCTTCGTGGCCGCCGGCGTGGTGCTCAACGTCATCGCCCCGAAGATCCTCGGCAAGGCCATGGACGTCATCTTCTCAGGCGTCATCGGTGCCCAGATGCCGCCCGGGGCGAGCAAGGAACAGGTCGTCCAGGGGCTGCGGGCCCAGGGGCAGGGCGACCTCGCCGACATGCTCGGCCGGATGGACCTGGTCCCCGGGGTCGGCATCGACTTCCACCAGCTGGGCATCATCATCTCGATCGTGCTGGCGATGTACTTCGTGTCCAACGTGTTCATGTGGGCCCAGGGGTACCTGCTGAACAAGCTCGTCATGCGCGTGGTCTACAAGCTGCGCAAGGACGTCGAGGACAAGCTCAACCGGCTGCCGCTGAACTACTTCGACACCCGCCAGCGCGGCGACCTGCTCTCGCGCGTGACCAACGACGTCGACAACATCCAGCAGGCCCTGCAGCAGGCGTTCTCGCAGCTGATCCAGTCGCTGCTGACCGTGATCGGCATCGTCATCATGATGTTCATCGTCTCCTGGCAACTGGCGTTGATCGCCCTGGTCGCGCTGCCGCTCTCCGGCGTGGCCGCCGCCGTCATCGGCGGCAAGGCCCAGGGCCTGTTCGCCGCCCAGTGGAAGGCCACCGGCTCCCTGAACGGGCAGATCGAGGAGTCCTTCTCCGGACACGACCTGATGAAGGTCTTCGGGCGCGAGGACGAATCCGTGGAGCGCTTCGACGAACGCAACGAGGAGCTCTACAAGGCCTCCTTCGGTGCCCAGTTCGTCTCCGGCACGATCTTCCCGGTCATGCAGTTCATCTCCTACCTGGCCTACGTGGGCATCGCCGTCGTCGGCGGGCTGCGCGTGGCCTCCGGGCAGATGAGCCTGGGCGACGCCACGGCGTTCATCCAGTACTCGCGCGAATTCACCCAGCCGCTGGGCCAGATCGCCGGCATGGCCAACCAGGTCCAGTCCGGCGTGGCCTCGGCCGAGCGCACCTTCGAGCTGCTCGACGCCGAGGAGCAGGAACCCGAGACCGCGACGGCGCACCTGGCCGCCCGCACCGAGGGGCACGTCCAATTCAACGGCGTCACGTTCTCCTACGACCCGGACAAGCCGCTCATCGAGGACCTCTCCTTCGAGGCGCATCCCGGCCACACCGTGGCGATCGTCGGCCCCACCGGCGCCGGGAAGACGACCCTGGTGAACCTGGTGATGCGCTTCTACGAGCTCGACGGCGGCAACATCACCCTGGACGGGGTGGACATCACCGCGCTCTCGCGCGCGGAACTGCGCTCGAAGGTCGGCATGGTGCTCCAGGACGCCTGGCTGTTCAACGGCTCCATCATGGACAACATCCGCTACGGACGCCTCGACGCCACCGACGAGGAGGTCTACGAGGCCGCGCGCGCCACCTACGTGGACCGCTTCGTCAAGGCGCTGCCCGAGGGCTACGACTCGGTGATCGACGACGAGGGCACGAACGTCTCCGCCGGCGAGAAGCAGCTGATCACCATCGCCCGGGCCTTCCTGGCCAACCCCTCGCTGCTCATCCTCGATGAGGCCACCTCCTCGGTCGACACACGCACCGAGGTCCTGGTCCAGCACGCGATGGCGGCGCTGCGGACCGACCGGACGAGCTTCGTGATCGCCCACCGGCTGTCCACCATCCGCGATGCCGACACCATCCTGGTGATGGAGTCCGGGCGGATCGTCGAACAGGGAAACCACGAGGCGCTGCTGGCCGCACAGGGTGCCTACCACCGGCTCTACATGTCCCAGTTCGCCGGGCCGGCCGAGGACCCCGATGCCGGGGCCGAGGCCGATGCGGCCCTGGCCGAGCCGGCCGGGGTCGCCGCCGGCGCCGCGGCGGACGAGCCGACTGGGGCCGACGGCGGATCCGCGGGACCCGGAACCGGATCCACCGCGACCTAGGCACGCAAGCCCGCCCGGGCCACCGTCCAACGCCCCCGCCGTGAACGCCGGGTGGCCGTCGACCCGACGGCCGCCCGTCCACCCCGCCGGGGGCATTGCGCGTTCTAGAGTAGGGAGATGCCTGCCTCGACCGCCCCGATGCCCCGTCCACCCCGGCTTCCCGTCTTCGAGACGGGCGCCGGACGCCCCTCCGGGGACCTGACGGCCCTGGACCTGGATGGACGCAGTGACGGACTGCTGTTCGACTCCGACGACGCCGCCGGAGAGGACCTCGAGGACACCGTCTTCACCGACTGCACGCTGCGCCGTGTCTCGCTCATGGGCGCGGACCTG
>DATNBS010000065.1:0-2389 GCA_035571895.1 Arthrobacter sp. | reverse complement strand
AGTATGGCCCGCTTCCACAGTTTCGATGGGAACCGCACCCCCCGCCGCTGCAGCATCACCCCGGGATCGGCGTTTCCTACACGGCCACCAACTACGTGAGGGCTCTCGCCAAGGTGTTTCAAGAACGCCGCGCCATCACCTTGACCGGACAGCACGTGTTGACTGCTTGGTTGCCGTCCCGGACATTGGAATTGCTCGACCTCGGCGGGAACTATGGGGCGGTGCATCATGGTGCCTCCGCTTCACGACCCGGGGCGCCGACAAGCACCTGCCGAAACTGGGCGGCATCCATCTACGCCGAGTTGGGAACCCAGATTGACGGACTGTATGTTCCGTCGACCGCGACCGGCGACACAGTGACCGTGTTGTTCGCGCGGGCGGCCACCGCCTTTCCCCTGGCTCCAGGCTTCTCACGGCCATTGACGCACGTCTCCGTGGAGAAATTGGCGCTCAACGCTGCGGACACCTTGAGGTGGCCAATTCGTTGGGCTGGGGGCCCGGACAAGAGCTTGCTTGGACCTCACGAGATAGGCCGCCCGGAAAACCGGGCGGCCTTTGTCGACAGCTGAGAGCGGCCTCAGCCGTTGATGAACTCCACCGCTGCCTGCTTGAAGGTACGCGAGGTCACCGCGTTGGCGTGTGTGCGCGCGGGCAGGATCAGCTCGCGCACATGCGCGTCCGATCCCTGGTGCCCGCGGGCCAGCTCCATCAGCGTCGGCAGCGTTTCCGCCAGCTCATCGCGCTCACCGGCGACCAGCAGCACCGGCATCGACGGGACGGCCTCCTCCGGGGCGAACGGCTCGGTCTTGATCGCCTCGACCAGGGACAGCAACGAGAACATGTTGTTCGTCGGGACCAGCTCGGCCATGCGCACCAGTTCGGCGGTCGTCGGGTCCGCGATGGCCGGGCCGCCGGAGAGCTGAGCCTGGGCCGCTTCCAGGTCGAAGGTGGCCAGCGGGTCGATGCTCGCCGGGCCACCCATCACGACGCGGTGAACCAGCTGCGGCTGCGTCCCGGCGAACTCCCACGCCAGCCGCGCGCCCAGCGAGTAGCCGAGCACGTCCACGCCGGAGGACGGATCGCCCTCGGCGAGCGGCCGCACGTGGTGGTCTTGCAGGATCTGCAGCAGCTCGGCGCGGATCCGGCTGGGCGTGTAGGCGTCCAGGTCCTCCGGCGCCGGGCTCAGCCCGTGGCCCGGGAGGTCGACGGCGATGACCTTGCGGCCGGCGTCGTTCAACGCGGTGATCCACCCGGTGGACACCCAGTTCAACTCCGTGGAGGAGGCGAACCCATGGATGAGCAACACCGGGCGGGCATCGCCGTCGTTCCCGGTGGACCCTGTGGAAAACACGCGGACCGCCAGCGAGTTCGCGGTGCCCTCGACCCGGTGCTCGGCCGCGTGGTGCGCGGTCTCCACCACGGTGCCGCCGGTGTTCTCGACCCCGGCCACGGTTAGTCGTCGTCCAGGTTGGCGGAGAGGCGCACGCGGCGCTTCGGCGCGGTCTCCTGCGGCACGGTGCCGACAATCCCGGCGCTGTCGTCGGCGACCTCGAAGACGATCAGCTCGTCGCCCACGTTGATGGTGTCGCCCGGTTCGCCGTTCACGCGCAGCACCTTGCCGGCCTGCGGGGAGGGCAGCTCCAGCGAGCTCTTGGTGGTCTCGACCTCGACCAGCGGCTGGTTGCGCTCGACCTGGTCGCCGGGGGCGACGAGCCATTCGAGCACGGTGGCCTCGATCAGGCCCTCACCGAGGTCGGGAAGGGGAAAGGACAGTTCAGCCACGGCGGTACTCCAATACTCGTTGAATCCCGAAGAGAATGCGGTCGATGTTCGGCAGGTACTCTGCCTCGAGGCTACCGGAGGGGAACGGCACATCGAAGCCCGTCACCCGCTCGACCGGCGCCTTCAACGTGCCGAAGCAGGCCTCGGTGATGGTCTGGGCCACCTCGGCGCCGAGCCCGGCGGACTTCGGGGCCTCATGCACGACGACGGCGCGGCGCGTCTTGGACACGGACGCCGCCAACCCGGCGGCATCGATGGGCTTGAGCCAGCGCAGGTCCAGCACCTCGATGTCGATGCCGTCCTCGGCGGCCAGCTCGGCCACCTGCAGGCAGCGGGCGACCATGCCGCCCCACGCCACCAGGGTCAGGTGCCTGCCCGGGCGCACGACGACGGAGCCCTCCAGGGTGCCCGGGTTCTCGAAGTCGACGGTGTCCTTCTGCCAGTAGCGGGACTTCGGTTCCATGAAGATCACCGGGTCCGGCCGCGTGGCCGCGTGGCGCATCAGGTGGTACGCCTGGTGCGGGTTCGACGGGGAGACCACCTTCAGACCGGCGACGTGGGCGAAGATGTACTCCAGCGACTCGGAGTGCAGCTCGGGGGACTGGAT
>DATNBS010000064.1:0-5678 GCA_035571895.1 Arthrobacter sp. | reverse complement strand
CACCAAGATCCTGGAGTCGCTCGGCCTGCGTCAGCGGGGCCTCGAGATCGTCTCCTGCCCCTCGTGCGGGCGCGCCCAGGTGGACGTGTACAAGCTGGCCGACGAGGTCAACGCCGCGCTGGAGGGCTTCCCGGCTCCGCTGCGCGTCGCGGTCATGAGCTGCGTCGTGAACGGTCCCGGCGAGGCCCGCGAGGCCGACCTCGGCGTCGCCTCCGGCAACGGCAAAGGCCAGATCTTCGTCAAGGGCGAGGTCATCAAGACCGTCCCCGAGGACCAGATCGTCGAAACGCTCATCGAGGAGGCCACCCGGATCGCCGAATCCATGGAGACCCCCGAGGACGGCACCGGCGGCGCCCCCACCGTCTCGGTCTCCTAGCCGCGCCGGGGCCGTTCCCCCAGGCGGCGTCATGCGGTTCCGCCCCGGCCCGGATTCTGCGAGACTTTGGCTACGACGTCGTGTCGTCGAGGGAACGCCGAGGGAAGGGGAGACGATGTCCAGGATCCTGTCCCGGTCCGCCCCGTGGTTCCCGGTCCCCAAGGGCCGCTACACCGGCGGCGAGCAACTCGGTGACACCGTGCGCGTCCTCGCGGCCGAGGACACCGCGGCCCTGCGCGGCCTGGTCGCCCGCGACCCCGTGGCGAACATCTTCATGGACGCCCAGCTCGACGCCACCTCCTCGGCCGGCCCCACCACGGGCGGCTCCCTGGTCCTGGGCCGGTACGACGGCGGGGAACTCCTCTCCGCGCTGTGGGTCGGGGCCAACCTGGTCCCCATCCAGGCCGGACCGGGGGACGCCGTTGCCTTCGCCACCGCGGTGCTGGCCCTGCACCGGACCTTCTCCTCGATCTTCGGCCCCGCCGACGCGGTCCTGCCACTCTGGGACTCGCTGCGGCCGGAATCGACGCAGGAGGCCTTCGACGTCCGGGGCCGCCAACCGCTGATGGTGCTCTCCCAGCCGCCGTCCCTCTTGCCCTCGACCCGGGTCCGCCGTTCCACCACCCAGGACTACGACGCCGTCCTGCCGGCCTGCGCGGCCATGTTCCAGGAGGAGCTGGGCTACTCCCCGCTCGACGCCGGCGGCTCGTTCTACCGCTCCCGGGTGCGCTCGCTGATCCAGCAGGGCCACTCCTTCATCGACCGGGCCGCCGACGGGACCATCCGCTTCAAGGCGGAACTCGGGACGGTCTCCGCCCACGCCACGCAGATCCAGGGCGTCTGGGTCCACCCGTCCCACCGGGGCGAAGGCATCTCCGGGCCGGCGATGGCGGCCGTGGCGGGCTCCGCCCTGGCGCTGGCCCCGCAGACCAGCCTGTACGTCAACGACTACAACCGCCCGGCGTTGGCGACCTACCGCCGTGTCGGGTTCGAGCAGGTGGGGGAGTTCGCCACCGTGCTCTTCTGAATATCACCACGCACCCGCGCAGTCCCGCGCCCTGCCCCCGCTGCCGGTCATTCGCTACGCTGGGTGCAGGACACGCGGCACGCCAAGGCCGCAGCAGACCGGCAGGATGGGGTGACCATGGGCAGCAAACAGCGGCCGCACGACCCCCCGGTCGATTTCCCGGACGGGGCCGCTGCCCCCTCACGGTGCCGCCGACGGGGCCTGCTGGCGACGCTGCTAGTCGTCCCCCTTGCGCTTTCCGCCTGTTCCGGCAGCCCGGACCCCGGGGAGAGCAGTTCGGCGGCCCCTGGAAGCATGGCACCCACCGGGGCATCGCCGTCGTCGTCCGAAGCGGCGTCCGGGAGCGCGGGGTCCGGTTCGTCTGCGGCCACGACGGCACCGCCGCTGACCGGGCCGCTTCCCTCCTTCAGCGCCGGTGAACTGGCCGATGCCGCCCGGGAGATCGCCTCCGGGCAGTCCGGGGCGCGCGTGCGCACGAACGAGGAGATCGCCGCGCTGGCCGAATCCGGCCGCGCCCTGCTGGACGACATGGACATCACGCCCTCGAAGTGCGCGCCGTTCATGGACAACCAGGAGGCCACGCTGCCAGCCGGGGCCTCCATCGCCTCGGTGACGATCCCCGGCGATTCGGTGGACCGCGAAACCTCCATCAGCCTGGCGTCCTACCCCGACGCGGAGGATGCCGCCCAGGCCGTCGACCGGACCAACGGGCTCCTGGCCCATTGCGCGCACTTCACCCTGCAACTCGGCGGCACGAAGGGCACCGCAACGCTCAAGGAGGAGGCCGCCGCGACCAACGCATCCTCCACCGCCGCCTACTGGATGGACATCGCCGCCGGCGAGCAGAGCGTGGCCAGCTACACGGTCTCGGGCAGCGACGGGGCCGTGGTCGTCTCGGTCACCACGCGCGCGGACCAGGAGCCGGACATCGACCCATCCGAGGTCGCGGACATGGTCGACGGGGCCCTGGCAGCCCTGCGCACGCAATAACCGCCGCCCGCCACGAGCCCGGGACCGCCGGCTCCGGCGCGGTGTTCGGCCGACCGCCGGGCACCGGGTAAATTGGAACCGTCCCGACACGGACACCATCCCCACGACCAGCGGCGAAGACCGCGGAAACGGACAGCAAGCGTGGTCCTGCGACTTTCCACCATGTTCCTGCGCACCCTGCGCGAAGACCCGGTCGACGCCGAGGTCGACAGCCACAAGCTGCTGGTGCGGGCCGGATACATCCGCCGCGCAGCCCCGGGCATCTACACCTGGCTGCCGATGGGCCTGCGCGTGCTGGCCAAGGTCGAGGCGATCGTGCGCGAGGAGATGAACGCCATCGGCGGCCAGGAGGTCCAGTTCCCGGCCCTGCTGCCACGCGAGCCCTACGAGGCCACCGGACGCTGGACCGAATACGGCGAGGGCCTGTTCCGCCTGCAGGACCGCAAGGAGGCCGACTACCTGCTGGCGCCGACCCACGAGGAGATGTTCACGCTCCTGGTGAAGGACCTGTACAACTCGTACAAGGACCTGCCGGTGTACCTCTACCAGATCCAGAACAAGTACCGCGACGAGGCCCGTCCGCGCGCCGGACTGCTGCGCGGACGCGAATTCATCATGAAGGACTCCTACTCCTTCGACATCGACGACGCGGGACTGGACACCGCCTACGCCAAGCACCGCGAGGCCTACCTGAAGATCTTTGCCCGCCTGGGCCTGGAGGTCCTGCCGGTGAAGGCGACCGCCGGTGCGATGGGCGGCTCGAAGTCCGAGGAGTTCCTGCACCCGACCCCGGTCGGCGAGGACACCTTCGTCCGGTCCGCCGGCGGCTATGCGGCCAACGTCGAGGCCGTGACCACCGTCGTGCCCGCGGACATCGACTACACGGATGCACCGGCCTTGGACGTCAAGGACACCCCCGATACCCCCACCATCGACACGCTGGTCGAGGTCGCCAACCGGGTGGCCCCGCGTGCCGAGGGCGCCTGGACCGCCGTCGACACGCTGAAGAACGTGGTGCTGGCCGCCAAGCTGCCCACCGGCGAACGCCGCCTGGTGGCCATCGGCCTGCCGGGCGACCGCGCCGTGGACCTCAAGCGCGTCGAGGCGAACATCGCCGGGCACCTCGAGGTCGGTGGCGAAGTCGAGATCGAAGCCGCCACCGAGGACGACCTCAAGAAGAACCCGGGGCTCGTCAAGGGCTACATCGGCCCGGGCAACGGGCTGGACCAGGCCGTGTTGGGCACCGAGGCCTCCACCGGGATCCTCTACCTGGTCGACCCACGCGTGGTCTCCGGGACGTCCTGGATCACCGGCGCCAACGAGCCCGGACGCCACGTCTTCGGACTGGTCGCCGGGCGGGACTTCACCTGGGACGGCACCATCGAATGCGTCGAGGTCCGCGAAGGCGATCCGGCTCCCGATGGCTCCGGTCCGTTGGAGACGGCGCGGGGCATCGAGATGGGCCACATCTTCCAGCTCGGCCGCAAGTACGCCGAAGCACTCGATCTCAAGGTCCTGGACCAGAACGGCAAGCTCGTCACGGTCACCATGGGGTCCTACGGCATCGGCGTTACGCGTGCCGTGGCAGCCCTGGCCGAGACCAACCACGACGACCGCGGCCTGATGTGGCCACGCAATGTCGCCCCTGCCGACGTCCACCTCATGGTCACCGGCAAGGGTGCCGACCTGTTCGAGGAAGCCGAGAGGATTGCCGCGGCGCTGGACGCCGAGGGCATCGAGGTCATCTTCGATGACCGCCCGAAGGTCTCGGCCGGCGTGAAGTTCGGTGACGCCGAGCTGGTGGGCGTCCCCACGATCGCCGTGGTCGGACGCGGACTGGCCGAGGGCCTCATCGAGGTCAAGGACCGTGCCAGCGGATCCGCCGAGAACGTCCCCGTGGACGAGGTCGTCGACTACCTCGTCCGCGCCGTGCGCAGCTAGCACCGGCGTCCCGTGGACTGGACGTCCCTGCTGAACGGTTCCGGGCTGGAGAACATCCAGGCCGGAACCGTGGTGCTGGTGATCGTTGCCGGGCTGGCCGCCGGATGGATCGACGCGGTGGTCGGCGGTGGCGGTCTTCTCCAACTGCCCGCATTGCTGCTGGTCCCGGGCATCACGCCCGTCCAGGCCCTGGCCACGAACAAGCTCGGCTCCATCTTCGGCACCACCACCAGTGCCGTCACCTACTACCGACGTGCGCACCCTGACCTGAAGACCGCCCTGCCGATGGCCGGCATCGCCTTGCTCGGCAGCTTCGCCGGGGCGATCGTGGCCACGCTTCTGCCCGCGGCGGTGTTCAAACCCATCATCGTCGCGGCGCTGATCGCCGTGGCCGTGTTCACCGCCTCCAAGCCCACCGTCGGCGAGTTGACGGCCTTGCGGCACACCGGCCGCAGGCACCATGCAGTGGCCGCCCTGATCGGTCTCGTGATCGGCTTCTATGACGGCCTCATCGGGCCGGGAACAGGGTCGTTCCTGATCATTGCCATGGTCGTCTTCCTCGGGTACAACTTCCTGGCCTCGAGTGCCAAGGCCAAGATCGTGAACATGGCAACCAACCTCGGGGCATTGGCATTCTTCCTGCCTACCGGCCACCTGCTGTGGGGCTTGGGATTGCTGCTGGGGCTGGCCAACATGGTCGGTGGCTACCTCGGGGCACGGATGGCGGTCAGCAAGGGCAGCAAGTTCATCCGGATCGTATTCCTGGTGGTGGTCGGCGTCCTCATCCTGCGCTTGGGATACGACGTTCTCCAGGAGAACATCCTCCACCGTTCCTGACGCGACGCCCGACAGCGTCTGGAAACCTGTCGTCCTCGGGCCTCTCACAGGCTGGTTTTCCGGGGGTTTCCGTGGGGCGTCGCCGGTAGAATCGAATACATGTTCGATACTTCGACGGTCCCGGAACCGGCTCCGGTGGCGTCCGTTCCCGCGGGCCCCGGCGCTGCGGTGGGATCCGCCGCGATGGACCCGGCACCGTCGGCGTCCCCGGCGGTGCCGGGTGGGCGGGATGTGGGGGCGTTGGAGGTCCTGGGCGGGGTGTTGTCGGTGGTGCCGGGGGTGGATGTGGGGGATCTGGACGAGGCGCAGCTGGTGGACGCGCTGGCGCTGGCCGAGAGCGCGAAGAACGCGTTGGCCGGGTTCCAGGCCCGGGCCGCGGTCGCCCTGGATGCCGTGGTGCGGGAACGGCACCGGGGCGCGGGGGTGCCCGGGGCGAAGGTAGGTGCCGGTGTGCATGCCCAGGTCGCGTTGGCCCGGGCGGAGTCCCCGAATACCGGGCACCGGCTG
>DATNBS010000063.1:0-2847 GCA_035571895.1 Arthrobacter sp. | reverse complement strand
GGTCCGAATGGTGGCCGATGCCAGTGGCGCCGAGGGAGCCGAACAGTTCGGCCTGGATGCGGGTGACCGACCCCAGCAGGGCGTCCGCGGACAGCCCGGCGGTGAACCGCCGGGCCGCCCGCATGGGCCCCACCGTGTGGGATGAGGACGGACCGATCCCCACCGAGAACAGGTCCAGTGCACTCAGTGCCATCAGGCCACCTCGGCCGCCGCGAACTCGGCCATCGCATCGAGCAGCCAATGAGCCGTGTAGTCGGCGAAGGACGCCCGGGGCATGATCCGGTAGGTGTCCTCCGTCGTCTTCCACAGCAGTACCGGAACGGGTCCAAGGGCCGTCGAGACCGCGTGCCCGGGAGCGAATGCCGAGGGATGCAGGTCGTAGTGGCATCCCTTTTCCAGCACGGACCGGGCCGAGGGGCCCGAGAGCTCCAGGGTGGTCCGGTTCGCCGACAGGTCGATGACCGAGCCGGGCAATGCGTCCTCGCCGCTGCCCAGGACCGCGGCAAGTGCCGTCGCGTCCACGCTGTCGGGGGGGCCGACGAGCAGGAACTCATCGGGCGACTGCCACAACACGGACAACTGCTCGTTGCCGCCCACCTCTCCGACGCGCCGGGGCAGTTCCACGCCGAGAGCCGTTTCCAGGGCACGCGCTGACGCGGAGCCCGGGGCTGCACGGAGTCCGATTTGGGTCAGGAATGGCAATTCGCGCAGGGCGACGCCGCGTTCGCCGGACACCGAACCGGCAGCCATCTCCTCGGTGAGGTAGCCGACGGGGCTGGTGCGCAATGCGGCGACCTCCTGGTTCACGGCGGGTGCTTTCAGGGTGTTCTCAGCCATCGCGACGGCTCCCTTCAGGGTCGTAGAGGATGGGGGATGTGATTTCGACGTCGATGAGCCGTCCGTCCAGGGGGGACTGGACGATTTCGCCCATGCGGTTGCGGCCGTTCTCGACCAGGGCCAGACCGAACGTCCGGCCCAGGGCCGGACTGCGGTAGCTGGAGGTCACGTGGCCCTCCATGGGGACCGGCCCGTCCTGCGGGGTGATCGGCGTCCCGGCGTTCACCAGTTGGGCGCCCTCCGGCAGCAGGGTGGTCTTGTCCACCGGGAGCACCCCGACGAGGTGCTTGCGGTCCTCGCGGGCCGTGTCGTCGCGGGTGAAGGAGCGGTTTCCAATGAAGTCCTTGAGCTTGGAAACCACCCAGTCCATCCCGGCGTCCTGCGGGGTCACCGTGCCGTCGGTGTCCTGGCCGACGATGATGAACCCCTTCTCGGCGCGCAGCACGTGCATGGTCTCGGTGCCGTACGGGGTGATGTTGAATTCGGCGCCGGCAGCGGCGACGTCCTCCCACACCTTGAGCCCGTACCAGGCGGCCACGTTGATCTCGAAGGCCAGTTCGCCGGAGAACGAGATGCGGCAGACGCGCGCCGGGATCCCGTTGGCCAGCGTGGTCTCGCGGAAGGCCATGAACTTGAACTCGTCGTTGGACAGGTCCAGGTCCGGGGCCAGCTTCTCCAGCACGGCACGCGACTTCGGCCCGACGACGGCGACCGTGGAGTACTGCTCGGTCACCGAGGTGCACACCACGTCCAGCTCCGGCCATTCGGTCTGGAGCCATTCCTCTAGCCAGTCCAGGACCTTGGCGGCCCCACCGGTGGTGGTGGTCATGAAGTAGCGGTCCTCGTCCAGGCGCAGGGTCACGCCGTCGTCGAAGATCATCCCGTCCGGGGTGCACATGACGCCGTAGCGGCCCATGCCCGGCTTGAGCTTCTTGAAGCCGTTGGTGTAGATGCGGTTCAGGAACTCGCCGGCGTCGCGCCCGCGGATCTCGATCTTGCCCAGCGTGGTCGCGTCCATGAAGCCGACCGAATCACGGGTCGCGGCACATTCACGCTGGACCGCGGTGTCCATGTCCTCGCCGGCCAGCGGGAAGTACCAGGGGCGCTTCCACTGTCCGACGTCCTCGAACTCGGCGCCGTGGGCGACATGCCACGGGTGGATCGAGGTCAGGCGGGCCGGGTCGAGCATCTGTCCGCGCTGGCGTCCTGCCAGGGCGGCAAAGGAGACCGGCGTGTAGGGGGCACGGAAGGTGGTGGTGCCGATCTCGCCAAGCTCGTCGACGCCCAGGATGGCGGCAATGACGCCGATGGCGGCCACGCCGCTGGTCTTGCCCTGGTCGTTGGCGGTGCTGATCGAGGTATAGCGCTTGATGTGTTCCACCGACCGCATGCCGGCGCCGGTGGAGCGGACGATGTCCGCCACGGTCTGGTCGCGCTGCAGGTCCACGAAGTGGCTGTGCCATTCGCCGTCGGAGGACTCGGTGGCCCGCACCAGCCACAGCGGGCGTGGCGCGGAGGGCTCCGTCGGCTGCGCGGAGGGCGCGGTGACGGAGGCCGGTGAGCCGGTGGCCTTGACGGCCTCGGCACCGGAGGAGTGCCCCTCGGCCAGGCAGGCCGCGAGGTCGTAGGATCCGTTGACGGCGCCGGCGGTCCGCAGGTTCCGCACCGGCTTGCCGGGGACGAACGCTGCCAGGTCGCGGTTCCAGGTGACCTTGCCCTGGCGCTGGCTGAACAGGTGCACGACGGGGCTCCAGCCGTTGGACACGGCCAGCAGGTCCGCGGTGAGCTCCTCGGTCTCCCCGTCGGCGTGCCCTTCCTGGTCGAGGGCGGCCACGCTGACGGAGCTGACCCGGCCGTTGCCGTCGGCGGCGGTGTCGACCACGGCCGAGCCGAGGATCGAGCGCACGCCGGTCGCTGCCAGCACCTTGCTTGCCTCGGCGGAGGCCTCAGTGCGGGAGTCGACGACGGCGGCGACCTCGACCCCGGCCGCGTGGAGGTCGGCGACCGTGG
>DATNBS010000062.1:0-4351 GCA_035571895.1 Arthrobacter sp. | reverse complement strand
CGCTCGAGGACGTGGACGCCGCGATGGCCCGCGACCCCGCGGCGCAGTCGCGGCTCGAGACCTTCCTCGCCTCGCCGGGACTGCACGCCGTGTGGTCGCACCGGCTGGCCCACCGGATGTGGGAGCGACCGGCATACCGGCTTCCCGCCCGGGTGCTGTCGAATGTCACCCGCACACTGACCGGCGTCGAGATCCACCCCGGCGCGACGATCGGGCGGCGGTTCTTCATCGACCACGGGATGGGGGTGGTCATCGGCGAGACCGCCGAGATCGGCGACGACGTGATGATCTACCACGGCGTCACCCTCGGCGGCCGGTCGCTGGCCAAGGTCAAACGCCACCCCACCATCGGTGACCGGGTCGTCATCGGTGCCGGGGCCAAGGTCCTGGGCCCGATCACCATCGGCGCGGACTCGGCCATCGGCGCCAATGCGGTGGTCGTCAAGGACGCCCCGGCGGACTCGATCATCACCGGCATCCCGGCGACGAACCGGCCGCGCAAACCCGAGGAGCACAAGCCGGCGGTCGACCCGGCGGAGTACATCGACCCGGCCATGTGGATCTGATCCACCGTCGAACGCCGAAGGCCCGGATGCTGCAGCCGCCCGTGACTGCACCGTCCGGGCCTTGCTCTTTGCCCCCCGGCCGTGTCAGCTGGGTCCGGCCCCGTCCTCGAGGGCACGTCGACGCCGTCGGTAGGCGCGGGCTTTCATGACGTCCCCGCACTCCTGCATGGAGCACCACCGGCCGGATCGGTTGCGGGAGGTGTCGTAGAAGATCCACTGGCAGTCGGGGTTCCCACAGGACTTCAGGCGCGACCATTCCCCGGCGTTTTGCGCTTCGGCCAGCCGGGCCAGCACGGAGGCCACCAGCGCATCGACCGGACCTGCCCCGAATGTCGGCGCGAGGTGCACGCGTCCCTGTTCCACCACCAAACGCAGCGGGTGGGCATCGGCGATTTCGGTGAGCGGTCCCGCCTCGCCGTCGACCAGCAGCGTCCGCAAGGCGTCGCGGATCAGCACGAGGGCGCGGGGTGCCTCTGCGTCGAGGGTGTCGGTGCCATGGAATCGGTCATCGGTGTTCAGCAGCGCCCGCAGCGGCTCCACCAAAGGAGAGGCTATGCCCGGGCTGCGGTCGAGGACGATCCACTGGCCGATCCCGTCAAGCGATCCACCAAGGGATCCGTCAAGGGATCCGTCCAGGGGCCCATTGATCGGTTTGGCTTCGGGGCGGCCGGGATCTGCAGCGGAGGTCTTGACGTGGGGCATGACATACAGCATAGTCGTCACCACCATAAACATTTAGCTGGTGACGTTGGGTGGCGCGTTCCGGCCGCGGAACCGAGGACACCATGACCTTCACGCACCCGACGCCCGACACGCCCCGCCCGCGCTGCGACACCAGCGACATGATCCACATCCACCAGATGTTCCGCAGCACCTTCGGGAGGTTTCCCGAACTGGTCGCCGGCATCGCCGATGGGGACACGCCCCGGGCCGCCGTCGTCGCCTCGCACATCTCCGAAATCGGCGCCATGCTGCGCCACCACCACGAGACGGAGGACGAGCTCCTCTGGGACACCCTGGAGCAACGGGCCCCGGCCTGCGCCCTGCACGTGGCCGCGATGAGGTCCCAGCACGGAGCCATGGGCGGTCTGCTCGACGCCCTCGACGACGCGCTTCCGCCCTGGGCGCGCGCCGCCCGACCGGAGGCCCGCGGGCAGCTCACGCTGCTATTGGACCAGATCCGCACCTCACTCCTGCTGCACCTGGGGCAGGAGGAGGAGGGCATCCTGCCGGTGGCCTCCTCGACACTGTCGGCCCGGGAATGGGGGCAGCTGGGCCGCCGCGGACGTGCCGCGGTGCCACGGGACCGGACGTTCATCCAGCTCGGCTGGATCGTCGACAGCCTCGATGCCCCGGACCAGGAGGCCTGGCTGCGCCACAACCTGCCGGCCCCCCTCCGGCTGGTGTGGCGCTTCCACGGCTCCCGGCGTTTCAACGCCCACCGCGACCTCGTGCTCCACGGGCCCGCGGAACGCGCGGGGCGCGGCGGCGTCTCGCTGGTGTGACGCCCGCGCTGCGCGGGCTCAGGCCGGGCGCGCCTGCGGGCTGACGGTCTTGGCCGGGTCGCGTTCCACCGAGTCGCCGAGGGCCGTGTCGATGGCTTCCATCAGCCCGGGCGGGATCCTGACGCCGGAGGCCTTGACGTTCTCGGCGACCTGTTCCGGCCGCGAGGCCCCCACCAGGGCGGTGGCTACGTTCGGGTTCTGCAGCACCCAGGCGATCGCCAGCTGGGACATCTTCAACCCCAGCTCGTCGGCGATCGGCTGCAGCTTCTGCACCCGCTCCAGCACGGTGTCATCCAGGAAGCGCTCGATCGTCTTCTGCCCGCCCTTCTCGTCGGTGGCACGGCTGCCGGCCGGCGCGGGCTGGCCGGGCTTGTACTTGCCCGAGAGCACGCCCTGGGCCATCGGCGACCAGACGACCTGGGACATGCCCAGCTCCTGCGACGCGGGGACGACCTTCTCCTCGATAACGCGCCACAGGGCGGAGTACTGCGGCTGGTTGGAGACCAGGGCGAAGCCGGCCTCCTTGGCCAGTCGCTGGCCCTCGCGCAGCTGGTCGGCCGACCATTCGGAGACCCCGATGTACAGGGCCTTGCCCGTGCGCACGACGTCGGCGAACGCCTGGATGGTCTCCTCCAGCGGCGTCTCGTGGTCGTAGCGGTGCGCCTGGTAGAGGTCCACGTAGTCCATGCCGAGCCGGCGCAGCGAGCCGTTGATGCCCTCCATGATGTGCTTGCGGGAGAGCCCGGTGTCGTTGGGCCCCTTGGGACCGACCGGCCAGTAGACCTTCGTGAAGACCTCCAGCGATTCGCGCCGCTGGGATTTCAGCGCGGCGCCGAGGACCTCCTCGGCGGCGCCGTTCGCGTAGGCGTCCGCCGTGTCGAAGGTGGTGATGCCCGCATCGAGGGCGGCCTGGACGCATTGGGTGGCGACGTCGTTCTCCACCTGGGAGCCGTGGGTCAGCCAGTTGCCGTAGGTGATTTCGGTGATCTTGAGCCCGGAGGCCCCGAGGAATCTGTAATCCATGCCACTACCCTATGCCCGTGATTACCCCAGGCAACAGGAAAAGGAGGACGACGACGGAACCCGGGTTCCGGCGTCGTCCTCCCTGGTGGTGGCGGGTCAGTGCGTGGAGACCGCGGCGATCTCCGTCTTGTCGCCGCTCCACTGGGTGTGGAAGGTGCCCTCGGCGTCGACGCGGTTGTAGGTGTGCGCGCCGAAGAGGTCGCGCAGGCCCTGGGTCAGCGCGGCGGGCAGGCGCTTGCGGCGCAAGCCGTCGTAGTAGGCCAGCGAGGAGGAGAACACCGGGACCGGGATGCCCAGCTGCACGGCGGTGGCCACCACGCGGCGCCAGGCCGGCACGGCGCCGGCGATCGCGCGGGCGAAGGTCGGGTCGAAGAGCAGGTTGGCGGGCTTGTCGGCGGCGGCGTAGGCGGCGGTGATGTCCTTGAGCAGTTCGGCGCGGATGATGCAGCCGCCGCGCCACAGCGAGGCGATCTCGTCGAGCTTGAGGTCCCAGTCGTACTCGCCGGCGGCGGCGGTGAGCATGTCCAGGCCCTGCGCGTAGGAGACGAGCTTGGAGGCGAAGAGCGCCTGTCGGACGTCCTCGACGAAGTCCCCGCCGAGCTCGACCTGCTGTTCGTGGCCTTCCAGGACGTCCTGGGCGACGGCGCGCTGGTCGCGCTGGGAGGACAGGCCGCGGGCGAAGACCGATTCGGCGATGGCCGAGGTCGGCGAGCCCAGGTCCAGGGCGGACTGCACGGTCCAGCGGCCGGTGCCCTTCTGCCCGGCGGAGTCGACGATGACGTCGACGAGCGGCTTGCCGGTCGTGGCGTCGGTGTGGCCGAGGACCTCGGCGGTGATCTCGATGAGGAACGAGGCCAGTTCGCCCTCGTTCCACCGTTCGAAGATCGTCGCCTGCTCGGCCGGCTCGATCCCCGCACCGGAGCGCAGCAGGTCGTAGGCCTCGCCGATGACCTGCATGTCGGCGTACTCGATGCCGTTGTGGACCATCTTCACGAAGTGGCCGGCACCGTCGGTGCCGATCCACGCGCAGCACGGGTCGCCGTCGACGTGGGCGGAGATCTTCTCCAGCATCGGGCCGAGCGCGTCGTAGGACTCCTGGGAGCCGCCGGGCATGATGGACGGGCCGAGTAGGGCGCCCTCCTCGCCGCCGGAGACGCCGATGCCCACGAAGTGCAGGTCCTTCTCGGCCAGGGCGGCCTCGCGGCGGCGGGTGTCCTGGAAGTTGGAGTTGCCGCCGTCGATGACGATGTCGCCGGC
>DATNBS010000061.1:0-4722 GCA_035571895.1 Arthrobacter sp. | reverse complement strand
CCGCAGGACGCGACGTTGCCCGGTAGTAGGCCTCCAGGGTGCGGGCCTTGCTCGCGGCGTAGCGCTTGGCCGCTGCCGGGCCCAGGTAGCGGTAGTGCCAGGGTTCGTACCGGTAGCCGGTGGTCTTCTCCTGGCCCTTGGGGTAGCGCAGGATGAACCCGTAGGCCGCCGCGTGCCGGGCCATCCAGCTCCGCGGGGCGCCCACGTCGACGGCCAGCCCGGTCTGGTGCTCGGACGTCCCGGCGGGGGCGACGACGCTGCGGGCATACCGCGCTCCATAGGCCCGCGTGTACGACGTCATGAGCGAGCGCTGGGTCGCATAGGACCGGTAGGCCGAGGTCAAGCGGATCCGGACCCCGTCCTTGCGGGCTGCGGCGACCATCTTGCAGTAGGCCGTCGCGGCCGGTGCCTGCAGGCGGAACGAGGTGCCGGTAACCCGGACCAGGCGCGGCCTGAAGCTCTTGGGCACCAAGGGGTAGTTCTTGTTCACCAGCACGTCGGCCTTGCGCGGGTTCCGGGGGATGCGCGGGGCCGGCTTCCGGGCGGTGGACACCACGGCGGACGACGCCGGGGCCTGGGCTGGCCGGGTGGCGCCGGGCAGGGCGGTGGCAGGCATCGCCGATGCGGCCACCGGGGCGGCCTGCGCCGGGGCCGTTCCGAGGCCCAATCCGGCCACCAGGGCCAGCGTTGCCACGGTGGCGCCGAGGCGGTTGGAAAACGTCATGGTGCATCCCCCCAGATGGTGCGGTGTACGCGGCTCGCTCCGGTTCCCGCCCGGGGGAGCAGCTTCAAGGTAGCAGCCATCGTCGCGACCCGCCAGAGTGTCCCGGGCGGGTGGATCGCGGTCGAGGAAGACCGGTCCGGGCGTCGAGCCGGGGAGACGGCCGTCGCGATACGATAACGATGCGGCGGGGATGATTGTGGACGTGCGTCCGGCTCCGTAGGTTCGACTGTGGTGTAGGGCCGTTTCGGCCTTCCGTCGGCCACCTGGCATGTGGTGTCGGACGGCCCATCTGCCTTCCCACAGACTTCCCACCTGACTTCCCACACCTGATTTCCCCGCGTGGACAGCGCGCGGCCCCGAGCCCAAGGACCTCCCCCATGCACCGCCCTTCCCAGAACACCTCCGTCGTGCCCCGCCTGCTGGCAGTGGCCGCCCTCGGGGCGCTCTCGCTCTCGGCCTGCAGCGCGGGAAGCGGAACCGGAGCCGGAACCGGCGGGCAGCAGGCCACCGATGGTTCCGCGGCGGGGACGTCCACCCCCGGCAGCATGTCCGGGGGCCGGCCCCCAGCCGCCCCGTCCTCCCAGGCACCCTCCACGGAACAACCGGCGACCGGGACCCCGACAACGGGGGAACCAGCAGCCGGGGAGGGACCGATCGTCCCGGGCGCCGCCAACGAGGCCTGGATGGAGCAGGCACGGAAGGCCGTCGCCGACACCGCTCCGCAGTCCACCGCCTGTCTGGACACCCTGCTGGACCAGACCATGCTCGACGCCGTGGCCACCTACCTGCCGCAGGTCGATGCGGTCGTCCTCGGCGGCCAGCGGCACGAGGCCGGCTGCACGTTTTCCGCGCCCGGTGATCCCGGCACCGCCCCCACCGTGCAGGTCAAGCGGTTCTACCTGGCCAACGACACCAGCAAGACGATGGACGAGACCGGCCTGCTGGGCAGCGACATGTGCGTCCCCGACCGCGAACAGGACGCCAACGGCGTCTCCACGGAGGTGGGGGACGCGGTGGTCTCCACGGGGCCGGGAGGCGACGTCCGTGCCACCATCCGCGGCGCCTGGTCCTGCTCGGAAGACGGCGGGACCGGCAGCGGGTTCCTGCTCAGCGCCGGAGCCGCGGAGCAGGATGGCATCCCGGATGCGGACCAGTTGGCCGAGCCGGGGCTGGCCGTGGCGGCGGCGACCCACCTGCACGACACGGAGGTTGATTGGGCCCCCACGCTCGATGACCTGTACGAGACGACCTTCCGGGACACCCTGGGCCAGTAGCCGGCACTGTGCGGCCGGGCCGGTGCGGCGAAGCGGGTCAGGGCGCGAGTTCGGCATACCGGCGGAACCGGGGCAGCTGCCCGTCGCCGTCCGCCGCCGCCGAGGCCCGGATCCCCTCCGCTTCGGCAGCCAGCGCCTCGGAGACCACCACCTCGATGGCCAGCTGCAGCAGGGTGTCGTCACCGCTGTCGGCCAGACGGTATGCATAGGTGGTGTGGACGTCGCCATCACCGGTGGAGATGCACAGCTCGTGCTCGGGGATGAAACTCGACACCGTATGCGTGCGCACGTGGCTCCCGACATGCACGTCCACGTCGACTCCGGTGGCCACAGGGCCATCGGCGTGCATCTCGGTGACCCCGGGCAGCCACAGCGGGGCGGCGGTGAAGTCCGTCAGCAGGAACCACACCCGTGGTCGCGGCAGGCGGATCAGTTCGCTGGCCGTGTAGGCGGTGACATCGCCGGAGGCCGCATCGGTACCCATGGGTTCATCTTCCGCCGCGGCCGGGCCAAAGTGAAGACGACGGCGGATGGCAAGTCCCGGTAAGCGGAGACGGCGGATCAGGCGCCGAGCTTGCCGCCCGAGGCCTCCAGGTAGCAGGACCCGCAGAGCGATTCGTACCAGACGTCCTGCCCGTCGATGGCCACCTGGTCGCCATCGAAGACCACCTCGTCGCCGATCCTGCGGGTGTTGAAGATGGCCTTGCGACCGCACCGGCAGATGGTCTTGAGTTCCTCCAGGGTGTGCGCCAGTTCCATCAGCCGGTGGGCGCCGGGGAACATGCGGGTCCGGAAGTCGGTGCGGATCCCGTAGGCGAGCACGGGGACGTTTCGCTGGACGGCGATGCGGAACAGGTCGTCGACCTGGTCGGGGGCCAGGAACTGGGCCTCGTCGACCAGCAGGCAGGCCACGGGCTTCTGGTCGACGTGTTCCAGGAGGGCATCAGGGTCGTCTCCCGCGGCATGGGCGTCGAAGAGCTCTGCCGCCGAAGCCCCCACGGGGATCATGAAGTCGACGCCCCGCGTCATGCCCAGCCGGGACACGATCTGGTCATCGCCCTTGGTATCGACTTCCGGCTTGGCCAGCAGCACGCGTTGTCCGCGTTCCTCGTAGTTGAAGGCGACTTGCAGCAGGCCGGTGGACTTGCCGGAGTTCATCGCGCCGTAGCGGAAGTAGAGCTTGGCCAATGCGTTCCTTTTCGTTGCGGGGGCGCATCGATTCTACGCGGTCGGCAGCAGCCGGACGGCGGTCAGCCCAACTGGACGTCGCGGCCGAAGACCACCGCTTGCAGCACGTCCTCGAGCTGCCGCAGGATATACGAACTGTCCGTGGCCCACATGGCCGGCTTGTCGGTGCCGGTCGCCGGATCCTCCATCTGGCCGATGCGGTAGTTCCCCCGGATGCCCGCATTGACATACGTCACGGGCTCGATCGCCGTGGCCTCGCCTTCGGCCTCGATCTGCCAGATGAACCACGGCTGGTTCCAGACCTGTTCCATGACCTCGTCCGCCCCGGTAGGCATCGGGGCCTCGCCCGCGAACCGCTCGTCCAGCTGCCCGGATTCAAGCAGGAAGGGCGCGACGTGGAGATTCCAGGCGGGTCCGGCGCCCGCCCAACGGGAGGCGCAGGACGAGAGTTCGCTCAGCGGAATCAGTTGCACGTTGAACAGGGATGGATCGTCCGGATTCCATGGCTGGTTGAGCACGCGCGGACCGTAGCCCGGTTCGGCGGCGACGAGGGCCAGGTCCCCGATTGCGAAGGCCTGCAGGGTGGTCTCGACGTCGAGGAACCGACCCGTGAGCCGCAACCGCGTCGGTGCGTTGTTCAAGGCCGTTGCCATGACGTCGCCGATCTCACTGAGGCGCCCGCCTTCCAGGACACCGAGTGCACGCAACTCCTCCAGCACGGGATCGCCACCCATCGAAAGGCGGCCGAGGACCGAATCCTCGAGTTCGCCCATCCGGGCAATGGCCGCTCCGGACATCCAGGTTCCCTCGCCGATCCAGGAACCGGCGGCCTGGTAGAACGAGTAGTCCTCCGATGCGGTTCCCCGCGCCTTGGTGGCGACGGCATCGAGCGCTCCGCCATCGACAGGCCTGGTGTCAGCGGCGGCCCCGGATGGCACCTCGTGGCTCTCGGCCGCGTGCATCGCCGTCACCGACCTGGCGATGGTGACGAATTCGTCCTCGAAGAGCTGCCGTGTCTGCATCGCGGTGGTGGTGCTGATCTGGATCGCCCATCCGTCCAGGAGGACAAGATAGTCCACGCCGCTGACGGTCCGGCCGATGGGCGCCCGGTGGGTGTATTCGATGGTCCGGCCGGCGTGCCGGGCCAGGGGCAGCCCGAGCTCGTCGACTGGAGTCTGTCCGTCCTCTCCCGGCGGCTCGAAACGATAGGCCCAGTCGTCGATGTCGACGATCCGTCCCTCCGTCAGGGAGGCCACGATCCCGGAGGCCGCACGCTGGCAGAAATCGGGCAAGGACCCGGCAAAGGGGTTGACGGTGACCACCACGTTGGGGGTGAATTCCCCCTCGACGGGAGGCATGCTGCCGAAAAGCTCGACTTCGGGACGCAGCTTCTCCGCGGCCCAGGGGGCCGGCAATTCAAAGGACAGGATCCCTTCGAATCCCTCGTGTCGCGTGGCGGTATCCATATCCGTCATTTCCATCCCTTTCTCGCCGCTCCCGCGGGCACCGTTTCACGGGGTCCCCAGAGGGGCGTCT
>DATNBS010000060.1:0-5928 GCA_035571895.1 Arthrobacter sp. | reverse complement strand
AAGGACGGTGACAAGATCTGGGCCTTCTTCCTGTCCTGGATCCCCCGCAGCCACTTGGCCCAGTGGCAGGCCAGCGGGGACCGCACCCAGAGCACGCTCGGCGGCTACGTCCGCGGCACGGCAATAGTCGCCCTGGTCGATGCCAGCGGCATCGGGGTCGCCCTGTGGATCCTGAACGTGCCACTGGCCCTGCCGCTGGCCGCCATCGTCTTCATCAGCGCCTTCATCCCCATCGTCGGTGCGACCTTCGCCGGCATCCTGGCCACCCTCGTGGCCCTCGTGGCCAACGGTCCGGTGGTGGCCCTGATCGTGCTTGGCGTCGTGGTCCTGGTGAACCAACTAGAAGGCAACTTCCTGCAGCCGGTCGTCATGGGCCAGGCTCTGCACCTGCATGCCCTGGTCATCCTGCTGGCCCTGACCATCGGCACCGTGCTCAGCGGCATCGTCGGCGCCGTGCTCTCCGTACCGCTGACCGCCGTGGGGTGGGCGGTCATCAAAATCTGGAGCGGGCGCGATCCCGCGGCCGTCCGCGCGCACAAGCTGGAAGCCGGCCACAGCGAGCAGTAGAGCTGGGATGCCGGGCAAACGCCCACCGTGCGTACAGCTTGCACAAAGCTTCGGGCCCTAGTGTCTTAAACACCTCATCAAGGTGCGAGTGATGAAAAAGAGGCCCCAGTCTTCCCCCAGACTGGGGCCTTCATCATGTCCGGCTCCTACACCTCGGCGAAGATCCCGCCATCCTCCGCGAGGATCAGCTCCAGCAGCCTGGCGACCGACCGGTTCCCGTTGGACTCGTTCCACGCCAGATGGAGGTTCGCGTGGTTGAGCTGGGCCAACCCAGCGGGCCCGTTGAGTTCCTCGAACGCGACCTCCTTCGGCGCCCAACGCATCGTCGATGCAGGCACGAGGCTTATGCCCAATCCAGCGGCCACGAAGGCCAGGAGCGCCGGGATCTGGCTGGCGAATTGGGTGACGTTGGCCCGCGCTCCAGCGCTGTCGAAGAGCCGCAGGACCAAGTCGTGAAAGTAGCGGGCCTCCGCAGTGGAATACATCATCAAGGGCAGGGAATCCAGTTCACGGATCATGACGCCCCTACCGGTGGCGAGTTCGTGGCCAACCGGAAACGCCGCCACCATGCGGTCGTCCAGGACCCGCCGGTCCACGATGCCGGCACGCGAAACCACTGGGCGCAACAGGCCGAGATCGATGGAGCCGTTCGAGAGCATGTCCAACTGATCGGTGGAGACCGCTTCGCGCAAGACGAGCGACACCCCGGGAAGTTGTTCCTTCACCAACCTCAAAATCGGCGGCAGCCCGGTCTGGCCCGCGATGGCCGTGTAGCCGATGATGATGGAACCGGCATCCCCGGTGGCGACCCGGCGCACATCGAGGTCGGTCTTCGTGCACAGGTCAAGGATCCGGCGGGCCGCGGGGAGCAGCGTCTGGCCTGCCTCGGTCAATTCGACGCGGCGGCTGCTGCGTTCGAACAGGCGGGCATCCAGTTCGCGTTCCAGCATCTGGATCTGGCGGCTCAGTGGTGGCTGCGTCATGTTCAGCCGCAGCGCGGCCGTACCGAAGTGGAGCTCCTCGGCCACGGCGACGAAGGATTCCAGTTGGACCAGCGAAAACATCGATTCACTCCTTGCATTCTCTAGTGCAGATCTTAGCTTGGACAGGCATCGATTGTGGGACCTACCGTTGGAAAAGGCACCCTGCCGGACCGAAAGGAACGCATGTCTTCCCCCATCCCCACCACCTCACCGGCTGTCCCAGTCCCGTCCCCCGACCTGGATCGTGTCAGCGTCACCTCGGTCGACATCACGCCCGTGGCCTTCGCCGACCCTCCGCTGCTGAACACCGTCGGCGTCCACGAACCCTTCGCGCTGCGGGCCATCGTCCAGGTCCACACCGATGCCGGAACCACGGGCCTCGGCGAGACGTACGGCGATGCGGCACACCTGGTACGGCTGCGGTTGGCAGCCGACGCCGTGCTCGGGTCCGACCCGTTCAACATCAATGCCCTGCGCGCCCTCATCACCCGCGCACTGGACGGCGACGCCAGCCGTGGTGGGCACGGCATGAGTGGCATGGTCACCGGTTCCTCCACCGCCGACCGCGTCCTGTCGGCGTTCGACGTGGCCGCCCTGGACATCCAAGGCCGGCTGCTGGGCGTCCCCGTGAGCGACCTGCTAGGTGGCGCCGTGCGCGCATCCGTTCCGTTCAGCGGCTACCTGTTCTACAAGTGGGCCGGCCACCCCGGGGCCCCCGCCGATGCGTGGGGCGAGGCGCTGGACGCAGCGGGCATCGTGAGCCAGGCCGGCCGCATGGTCCGGGACTACGGGTTCACGGCGCTCAAGCTCAAGGGCGGCGTCTTCCCGCCAGACGAGGAGGCGGGGGCCATCGAGGCACTGCACTCCGAATTCCCCGGGGTGGCCCTCCGCATCGATCCCAACGGCGCCTGGAATGTCCCCACCTCGGTCGCGATGGCCCACCGTTTGGAATCCCACCTCGAATACCTCGAGGATCCCACCACAGGGCTCGAAGCCATGGCCGAGGTACGACGCCAGACGCGGCTCCCGTTGGCGACCAACATGTGCGTCGTCAGTTTCGCCGACATCCCGCCGGCCATAGCCGCCGGGTCGGTCGACATCGTGCTCTCCGACCACCATTTCTGGGGCGGACTTCGACGGTCGCAGACGCTCGCTGGTTTGGCCGAGACGTTTGGGCTGGGGCTGTCCATGCATTCGAATTCGCACTTGGGAATCAGCCTGGCCGCAATGGTCCACCTGGCTGCGGCGACCCCGAACCTCGACTACGCCTGCGACACCCACTGGCCGTGGAAGAACCCGGAGGACGACGTCGTCGTGCCCGGCGTCCTGGCGTTCCGCGACGGTGCCGTCGCCGTTCCCACCACGCCGGGGCTCGGCATCGATGTGGATCCCGAGGCGCTCGAGCGCCTCCACCGCCAATACCTGGACTGCGGCATCCGCGAACGCGACGACACCGGCTACATGCGGCGGGTACATCCGAACTATGAACTGAAGGCACCGCGGTGGTGACCGGCACCGCACGCCGGCTGCGGGTGCTGGTCACGGACCCGATCATCGAACGCTTTGCCGTGCATCTGCTCGACGGCGCACCCCGCCACGAGTGGACCTTCCTGACCGATCCGCAGGACGAGCGGCTTCCCGCGGCACTGGCGGGCTGCGATGTGCTGGTCTGTGCCCGCCTGTCCGCCGAGGCGGCGGTCGGATGCGGCGCCTCCCTGGTCCAGGTGACGGGCGCCGGCCTGGACCGGGTCGCCGTCGACTCGCTGCCCCCGGGGGTGCTGGTGGCCAACACGTTCCACCATGCCCGGCCCATCGCCGAGCACGTGATGATGTCGGTCCTGGCCCTGGAACGGCGCCTGGTGCCCACCGACGCCGCCCTGCGCCGCGGGCAATGGAGGAACCTGGCGGCCGATTCGGCTGTTCCAGCACACCGGACGCTCGATGCGCTGACGCTGGGCACGATCGGCCTGGGGGGCATCGGCGCCGAAACGATCCGCCTGGCCTCGGCCTGGGGCATGGACACGGTGGCGGTGCGGACCGACCCCTCGGCCCCCTTGCCCGCCGGGGTCGCACCACGGTGGGTGGGCGGTGCCCTGGACCTGCCACGCCTGCTGGAGGAATCCGACGTCGTGGTCGTGACCGTTCCCCTCACGGAGGCGACCCGGGGCCTGATCGGAGCGCGCGAGCTGGACGCAATGCGCCCCGACGCGCTGCTGGTCAACGTCGCCCGGGGCCCCGTCGTCGACCAGCGGGCGCTCTACGCCGCCCTGGCGGCACCGGCCGCTACCGGTCGGGGCATCGGCGGGGCGGCCCTCGACGTGTGGTGGGGGGCGCCGGAACCGGGGCGGACGCCGCCGGCCGACCTCGACTTCACGGCGTTGCCGAATGTCGTGGTGACCCCGCACTATTCCGGGCACGCGACCGCGACGTTCGTGGGAAGAGCGGCGGACATCGCCGCCAATGTCGAGGCACTCGCCCACGGCAGGGCGCTGAGACACGTGGTGCGCGGGGATTCGCCGTCGCCCAGGGTTCCCGCCTAGACTGCCGACGGCGGGCCCCTCCCGCCGCAGGCGTCGAGGAGGACCGATGAGCACCACACCCCAGGGGCCGGCATCGGACGCCGACATCCCGGCCTTCCTGCGGGACCTGGGCCTTCCCGGGTTGGCCGACATCCATGTCCACTTCCTCCCCGAACCGATGTTGCGCAAAGTCTGGGACTACTTCGACGCGGCCGAGCAGAACTACGGCAGGGCGTGGCCGATCCATTACCGCACGGACGAGCAGACACGCTTGCAGTCCTTGCGCGCTGTCGGGCTCCAAGCAATCCCGGCCCTGTCCTATGCGCACAAGCCGGGCATGGCGGCCTGGCTGAACGACTGGAGTCGCGGGTTCGCCGCCCGGGTTCCGGGCGGGGTGCATTGCGCGACGTTTTTCCCGGAGGCCGGCGTCGGCGAGCAGGTCCGCGAGGAGGTCGCGCGCGGTGCCCGGCTGTTCAAGGTCCACGTGAAGGTCGGGGGCTTTTCCCCCGCCGATCCACGGCTCGACGACGCCTGGCAGGCCCTCGAGGAGGCCCAGGTCCCGGTGGTGATCCACGCCGGGTCCGCCCCCAGCAGCGGGGAATTCACGGGGCCGGTCCCGGTGCACCGGCTGCTGGAGCGCCACCCTCGGTTGGTGCTGGTCATCGCTCATATGGGCATGCCCGAATACGAGGCGTTCGCCGACGTGGCCGACATCTACCCCGGGGTCCACCTGGACACGACCATGGTCGGCACCGACTTCACCAACGAGTTCGCCCCGATGCCACAGGGGTACGTCGAGCGGCTGCCGGGGCTGCGCGATCGGATCGTCCTGGGCTCCGATTTCCCCAACATCCCCTATCCGTATGCCCACCAACTGCAGGCCCTGGCCCGGCTGGGTCTGGGCGACGACTGGTTGCGGGCCGTGTTGTGGGACAACGGCGCCAGGCTGCTGGACCTTCCCCCGCGGTAGTGTGGCGGCACGAGTCGTGGTGTATGCCGGAGCGGCGCGGGACCCGGCCGGCGCCGCCCGGTTTGGCTTCCGAGAACCGTCTGTCAGGCACCGGCCAGCAGCCGGACCGCCAACAGGACGGCCCCACCGGCGGAGACGGCCAATCCGAGAACGCGCAGCCGTGCCGCATCGAGCAGCCGGTTGAACAGACGGGACAGGGCCACCCCGGCCAGCACGAACGGCACCAGCGATGCGAAGGCCGCCAGGGATCCCGTGGACACGGCGCCGGCTGAAGCCAGCAGAAGCAGCGAGGCCGCGGATCCCACGAGGAAGAAGGCGCTCATGGTCCCGCGCAGCCGGGCCGGTTCCTGGCCCTGCCAGACGATCGCCATCGGCGCCCCGCCGATGGAAGTGGAGGTCCCCATGATCCCCGACAAAGCGCCGGCCCCGATGAGGAGGGGGCGCGACGGAGCCGGCCGCCAGCCCAGGAAGGCGGACCCGATGCCCAGCAGGACGCTCAGGGCGACCACCCAGGACAACGCGGTGGTCGAGATCGCCACCACCATCCAGGCGCCAATGGCCGAGCCGGGGATGCGGCCGGCCAGCGCCCAACCGGCGCCGCGAAGGTCGAGTTCGGAGCGCTCACGGATGGTCACCACGGAGGTGATGACCAACGCCGAACAGACCACGAGGGACGGAAGCAGGTCGGGACGGACCAGGGCGATGACCGGGGCCGCGACCAGTCCCGCCCCGAAACCGATCGAGCCCTGAAGTCCCGATCCCACCAGCAGGGCGAGCGCCAGGACCAGGTACTCCCCCGGGCTCACGCCGTGGTGGCACCGGCAGCCAACCCGGCCTCCGCCCGGTCGGCCAGCGGGAAGTGGCACTCGGCGGCGTGCCCGGACGGCGC
>DATNBS010000059.1:0-7753 GCA_035571895.1 Arthrobacter sp. | reverse complement strand
GCGACGACATCTTAACTGGAGGTTGGCCAGGTCCGTTGGGCCGCCGTCCTGCCATTCGCGGGTGTGGTCGGCTTCGCAGTGGCGGGCGGTGCCGGTGCAGCCGGGGGTGGTGCATCCGCCGTCGCGGAACGCCAGGGCGGCGCGTTGGGCGGCGGTGGGGCGGTAGCGGTCCTGGCCGAAGGTGATGACGGCGCCGGTGATGGGGTCTGTGATGAGGCGCCACCAGGTCTTGGCGGCGTTCATCAGCCGGGCTGCGGATTCCTGGTCGATGGGGCCCGCGCCGAGCAGTGTGGGAACCGGTGAGCCCGGTGGCAGCTCAGCCGTCGCGACGGTGCCGGTACTGGTGCTGGTCTCTTGTGCCGGGGTGCCGATGAGTCCGGATCCACCATCGGATGGCGTGGTGTTCGTGGTGGTGGGTCCTGCGGGGGTGCCGGGGAGCATGGTGGCGGGGATCGCCACGTAGACCTGGGCGTCGACGGCTTCGAGTCCTTGGCCGCGTGGCCCGTTCAAGACGGTGTCGATGAACACGTCGGCCCGCAGCTGGTCCATGGTGCGCGTTTCGGCGGGGTCCGGTTCGGGTTCGGCCGGTGTGCGGCCGGCTTGCGCGGCTGCCTGCGAGACGGCGGCGGCGGAGTCGGGGTCGGCCTTCAAGAGCCGGGCCATGGAATCGATCTTCGAGAAGATCGCCTGGCAGCTGGCGGTGGGTAGGTAGCCGGAGAACCAGGTCATGCCGTCCTGGGCTTCCTCCAGGGTGATCCGCCGGTCGCGCAGGGCGGTGCGGGAGCGTTTGGTGAAGCCGTGGCCGTAGTACTTTTCCAGGACCTGCCGTCCCCGGGTGCGCAGTTGGGAGGGGGACTTGCCGGGGGCGACGGCGAGCATGTCGGCGCCGAAGTCCCGCCGGTCGGTCCGGGCCTTGGCCGCGCGGTGGGCGACCTCGCGTTCCCATTCCTCCTTAGTGGCTTCGTCGGCGTCCTTGCGGGGCACGGGGAGCGGGTCGGGGACGATGTTCCGGGTGTGTTCGAGGATCCTTTGGACGTGGGCGGTCCCGATCCGGCCCTGGGCCATGGATTCGAGGACCTCTGGGGTGTCCATGACCAGGGTTTCGGCTTGTTCGAGCACGCGGTGGGCCTGGCCGGGGGAGATGCTGGTCACCAGGGCGATCTCCATGACCGCGCTTTCGGTGGCGGCGTAGGACATGATCCGTCCGGTGCGCAGCGAGATCTGCATGCCGGGCCGGTTCTCCCGGGCTTCCAGGCGGGGGTCCACGGCGTGCTGGGCCTCGTCGTGGAGCATGGCAGCGGCACGGAACTTCTCGGCCTCGGCGAACCGGGCCAGGGCCTCGGCTGCCTTCAGGCGCTGGGAGCCCGAGACCATCGGGCCCGTTGCACGGGTCAGGCCCCATCCAGTGACCTCGACCAGCTCCGGAACCTCTTCCATGACCCCACTCTTCCAGTTGGCACCGACACTTTGGGCAAGACGGAACCAACCGTGGACAAGACCACCGGAACCAGAACTGTGAGGGGGAAGAAGGGCGTCATCATTGGCCTGAGGAAGACCGAGGTATCTCCCGTGGAGCCCGGCGGCCGTGGCCTTCCGCTACAGAAGCGGGCTGGGGAAGCAGAGTGCGGAAGCGGGCCGCAGAAGCCACTTACAGAAGTGGGCCGGGGAAGCAGAGAGCGGAAGCGCACTGCGGAAGTGGCCCCGAAAAGCGGGTAGCAGAAGCGGAATGGGGGAGCGGAGGAGTGAAGATGGCAGCGGAACCTGGCGCGGAGGCATTCGGCAGGCCTGCGAACCAGCTCCGGAGTCAAAGGCGTCGGTCGTCGCGACCGTTGCCCTCCTGGATGCCGCCATCCGGAGCAGGGCCAGTGTCGGAACCGCCATCCGGGGCGCTTTCACCCAAGGCGTTCCCGTCCACGGTGTCATGGCCCTGGGTGTCGATGTCCTAGGTGCAATTGTCCTAGGTGTCATCGTCCGGTACGCCGTCGCCGGGGCCGTGGTCCAGGATGCCCCGGGCGGCCAAGGCGTCACCGGTCTGTTGGGCGAAGGCGACGGCCGAGACAACCACCGGGCCGGCCAGGACCACCGGGTTCCGTGCCAGGTCCCGGGCCCGGGCGGCATCGGCGACATCGGCGATGCAGCCCAGCATGGCCGGGATGCTGCGCAGCATGAGCCCCACGGCCAGTGCGACGACCTCGGGGTTGACCCCGATCACCCGAAGGGGTGCGGAGACCCTGCCCAGGGCATCCACGAGGTCCGTCTGTTCGGTGGTCAACAGCAGCAGGCGTGCCAGCTGCACGGCGGCGAGCATCCCGCCGACCACCATGAAGGCGGCCCAGGGGCCGTTCATCCACCACTGGTAGACGCCGAGCAGGAGCAGGATCCACCACAGGAAGCGAAGCGGTGCGGCCCAGGCCGCCAGGACGCGGCGCCCCGCCAGTGCGAAGAGGACCAGACCCAGGGAGAGCAGGACCGCCGTCGTGCCCGGGGAGCGCCACAGCACCAGGGCCGCGCCGCAGGCGACCAGCACGAGGTACTTCAACCAGAGCGGGGCCCGGTGGACGGGGGAGCGGCCCGGGATCCGCAGGCCGATCAGCAGGGCGTGGCCACGCATCAGCGGCGACCGCGCTGCGGGTCCAGGGCCAGCCGGCGGTAGCGGTCGACGGCTTCGTGGGGATCGCCGTCGTGGACGATGCGGCCCGCGTCGACGACCAGTGCCCGGTCGGCCCGGGCGGCGAAGTCGAGGTCGTGGGTGGCATACACGACCTGCTGGCCGAGTCCGTAGAGGGTGTCCTGGAGCAGCACGTTGTTGCGCAAGTCCAGCAGGGTGGTCGGCTCGTCGGCGACGAGGATGCCCTGGCCTGTGGCGAGCACACTGGCCAGGGCGACGAGCTGGCGTTCGCCGCCGGAGAGGTCGTGGACGCTGCGTTCGGCAAGGTGGGCCAATCCCAGGGTGCCGAGATGGCGCAGCGCAGCCTCCCGGCGTCGTGCCTTGTTCCTGATGGTTGCCTTCAGCGAGAGCTCCACGTCCTCGCGGACCAGCGGCATGACCAGCTGGGAGAGCGGGTCGCTGAACAGGAAGCCGACCCGGCGGCGGACGGCCGCGACCTCGCGGACGGTGTCCCGGCCGTCAACTGTGACGCGTCCGGAGGTGGGGCGGGCGAGCCCGTTGACCAGGCGCAGGAGCGTGGACTTGCCCGACCCATTGGCCCCGATGACGGCGATCCGCTGCTCGGCGAGTTCGAGGGTGGCCGGCTCGAGCAGGACGGCATCCGCCCCGGTCCCGGCGGGATCCGGGACGCTGACCCCGGCCTCGTGGAAGCTGATCACGCGGTGCCCTAGGCGGCGAAGTCGCGACGGGCCAGGCGGGGGAAGGCCTTGAAGACGGTGGCGGCGACCAGGGCGGCGACGAGGTTCTTCACCAGGTCACCCGGCCAGTAGGCCAGGTCCACCAGGGCCGCCTGGCCCAGCGGGAGGTGCCCGTTGAGGCTCATGCCCAGGATGCCCAGCGGGTGGGTGACCAGGATCGAACCGGCCATGGCGGCGGCGAACAGCCACAGGACCCGGGCACGGCGGGTCCGGCGCAGCACGAGGGTCGCCAGCGCCCCGGCGACCAGGGCGGCGAGGGGGAAGGCCAGCAGGTAGCCTGCGGTGGGGCCGGCCAGGACGCCCAGGCCTCCGGTGAAGCGGGCGAAGACCGGCACCCCGGCCAGGCCCACGACGAGGTAGAGCAGGACGCTGGCGGTGCCGCGCAGCGAGCCCAGGCACAGGGCGACCAGCGAGACCGCAAGGGTCTGCAGCGTGATGGGGACCCCCAGCGGGCCGACGGGGATGGCCGGGACGAGGGTCAGGGCGGCCAGCAGCGCGGCGAACACCGAGACCAGTCCCAGGTCGCGGGCGCCCCACGGGGTGCGCTGGACCGGTCGCCGGGCTGCCTGGAGTGAGTCGTTCGTCATGCCGACCATGATACTTGATCGGTGTTCAAGGCGGGACCACGGTGGCGGGGAAGCGTTGTGGGGCCCGTCACCCTCGGCGCGCTGCGGGCAGCGCGCGTACACTGGAAAGGTTGCGTGTCAGCGCACCACATCCCGTTCGAGAGGTTTCCATTGATTTCCGTTGCCGACCTCGAGCTCCGCGCCGGCGCTCGACTCCTGATGGAGGGTGTCTCCTTCCGCATCGACCAGGGGGACAAGATCGGACTGGTCGGACGCAACGGCGCCGGCAAGACGACCATGACCCGCGTGTTGGCCGGGGAGTCCGAGCCGACCGGCGGAACGGTGATCCGCAACGGGTCCGTCGGCTACCTGCCGCAGGACCCCCGCACGCCGAACATGGGGCAGTTGGCCCGCGACCGCATCCTCTCGGCCCGCGGCCTCGACGAGATCGTCACGAAGCTGAAGAAGTGCCAGGACGAGATGGGCAGCGAGGACGAGTCCATCCGCACCAAGGCGATGAACCGCTACGACCGGCTCGACGCCGAGTTCATGTCCCGCGGCGGCTATGCCGCCGAGGCCGAGGCGGCGGCGATCTGCAACAACCTCGCCCTTCCCGAGCGCCTGCTGAACCAGACCCTGGACACGCTCTCCGGCGGCCAGCGCCGCCGCGTGGAACTGGCCCGCATCCTCTACGCCAACGCCGAGACCCTGCTGCTGGACGAGCCGACCAACCACCTCGACGCCGATTCCATCGCCTGGCTGCGCGAATTCCTGCGCAACCACCAGGGCGGGCTCATGGTGATCTCGCACGACACCGGTCTGCTCGAGGCCACGGTCAACAAGGTCATCCACCTCGACGCCAACCGCGCCACCATGGACCTCTACAACCTCGGCTGGAAGCGCTACCTCGAACAGCGCGAGACCGACGAGCGGTCCCGCCGGCGCGAGCGGGCCAACACCGAGAAGAAGGCCAACACGCTGCTGGCCCAGGCCAACAAGATGAAGGCCCGGGCCTCCGGCGCCTCGGCGGCGCAGAGCATGCTCAAGCGCGTCGACCGCCTGATGGGCGGCCTCGAGGAGGTCCGCGCGCAGGACCGCGTCGCGGCGCTGCGCTTCCCCGACCCGGCCCCCTGCGGCAAGACCCCCATGATGGCCAAGAACCTCAGCAAGTCCTACGGCTCGCTGGAGATCTTCATGGACGTCGACCTGGCCATCGACCGCGGCTCCAAGGTCGTCATCCTTGGGCTGAACGGCGCGGGCAAGACCACGCTGCTGCGGATGCTCGCCGGCGTGGGCGAGCCCGACACCGGTGAGGTCATTGCGGGCCACGGGCTGAAGATCGGCTACTACGCCCAGGAGCATGACACCCTCGACACCGAGCGCACGGTCCTGGAGAACATGCGCTCGGCCGCCCCGGACCACCTGGGTGATGCCGAGGTCCGCGGCATCCTGGGATCGTTCATGTTCAGCGGCGACGACGTCGACAAGCCGGCCGGCGTGCTCTCCGGCGGCGAGAAGACCCGCTTGGCCCTGGCCACGATCGTCGCCTCCAGCGCCAACGTGCTGCTGCTCGACGAGCCGACGAACAACCTGGACCCCGCCAGCCGCGCGGAGATCCTCAACGCCCTGGGCAACTACCCCGGCGCCGTCGTGATGGTCAGCCACGACGAGGGCGCGGTGGCTGCCCTGAACCCCGAACGCGTGGTCCTGCTGCCCGACGGCGACGAGGACCTCTGGAGCGACGACTACCTGGAGCTCGTCACCCTCGCCTAGCATTCGCCGGGCGGCAGGTGGGCTCGTGCCAGCGGGAATTTGCACGGCGGGTACCTGCCGGTTGGTTGCCTGCCGGCCGGCAGGCTGCTCTCCCTCCCCGTGGGCCTACCGGTGGGCCTGGTCCTCGAACCGGTCGAGGTAGGCGTCCTCCATCTCCTCGTCGGTGGGCGTGTTGCCACGGCGGCGGGTGGGCCGTTGCCGCGGGGCGCGGTAGGCCGAATGCAGCACCTGCACGCCCGCGGCCTCCGCTTCGGCGGCCTCCTGCGCGTCCTCCCGGTTGATCCGCGCCTGCTGGCGCGCCGCGTAGCCGAGCCCCACGAAGGCGAGCACGCCGAAGGCGAACCACTGCAGCGAGTACGAGAGGTGGTTCCCCTCCTCGACGGCGGGGCGTTCGAGCGGCTGGGGCATGGTCGAGACCGCCGGGTCCTCGCTGGCCAGGATCCCGTAGGCGCCCGTGGCTACCCGGTAGCCCAGGACGTCGGCGATGTGCGGCAGTTCGATCGAGGCGACCTGGCCCTCGGGGGCGCTGCGCGGGACCGACGGCTCGCCGACCTTCAGGCGTGCGGTGACCTCCACGGTCCCGCGCGGGGGAGCGGGCACGGCATCGGGCCGGCCGGCCGTGTCATCGCCAATGGGCAGCCAGCCCCGGTCGATGACGACGACGGTGCCCTGGGTGGTCTTGAAGGGCACCAGGACCTCGTAGCCCGGCGACCCGTTGAGCGGCCGGTTGCGCACCACCAGCGTGTCGTCGGCCAGGTAGGTCCCGGTCATCGCCACCGGCGTCCAGGCCTTGTCCTCGGGCAGCGAATCGAAGTAGGGGCGTGCCTGCCCGAAGTCGACCGCGGGCGCGTCGTAGTTGGCCTCCACGCGGGCATTGTCGGCCCGGGCCTCGTCGAGCCGGTTCATCTGCCAGCGGCCCAGCCCCACGCAGGCGGCCGCGAAGACGCACACCAGCAGCAGCCAGCCGAGCCAGCGCGTGCTGGCCAGGAATCGGTACACGGATTCAGCCCTCCTGGGCGTTGTCGGAAAGCGGGCGCGACTCCTTGAACAGGCCGCGCTCGGTCAGATAGGCGGTGAGCCAGCCACGGTGGTCGTCGCAGGCCAACCAGATCTTGCGCCGCTCGGGCGCATGGATGCGGGGGTTGTTCCAGAGCAGCTGCCAGGCCGCGGCCTGGCGGCAGCCCTTCCGTGAGCAGAGGGGCTCGGCCGGGCCGTCGACACCGGAGAGCTGGTCGAAGATGCTCATCCGCGGTGCCTGTCCCTCCGCCGGTGTCCGGCCTGGGCGTCGTGGGGGTGGGCGGGGCCCTCCTGCGGCTCGTACCACTCGCCGGGCAGCACGTCCTCGGAGGCGGGGTCCGTCTCCCGGGGTGCGTCCAGTCCTGCTCCGGCGGAGCCTGCGGATCCGGCCGCGCCGGCAGCCTGGGTGCTGCCGGTCGTGCCGGCCGCGTTGGTGCTGGGAGCCTCGGTGCTGGGCGAATCGGTGCCGGTCCGCCCGTCGTCGGTCCGGCCAGCGCCCGTCCCTGCGCCGGCACCAGCGTCCGACCCCTCACCCCACCCCTCGGTGCCGCCCGGTGTCAGGGCCGCGGGGGCACCGCCGTCGTAGTAGTTGGACGTGGTCCGCTTGTCCAGGTCGGCACCGCTGGCATTGGCGACGATCACGGCGAAGTAGGGCAGGATGACGGCGAGGACGAGCATGACGACCTGCAGCCAGCCATGCACGAAGAAGGCGGCGATGAAGCAGGCCAGGCGCACGCTCATCGAGATCGTGTACTTGACGGTCCGCGAGTGCATGTCCGCCGAGCGCGCCTCATCGGCGTCGGTGATCCGTTGCGGATGGCCGGCAGGGGAATGTGCGTTCAGGTGGTGGGGTTTCTCGCTCATGTTTCTTCCGTGGGCTTGGCTTCCATTGTCTCACCGTCGCCGCCATCCGCCGAACCCGTGGGTAGCTTCGCGCGCGGGGCCCGACACCAGGCCCGCACCGGATCCCGCACCGGATCCGCACCAGCTCCCGCATCAGATCCCGCAGGGGAGCGCTGGCGGGGTCCCGG
>DATNBS010000058.1:0-4972 GCA_035571895.1 Arthrobacter sp. | reverse complement strand
GCGATGCCCTGCTGCCGGGGCTGCCCCTGGAGATCGTTCCGCTGTACTTCGACCTCGATGGCACGTTCCCCAACCACCCGGCCAACCCGCTGGAACCGGAGAACCTTAGGGACCTGCAGGCCGCCGTCGTCGAGCACGGGGCCGACATCGGGCTGGCCTTCGACGGCGACGCGGACCGCTGCTTCGTCATCGACCAGTCCGGCGCCCCGGTCTCCCCCTCGGCCATCACCGCGCTGGTGGCCCGCCGGGAGATCGCCCGCGCCCGGGCCGCGGGCGAGCAGGCCCCCGTCATCATCCACAACCTGATCACCTCCCGCGCCGTCCCGGAACTGGTGGAGCACGACGGCGGACGCCCGGTGGTCACGCGGGTGGGGCACTCC
Organism: Arthrobacter sp.; assembly: GCA_035571895.1. Lineage (GTDB taxonomy): Bacteria > Actinomycetota > Actinomycetes > Actinomycetales > Micrococcaceae > Arthrobacter_H. The sequence continues at coordinate 4,592 of DATNBS010000058.1, read as the reverse complement.
TTCATCAAAGCGGTCATGGCCGCGGAGGGCGCCGTGTTCGGCGGCGAGCACAGCGCCCACTACTACTTCCGCGACTTCTTCAACGCGGACACCGGCATGCTCGCGGCCCTGCACGTGCTGGCCGCCCTCGGCTCCCAGGACCTGCCGCTGGGCGAGCTGGCCGCCGAGTACGAACCGTACTTCTCCTCCGGCGAGATCAATTCCGAGGTCGCCGACAAGGACGGCGCCGTCGCCCGGGTGCTGCAGGAGTTTTCGACGCAGGACACCGTGGTCGGTACGCTGGATGGGACCACGGTGAGCGCGACAGACGGATCCTTCTGGTTCAACCTGCGCCCATCCAACACCGAGCCCTTCCTGCGCTACAACGGGGAAGCGGTCGATCCCCAGACCATGGAACGCGTCCGAGACGCCGTCCTCACCACCGTCAGGAGCCAAGCATGAGCGAGAACCCCCCGGAGAACCGGCTGGCCGAACTCGGCGACGCAGCCCACCAGGACCTGAACAAGGTCCTCGGCACCGCGCTGGGCGTGGCCCGTGAACAGCTCGAGACCCAGGGCGTCTTCCTTCCCTTCGCCATCGGCCTCGAGCCCGACGCTGCTGAGGACGGCGAGTTGCGCCTGCTGGCCGTCCAGCCGCCCGAGAACGAGGAGGACCCGGAAGCGGACATCGATGCCGAGGCGATGATGGAGGACCTCGTGACGTTGCTGTCCGGCCAGCGCGACCAGTTCACCGCTGTCGCCCTGGTCTCCGACGTGACCCTGATGCAGGAGAACCGGGACGCGGTCCACGTCATGGCCGAGCACAGCCTCGGCGGTGCCGTCGCGGTCGTGCAGCCGTACACCCCGCCAGCCACGGAGGGCGGGGACTGGACGTTCGAGGACCCCTCCCCCGAAGCCGGCGAACTGCGGATCTGGGCCTGATGCCCGCCCCGTCGCGGCGATGAGGATCAACGCCTTCCCGGACGTCTGCCTGCGGATCCTCATGCTCCTGGCGGCCCGCCCGGAGCAACAGCAGACCAGCCGGGACATCGCCGCGGCCATCGGCATCCCCTACAACCAGGTCAGCAAGGCCGTGCTGCGCCTGGGCCAGCTGGGGCACGTGGACGTCCAGCGCGGCCGTACCGGCGGCGTGCGCATCAGCACCGGTGGCCTGGATGCCCGGCCGGGATCGATTCTGCGCGCCCTGGATGACCAGCCCGACGTGGTCGAATGCACCCGGGAGGACGGCACCACCTGCCCGTTGATCGCCGGCTGCCGCCTGCGAACCGCCTTCCGGAGGGCTCGCGACGCGTTCTACGCCGAATTGGACGGCACCACCATCCGCGAACTCGCCGCGTCCCCGACGCTGGCCCGCCTTCCCCTGCCGTCGATCCCGTAAGGATTTGCACCTGAGTTCTACACCGTGTAGAACTAAAGCATAATACTTGCCGCCCAGAGGCAAGTAATCGACTCCAGGAGATCCGATGCTCTCAGAAACATCCCGCCCCGTCATCGAAGCCACCCTGCCCGTCATCGGCGAGCGCATCGGGGAGATCACCAAGAAGTTCTACGCGGGCATGTTCGCCGCGCGGCCGGAACTCCTCGACGGGTTGTTCAGCCGGGCGAACCAGCAGAACGGCGCCCAGCAGAAGGCGCTGGCCGGCAGCATCGCGGCCTTCGCCACCCACCTGGTCCAGCACCCCGAGTCGCTTCCCGAATCGGTGCTCTCGCGCATCGCCCACAAGCACACCTCGCTGGGCATCCAGCCGGAGCAGTACCAGATCGTCTTCGAGCACCTCTTCGCCGCCATCGCCGAGGACCTGGGCGAGGCAGCCACCGACGAGGTCGTGACCGCCTGGACCGAGGTGTACTGGCTGATGGCCGACGCCCTGGTCAAGATCGAGAAAGGCCTCTACGCCGAGCAGGCCAACGACCGCATCTACGCCCCCTGGCGGCTGACCAGCCGCGAGGCCGTGGGCACGGACTGCGTCACCTTCCGCTTCGCTCCGGCCGACGACACCGCGGTCACCGTGGCCAAGCCGGGGCAGTTCGTGAGCATCCGCCTCGCGTTGGCCGACGGGCTGCGCCAGGTGCGCCAGTACTCGCTCTCCGATTCCGTCTCCTCCACCACCGAGCGCGTGCTGACCACCAAGCTCGACACCGGCGGCGAGGTCTCCCCGTTCATGCACGCCGCCCTCCAGGTCGGGGACATCGTCGAACTGTCCAATCCCTATGGCGACATCACCCTGGACATGGAAGGCGGCCCGATCATCATCGCCACCGCCGGCATCGGCTGCACGCCCAGCGCCTCGGCGCTGCAGTCCCTGGCCGAGCTCGAATCCGAGCGCCAGGTCCTCGTGCTCCACGCCGAACAGCGCGAGGACAACTGGGCCCTGAAGGAGCAGATGCGCTCGGCGGTGGAGGCGTTGCCCAACGCCGAACTGAAGCTCTGGCTCGAGGATGTGACGACCAAGTCGGAGGACACCACCGCCGCCGAGGGCTTTATGGACCTCACCGGCGTCGAGCTGCCGGACGACGCGCGCATGTACCTCTGCGGGCCGCTGCCGTTCATGCGCGCCGTGCGCAGCCAGGCCATCGCCGCGGGCATCCCGGCGACCAACATCCACTACGAGGTCTTCGGACCCGACCTCTGGCTGGCTGCCTGACCCCACAGACCGCGGAGGACGACGGCGGCGCGCACCGGGGGGCGCGGCACCGGGGGGAACTCCGCACCCTGGGCGGCCCGTGACCTGGATTGGCCAGGTCACGGGCCGTTCCGCTCCCCGGACGGCCGTGCCGGCCGGCTCCGGAGGGTCAGAGCCCCGGGACCGGCTCCAGCCGCGGGTGGATGGCGCCACGCTCGATCCAGGCGCGCACCATGGCGTTGAAGAACAGCGGGTCCTCGATGCTCCACTGGTGGTGCATTCCCGGGGCCAACCGGAAGGAGGTTTCCGGACGCAGGGCTGCCACATCGGCGAATCCCTTGCGCACCACGGCCGGCTCCCGTGAACCGGCAACCATCAGCAGGCGCTCGGCGTAGTCCCCCAGCCCCTCCGGCAGGCCGCCGGCTGCGACCTCGTCCAGCATGGCCTTCATGTTCTCCGGGCGCAGTGTCAGCCCGTGGTCGGAATAGATCCGGCGGGCGTTGCCGGGGATGCCGTAGGCCCCGGCCTGGACCTTCCAGAACCATTCGGCGTCACCGAAGCGCAGCTGGGCAGCGGCCGACATCCGCGCGCCGGCGCCCAGCGGCCGCGTGGAGGCGCCGGAAAAGAGGGCGCTGGCGAACAGTTCCGGATGCCGGGCGATGGCGCGCAGCCCGATGATCCCGCCCAGTGAGAGCCCCACCAGGTGGACGCGCCCGTCCTCGACCTCCTCGGCGACGAAGGCGGCGACGTCGTCCGCGGCGCTGTCCAGCCCCCGCCAGTCCTCCTCGGCGCGCGCCCCGAACCCGGGCAGGTGCGGGGTGAAGACCTGGTAGGCCGGGAAGGCCTTCACCTGCGGGTCCCACATCCAGTTCGCGACGTTGCCCCCATGCAGGAACACCAGCGTCTGGGCCGGCTTGCCATCGGCGCGAGCGCGCAGGGGACGGTGGATTTCCGGATAGCCGGCCGGGTCGAGCCGGTCGACGGACCCGTGGCCGCCGGCCGTCTCCGGCGCGGGGTGCTCGTTCACGGCAGGTTCCCTTCGACGCGGTCCAGCCAGGACAATTCGGCGTCCACGTGCGCGATGCCGTGGTCCAGCGTGGCAGCCATCAGGTACCCCCGTCGCTCGGCCAGGGCGGCGTCGTCGAGTTCGGCCCGCAGGACGCGGTAGGACGCGTGGAGTTCCTGGGCTTCGGCCCGGCGGGCGGCCAGCAGGCGGACGATCTCGTCGCGTTCGAGTCCCCCGGCGAAGAAGATGCGCCCCAGGAACGGTTCGCGGGCCGGCTGGCGGTCGAGCCCGCCCGTGAGCCAGTCCTGCAGGACCGTGCGGCCCGCCGCGGTGATGTGGTGTTCCTGCCGTGCCGGGTAGTTCTCCTGCGGCACGGTCCGCACCGTCGCCAATCCACTGGCGACCAGCTGGGCCAGCGTGCGATAGATCTGGGCCTTGTCGGCGTTCCAGAAGTGGTTGATGCTCGAGTCGAAGTGCTTCTTCAGGTCGTAGCCGGTCATCGGCGAGAGGCTGAGCAGCCCGAGGATCAAGCGCGCGAGGATCATGCCTCCATCATGCCAGTCTGCTAGGTGAAAAGTCGCCCATGTCCTGTGGCGTGTGGATCACGTCCCGGACACGCACCGTGGACCATGTACGACGGCGGGGAGCCCACCCCGGGTGCCGGGTCGGGCTCCCCACCGTCAGGGGAGACGTCCTGCTAGGCGAGGCGCTGCTTCAGGCCCGCCAGTTCGTCCTGCAGCGAACGCGGCAGCGATTCACCGAAGTTGGCGTACCACTCCTCGATGCCGGCCAGTTCCTGCTTCCACTCCTCGGGGTCGACGGCGACGGCGACCTCGACGTCCGCGGGCGTGAAGTCCTTGAGGCCGGTCAGGTCCATGGACTCCCCGGTCGGCACGTAGCCGATCGGCGTCTCGCGGGCCTCGGCGGTGCCCTCGATGCGCTCGATGACCCACTTGAGCACGC
>DATNBS010000057.1:0-3028 GCA_035571895.1 Arthrobacter sp. | reverse complement strand
CCTCGGTCAGGGTCTCGAAGCCGTACTGCACCAGCTGCGAGGCGCCGCCGCAGAGCACTGCCTGCTCGCCGAAGAGGTCGGTCGCGGTCTCCTCGGTGAAGGTGGTCTCGATGACGCCGGCGCGGGTGCCGCCGATGCCCTTGGCGTAGGACAGCGCGAGCTCCTTGGCCTTGCCGGAGGGGTTCTGCTCCACGGCGATCAGGTCCGGCACGCCGCGGCCGGCCTCGAATTCGCGGCGGACGATGTGGCCCGGGCCCTTGGGGGCGACCATGGCGACGTCGACATCGGCCGGCGGCTGGATGTAGCCGAAGCGGATGTTGAAGCCGTGGCCGAAGAACAGCGCGTCGCCGGCCTTCAGGTGGGAGGCGATCTCGTCCTGGTAGACCTTGGCCTGGACCTGGTCCGGGGTCAGGATCATGATGACGTCGGCTTCCTCGGCGGCCTCGGCCACGGTGACGACGCGCAGGCCCTCGGCCTCGGCCTTGGCGCGGGACTTCGAGCCCTCCTTCAGGCCGATGCGGACGTCGACGCCGGAGTCGCGCAGGCTCAGTGCATGGGCGTGGCCCTGCGAGCCGTAGCCGATGACGGCCACCTTGCGGCCCTGGATGATCGAGAGGTCTGCGTCGTCGTCGTAGTACATATCGGTCACGGTGGTAACTCCTTGTGGTGTTTCGTGGATGAGGTGTGGTGGGTCTGGTGGTGCGGGGTGTAGGTCAGGCCGAGACGGCGCGCAGGGCGCGGTCCGACATCGACTTGGAGCCGCGGCCGACGGCCAGGGTGCCCGACTGGACGATCTCCCGGACGCCGAAGGGTTCGAGGACGGCCAGCAGGGCGTCCAGCTTGTCGGCGGTGCCGGTGGCCTCGATGATCAGTGAATCGGTGGACACGTCCACCACCGAGGCGCGGAAGAGGTCGGCTGCCTGGGTTACCTGCAGTCGGGTTGCTGCGTCCGCGCGGACCTTGACCAGGATGTGGTCGCGCTGCACGGACGAATCGGAGGTCAGTTCCACGATCTTGATGACGTTCACCAGCTTGTTGAGCTGTTTGGTCACCTGTTCCAGCAAGTCTCCTTCGGCGTCGACCACGACGGTCACCCGGGACATCCCGGGGACCTCGGTGGGGCCGACGGCCAGTGAATTGATGTTGAACGCCCTGCGGGCGAACAGGCCGGCCACGCGGGTCAGGACGCCGGGGACGTCCTCCACGAGCACGGAAAGGGTATGGCGTGCCATGGTCCTAGTCCTCCTCTTCCCATTCGGGGGTCATGCCGCGGGCGATCTGGATGGCGTCGTTGCTCACGCCGGAGGGGACCATCGGCCACACCATGGCGTCGCGGCTGACGACGAAGTCGATGACGACCGGGCGGTCGTTGATCTCGAGTGCCTGCTGGATGGTGGCGTCGATGTCCTCGTCGCGTTCGCAGCGCAGCCCGACGCAGCCGTAGGCGTCGGCGAGCTTGACGAAGTCCGGCACCCGCGCCGTTCCGTGGCCGGTGTTCAGGTCGGTGTTGGAGTAGCGGGAGTCGTAGAACAGGGTCTGCCACTGGCGGACCATGCCCAGCGAGGAGTTGTTGATGACCGCGACCTTGATCGGGATGTTGTTGATCACGCAGGTCGCCAGTTCCTGGTTGGTCATCTGGAAGCAGCCGTCGCCGTCGATGGCCCAGACGGCGCGGTCGGGGTTGCCGACCTTCGCGCCCATGGCCGCCGGGACGGAGTAGCCCATGGTGCCCAGCCCGCCGGAGTTCAGCCACTGGTGGGGGCGTTCGTACTTCACGAACTGCGCGGCCCACATCTGGTGCTGGCCGACGCCGGCGACGTAGACGCCCTCGGGCCCGGTGAGGGCGCCGATCCGTTCGATGACGCGCTGCGGGGCGGTGAGGCCGTCGTCGGTCTCGGTGAAGCCGATCGGGTAGGTCTCGCGCAGCCGGTTCAGGGTGGACCACCAGGGCGCCAGGTCCGGGCGGCCGTCCTCGGTGAAGCGGGTGCGGCAGGCCTCGGTCAGCTCCGGCAGGATCTCCTTGACCGAGCCGACGATCGGCACGTCGGCCGTGCGGTTCTTGGAGATCTCGGCCGGGTCGATGTCGGCGTGGATGACCTTCGCGTTCGGGGCGAAGGTGGAGAGCACACCGGTCACGCGGTCGTCGAAGCGGGCGCCGAGGGTGATCAGCAGGTCGGACTGCTGCAGCGCGGTGACCGCGGAGACGGCACCGTGCATGCCGGGCATCCCGACGTGCTGCTCGTGCGAGTCAGGGAACGCGCCGCGGGCCTGCAGCGTCGTGGTGACGGGCGCGCCGACCAGTTCGGCCAGTTCCAGCAGCTCGGCCGAGGCGTGGCCCTTGATGACGCCGCCGCCGACGTAGAAGACCGGACGCTGGGCGGTGGCGATGAGCTTGGCCGCCTCGCGGACCTGCTTGGCGTGGCCGCGCATCACGGTGCGGTAGCCGGGCAGGTCGATCTTCGGCGGCCAGGAGAACGTCATCTGGCCCTGCTGGGCGTCCTTGGTGATGTCCACCAGGACGGGGCCGGGGCGGCCGGTGCCGGCGATGTGGAAGGCCTCGGCCATGACGCGCGGGATGTCGTTGGCGTTGGTGACCAGGAAGGAGTGCTTGGTGATCGGCATGGTGATGCCGACGATGTCCGCTTCCTGGAAGGCGTCGGAGCCGATGAAGGCCGAGTGGACCTGGCCGGTGATGGCCACCATCGGCACCGAGTCCATGTGGGCGTCGGCGATGGCGGTTACCAGGTTGGTGGCGCCGGGGCCGGAGGTGGCGATGCATACCCCGACCTCTCCGGTGACCATGGCGTAGCCCTGGGCGGCGTGGCCGGCCCCTTGTTCGTGGCGGACCAGGACGTGGTTGATCCTGGTCGAGTCCATCAGTGGGTCGTAGGTGGGCAGGATGGCCCCTCCAGGCAACCCGAAGACGTCTTTGACGCCCAGTTCTTCCAGCGAGCGGACGATGGCTTGTGAGCCGGTCATCTCCGTGGGTGCCACGGTGTTGTTCGGACCCTGGACGGGGTTCGAGGCA
>DATNBS010000056.1:0-14478 GCA_035571895.1 Arthrobacter sp. | reverse complement strand
CAGGTCCTGCACCCGCAGGGGAGCGGACCCGGCGAAGGGTTGGGCGGCCCCGATCGTTTCGAGGACCGCGCCGCGGATGGTGGTCGTGCCCGAGGTGGTGATGCCAGTCATGAAGACACCCTACTGCCCGGCCGCCACGACCGGTGGGCGGGCAGGGAGCCGGCAGGAGCGCGACATCAGAACAGCGTGGGCTGCGGTTCCAGACCCAGCGTCGCGATGGGCTCGGGGCGGTGGGCCGACCGGTTCCCCGCGCCGGAGCGCCCCCGGGGCAGGCGCCGCGGTGCCGGGGGATCCACCTCGGGTCGGTGGTCCAGGCCGTGCCTGCGCAGCAGCGGCTTGACCCGCCGTGCCAGCCACGACCTGTAGTCGGCCGGTGCATAGGCCGAGCGGGCATACATGGAACGGTAGGCGCTGCCCAGATGCGGGTATTCGCGTTCGATCCAGACCAGGAACCATTCGCGGGCACCCGGACGCAGGTGCAGCGCTCCGTAGATGACGCTGCTGGCCCCGGCCTCCTTGAGGCACGCGAGCGCGTGGTCCAGGTGCTCGGTCGAGTCCGTGAGGTACGGCAGGATCGGCATGAGGAACGCCGTGACGTTGAACCCCCGATCCGCGGCCGCCCGTACCGTGGCCAGCCGGGCGGCGGTGGTGGGCGTGCCGGGTTCGATGCGCTGTTGCAGGCCGTCGTCGAAGATGGCGATCGACATCGAGATGTCCACGGGGACCTGTATTGCCGCCTGCTCGAGCAGGGGCAGGTCGCGGCGCAGCAGGGTGCCCTTGGTGAGGATCGACATCGGGGTGCCGTGCTCGGCCAGGGCGGAGATGATGCCGGGCATCAGCGCGTACCGGCCCTCGGCACGCTGGTAGGGATCGGTGTTCGTGCCCAGGGCGACCAGCTCGTGGCCCCAACGAGGCTTGGCGACCTCTGCGCGCAGGACATCCGCGATGTTGACCTTGACGACGACCTGGGAGTCGAAGTCCTTGCCGGCGTCCAGGTCCAGGTAGCGGTGCGTGTTGCGGGCGAAGCAGTAGACGCAGGCATGCGAGCAGCCGCGGAACGGGTTCACCGTCCAGCCGAACGGCATGTTGCTCGAGGCCGGGACCTTGTTCAGCGCGGACTTGGCCAGCACCTCGTGGAAGGCCATCCCCGCGAACTCGGGGGTACGGACGGTCCGGACCAGCCCGCGAACGCCGAACAGCTCCGGCGTCGACGCGCCGGAGGCGGTTGCCGTGGCCAGGTCCTGGGAGCTCCACCTCATGCCCACGATTAGAACACGTGTTCTAATCGTGGGCAAGGCGGCCGCGGGGACGGGCCGCTACTTCACCAGCTCGGGGTAGTGGATCGCGGCGGTCTCCGGGTGGGCGCGCAGCCAGCCCTTGAGCACGTTGGCGCCGTAGGAGGAGAGCATCGGGTTGGTGGGGTCGTCGGAGACTCCACGGGCCGCCGCGGCCAGGTCGGCCGGCAGCGGGACCGTGTCGATGACCGAGTCCAGCCGCGGGGACCAGAAGAACGGCACCGAGTAGCGGTCCACGCCCTCCGGCGGGGCGGTGACGCGGTGGATGGTGGCCATCAGGTAGCCGTTGGTCGCGACCTCGAGCATCTCGCCGAGGTTCACCACCAGGGCGCCGGAGATCGGCTCGACGGTGATCCACTCGTCCTGGCCGTAGGGCTTGACCTCCAGGCCGCCGACCAGGTCCTGCAGCAGCAGGGTGACGAAGCCGTAGTCCGCGTGCAGGCCCACGCCCTGGGTGCCCGCCTCGGGGACCTGGCCGCCGACGTAGTGCACCAGCTTGCCCATCCAGGCCGGGGCGGCCTCGAAGGGTTCGGCGAAATAGTCCTCCGGCAGGCCGAGCGAGACCGAAATCGCCGACAGCAGCTCGGCGCCCACCCGGGACATCAGCCCGGCCCACGCCATCGCCACGCGCTCGAGCTCCGGGAACGAAGCCGGCCACTGGTTCGGGCCCTGCAGGTTCAGGTAGGGGCGGTCCGCGGGGTAGGAATCGAGGGGGGCGCGTTCGGGCCCGTAGTCGATCTGCTCGCGCGAATCGGCGCGGCCCTGGGTCATCTCCTTGCCCAGCCGGGTGTAGCCGCGGAACTGGGCGGAGGTGCGGTTGTCCAGCTTCAGCCGCTCCGCGAGGGGCAGCTTGAAGAAGGCGTCCATGGTGTCCAGCAGCTCCTGGGCCTGTCCGTCGGCGGCACCGTAGCCGGTGAGCTGGAAGAACCCGACGTTGTGCGTCGCGTCGCGCAGCGCCTCGATGAAGTCAGGGTTGAAGCTGCCGTCTGGGGTGCGCGCCGTGGAGAAGTCCAGGACGGGAACGGAGGTTCGCACAATAGTCATGGCCGTAACGTTAGGACCGCGAGGCCTTGTGTGAACAGCAATCGTTACGCCGCGTTCCGTCACATTGCACCATGTTGCGCAACCCTTGACATGCCGGTGCCGCCGCGCGTCGTTCCAACTGGCCGTGGGGTTCCCTAAGCTGGACCGGTGATCTTCAAAGCCGTCGGCGATTCCCGCCCGTACCCTGACCACAGCTTCGTCACGTCCCGCGACTGGGCGGACGTCGCCCCGCGCCAGGTGCGTCTCGATGACCTGGTGACGACCAAGACCACCCTGGACCTCTCGGCGCTGCTGGCCGAGGACTCCACGTTCTTCGGGGACCTCTTCCCCCACGTGGTGCAGTGGCGCGGGACGATGTACCTGGAGGACGGGCTGCACCGGGCCGTGCGGACCGCCCTGCACCAGCGCTCGGTCATGCATGCCCGCGTCCTGGTGCTGGAGGACTAGCCGGTGCGGGGCAAGCGCGATCCGCGCGATTGGCACGGGCACCGCATCGTCACCGAGGACGACCTGGCCAGGGGCTTTTCCGACGACGATCCGGAGCACGTGGAGAACCCGCGGTACTACCGGCGCCGGCTGCTGCACGGGATCGTGCTGGGCCTGCTGGCCGCGCTGCTCGTCGCCGCCTTGGTCATGGCCTACCTCGTCAACACCCGCCAGATCGTCATCCCGGCCCTGGAACCGCAACCTACCCCGGCAGCCGCCGCACCCACGCACGATCCGGTGGCCGCGGCCTGCCCGCAGGAGGTGCTGCAGTACGTCGCGCCGCAGCACGTCACCGTCAACGTCCTCAACGCGACCACCACGGTCGGCCTGGCCGGGGCCACGGCTCAGGTCCTGGAGGAGCGCGGCTTCCGGATCGGTGAGGTCGGCAACGCGAAGCTCAACGACCCGCACATCGTCGGCGCCGTGGTTTCCGGGACCTCGGGGCGGGCGAAGGCCCTGACGCTCCAGCGGTTCGTCCGCGGCACCGAATACGTGAAGAAGAAGCGCAGCGCCGACACGATCGACTTCATCATCGGCGACAAGTACGACCTCAAGGACGTCGTGCCGGCCAAGAAGGCCAAGACGTCCGCCGGGAAGCTCAGCTGCCCGATCGCCGTGAAGGCAGCCCGCGCCGAGGCCAAGCGATCCGCTGCCGCCTCGAAGTCGGCGGCACCTGCATCGGAGCAGGGCGGCAAGTAGCCCTTCAGTGCACGACGGCGGCAGGAGCCCGGGTGCCCGAGCGCCAGCTGGCTAGTTGCAGCCTTCGGGCCCGCAGACCGGGCCATCGGCACTCGCGGGGGTGCCGGCGTCGTTCCCGGCCGTCCCCGCGGTGACCATCGTCAACGGGGCCTTCTCCTGCCAGGCGGTGGTCAGCGCCTCGGCGAAGAGCTCGGCCGGCTGGGCGCCGGAGATGCCGTACTTCATGTCCAGCACGAAGAACGGGACGCCGCTGATGCCCAGCGCACGGGCCTGCGCGAAATCGGCCTCGACCTCCTCGCGGTAGGCCTCCGAACCGAGGACCTGCACGACGGCGTCACCCGGGATCCCGGCCTGCTCGCCGAGCGCACGCAGCACCTCGGGCGAGCCGATGTCCCGGCCCTGCTCGAAGTGGGCGGAGAGCAGCAGCTCCTTCAGGGTCCCGGCCGCGCCGTGGTCGGCGGCCAGGTGCAGCAGGCGGTGGGCGGTGAAGGAGTTCGCCGGGCGCAGCGCCTCGAAGTCGTAGGCCAGGCCCTCGCCGGCGGCCTGCCCGCTGACGTGGGCGAGCATCTGGGAGACCTGGGCGGGGTCCATGCCCTTCATCTGCGCCAGGTACTCGGCCTCGCTGCCGTCGTAGTGGGCCGGCAGCGAGGGATCCAGCTGGTAGCTGTGCCAGGTGACGTCGACCTGGTCGCGGAACTCCAGCGTCTGGAGGGCGGATTCGAAACGACGCTTGCCGATGAAGCACCACGGGCAGGCGATGTCGGACCAGATGTCAACGGCGAGGCGGGGAGAAGTCATGCAAGCTTCAACTTCTCCCCGCCGGGGGATATTCCCGGGGATTCCCCTCGATGATCCTCCCGCCTAGTTCTGCCAGAAGGGGTAGTCGGTGTAGCCGACCGGGCCCTCGGTGTAGAACGTCGAGGCGTCCGGCTCGTTCAGCGGAAGGCCCTCGCGCCAGCGGCGGACCAGGTCCGGGTTGGCTATTGCCGGGCGCCCCACGACCACCGCGTCGCCCCAGCCGTTGCCGGCCACCGAAGCCGCGTCGTCGAGCGTCGTGATGGTCTGGAAGCCGGTGTTGAGCAGGACCGGGCCGCCGAAGCGGGCGCGCAGGTCCTGGACGAGGGAGCCGGAGGGATCGGCGTGCAGGATGCTCAGCGCGGCCAGGCCCAGCGGGGCGATCCCGTCCACCAGGGCCCCGTAGGTCGCGGCCACGTCGGCCGGATCGGTCTCGAGGGCACCCTGGACGTTGTGCTCGGGGGAGATGCGCAGGCCGGTGCGCCCCGCGCCGATGGCGTCGGCGACGGCCGTGGCGACCTCGATGACGAACCGGGCGCGGTTCCCGGCGGAACCGCCGTAGGCGTCGGTGCGCTGGTTGGACGTGGGGGCGAGGAACTCGTGCAGCAGGTAGCCGTTGGCGCCGTGCAGTTCCACGCCGTCGAATCCGGCCTCGATGGCGTTGCGGGATCCGCGCACGAACTCCTCCACCACGCCGGGGAGCTCGTCGATGGCCAGCGCGTGGGGGACCGGATAGGGGTGCTTGCCGGTGTAGGTGCGGGATAGACCCTCGACGGCGAGCGAGCTGGGGGCCACCACGTGGTCGTGGCCGGTGGTGTCGGGGTGGGTGACGCGACCCGCGTGCATGATCTGGGCGACGATCAGCCCGCCTTCGGCATGGACGGCATCGGTCACGCGTTTCCAGCCGGCGACCTGCTCCGGCGTCTCCAGCCCGGGCTGGCGGACGAACCCCTGCCCGATCGAGCTGGGGTAGACGCCCTCGCTGACGATCAGGCCCATCGAGGCCCGTTGGCGGTAGTACTCGACGACGTCGTCGTTCGGGACGCCGTCGAGCCGGGAACGCGAACGGGTCAGCGGTGCCATGACCAGCCGGTTGTCCAGCTCGAGGTCGCCGAGGGTGAGGGGCGAGAACAAATCCACGAAGGTCTCCTGACGTTGGGGTTGCATCAGGCAACAACGTGGGATGCCGCGGCTATTCCCCACGGGCAGGGAGGGTGCGTTGCGTCACGGCCGCGCGGATGGCCAGCCCCGCCGTCCGGTCAGTCCCGGCTGTGGACGCCCCCGCGGATCCATGGGCCCACCAGGTCCAGTCCGATGTGCCGCCGCACCGGCCCGTAGACGCTGAACTCCCCGTAGACCGGGTGGTTGACGTCCAGCCGCTCCAGCCCGTCCTGCGGGTCGGATTCTGCGCCGCCGGCCACGCCCAGGACGCGGACGACCTTGTCGGGGGCCTTCGCCGAACCCGCGACCGCGACGCCGCCGACCATCCACGCCTCGCCGAGGGCCGAGTAGCGCGCTGGACCGCGGACGATGAATGTGCCGGCCTCGGGTGTCTTGACCAGCGCGTGGACCGGCAGCTCCTCGCGCAGGGCCGAGCAGCCGAGCTTCACGGCGGCCAGGTCGCGCTTGGTGTTTTCCGGCAGGTCCTCCAGCGAGGTGGGGGCGGCCAGCTCGGCGGCACCGGCTGGGACGGGCAGCGCACCGCCGAGGAAGGCGTCGACGAAGTCGCGCTCGCCGATCACCGGGATGCCGTAGTCGCGGGCCTTGCGGGCCTTGCCCGAATCCACGTCCGGGTCACCGGCGACCAGCAGGCTGGTCTTCTTCGACACGCCGGGCCCGACGACGAAACCGGCGGCGGTGGTCGCCGTGGCCAGGGCCGTCTTGTCGAGGGTCTCGAGGGAGGTGAAGACGACCTGGTCGCCGGGGTTGAGCGTGATGTTCTCCATGGTTTCCCAGCGTACCGGCATCTCTGGAGGGACGGACGGCGACGGTGGGACACTGGTGCCCATGAACCCCGCCCTGGCCATCGGACTCTACGTCGTCGTGCTGTGCGCGGCCTTCGTCGCCTGGCAGGCCGGCCTCGACCGCGGGGAGGACCGGCCCCGCCTGCGGCTGCGACCGGTGGCCACGGCGGTGGCGTTCGTCGTGGTCGCGGTGCCCTCCGTGCTGCAGCTGACCGTCGCCGGCGGGCTGCTGCAGGCCTGGCAACGCGACCCGGACGCCACCTGGGCCGGGCAACTGTGGCGCGTCGCCACGGCGCTGGTCGTCCAGGACGGCGGATGGGCCGGGGCAGTGTTCAACCTGGCGGCCCTGCTGTGGATCGGGATCCCGGCGGAGGAGGCCTGGGGCAGCCGGCGGTGGACGGTGATCGCCCTGTGCGCGGGACTCGGTGCCCAGCTGTGGGGGTGGGTCGTCCAGCCCTTCGGCGCGGGGAACTCGGTGGTCATCTACGGCCTGGCAGCGTCGCTGCTGGTCCGCGGCCTCGCCGGGCCAGCACTACAGCCGCGGATCGCGGGGATGGCCGGGTTGCTGGCCGCAGCCATCCTGCTGGTCGGCGGGGACATCCATGGCGGGGCAGCGGCGATCGGCGCCGTGGTCGCCGTCGTCCTCTTGCACCGAACGGGCGGTTATCCGGCGCTTAGCCCACGAGGTGGAGGGGCGTCCGACCGGTAGCGAGCCGGCGGACCTGCTCGGCGGCCAGCTCGGAGGCGAGCCGCACGAACTCTGCCGTGTTGCCGGCCATGTGCGGGGTGACCAGGCAGCCGGGGGCGTCCCACAGCGCGTGCTCGGCCGGGAGCGGTTCGGGATCGGTGACGTCCAGGGCCGCGCGCAGGCGCCCGGCGGCCAGCTCGGCGACGAGGGCGCCGGTGTCGACGACGGCGCCGCGGCCGATGTTGACCAGCAGCGCGCCATCGTGCATCCGGGCCAGGAAGGCGGCGTCGACGAGGTGCTCGGTGTCGGGGGTGTGGGGCAGGGTCACGACGACGACGTCGGCACGGGGCAGCAGGCCGGGCAGCTCCGGGGCCGCGTGGACCTGGACCCCGTCGCCGGTGGTCCGGGCGTGCGAGGCCACGGGGACGATGCTGGCGGGCCGGAACGGCTCCAACCGGGCGCAGACTTCCCGCCCGACGCCGCCGTGGCCCAGGACCAGGACGTTCGACCCATGTAGGGACGTGCTCCACAAAGGGGCCCAGCGCCGCTCGCGTTGTTGTGCCGCCGCGGCCGGAAGACGCCGCAGCGAGGCCAGGATGAGGGCGAGCCCGTGTTCGGCCGTGGCGTCCTCGACCGCCCCGCGGGAGTTGGACAGGGTGGCCCCGGCCGGCAGGTGGTCGAGCACCCATTCGTAGCCGATGGACAGCAGGTGCACATGCCGCAATCCCGCGACGTCGCGCACCCGCGGGCGGTTGACGTGGTGGCGGGGCCGCTCGGTGATCAGGACGTCGGCTGCCGGCGGGGCGGACTCGTCGTCGTCGATATGCCAGACCGCAACTTCGATCCCGGGGCCACGGACGGCTTCGGCCAGCTCGGTCGAGGGGACCAGGACGCGCAAGGCCACGGCGGCTCCTTCGGATGGATCGTGCGCCCGGCTTCCCGCGGCGCTTTCACATCCCACTCTGGCACAACCGACGCGTGGACCCGTCACGCCAGGAGCAGGCCGCCGGTGAAAACGAGGCACCCGACGAGCGAGCCGGTCAGGACCTGGGCCGGGTTGTGGTCACGGACCTCGATGCGGGACCACCCCACCAGCATCGTCAGGAACAGGGCGGCCGCCGGGCCCCAAGGGTAGGTGGCGAAGGCCGAGAGCCAGATGAACGCCGCCACGGCGGTGTGGACGGAGAGCTTCCATCGCAGGTTCACCACGGCGCAGATGACCAGCCCGGCCAGGACCAATGCCAGGGACGCGAACACCGCCGGTGGTGCATCCAGCATCAGTTCGGCAGCGACGCCGAACAGCAGGGACACCGCGGCGAAGACGAAGACCGGCCAGCGTTGGGCACGGTTTCCCACGTGGAGATCCGTGACGTGGCCGCCGTGCTTCATCCAGATCACGAACACCCACGGGATGCCGGTGGTGAAGCAGGCGGCGGACAGCGCCTGCAGCCAGGTCACCGCGTCAGCACGCAACGGCAGCAGCAACAGGTAGGCGCTGACGAGCAGCACGGGGGAGAACACCTGCGTGACGGCCGCCGCGAAGCGGACCGTCCGGCGGTCCTCGAGAACTGGTTGCATCGACGGCTCCCGGTGTCCCGTGGCCCGGTCGGTCCGGACGAAAACCATCCTATGCCGGGCCCGGGCTGGACTCGCGGTGCAAATCTGGGACGATCGGGGCATGACGACGACACCAGAGGACCTCACCCCCGATCTCGCCCGTGCAGCCCGTGCCTTGACCCAGGTCTCGGCCAGGGTGATCGGCCGGGCCGCCGGCCTGGAGAAGCAGCAGGTCCGGGCCTTCGAGAAGGGCAACGAGCCCCTGGCGGCCGACCAGCTACGGAACTTGCGCCGGGCACTGGAGGAGCACGGTGTGGTGTTCATTCCCGATGACGACCAGGGCGGGTGCGGGGTCCGCCGGAAGTTCAATTCCTCCAAGGTGCGCCGGCTGGAAACGTGGGAAGGCGAAGGCGGCCCGGCCTACGAGGACGACATCTAGGTCCGTGCCTCCCACTGTGGTCCGGTCAGCTGGCCGGGTCCACGGGCAGCAGCAGCTCCATGGTCGTTCCCCGGCCCAACGCTGTGCGGCAGTGGAGGTGTCCGCCGTGGCGGTCCACGATCGTCTTGGCGATGGACAGGCCCAGGCCCGTGCCGGGGATGGCGGCTTCGCGTGCTGCCTCGCTCCGGAAGAACTTGTCGAAGGCCCGCGCTGCATCCTGCGGCGACATCCCCAGACCCGAGTCGCGTACCGTCACAGTTACTTCGCGTCCGTCCGAGGCTGCTGTCACGGCGATCTCGCTGCCGTCCGGCGAGTACTTGATGGCATTGGAGATGAGGTTGTCCAGGACCTGGGCGATGCGTAGGGGGTCCACGTGGCCCCACAAGGGCGAGGGGACATCCACGGCAAGGGAAATCCGTCGTGCCCGCGCCTGCGAATTGAGGGAGCCCAAGCAGGATTCGATCAGTCCTGCGATGTCTGTCCGGCGGGGATGGATGCTGGTGGCCGCCGATGCCGAGAGCAGCAGATCCGAGACCAGTTCAAGGAGCCGTTCGGCGTTTTGCTGGGAGTAGCGCAAATAGTGGGCGACGCTGCCCAAGGGCGCTCGGGCGTCCGAGTCGAGTTCCTCGAGCACCAGATCCAGGTTACCCAGGATGGACGTCAACGGTGAGCGGAGATCATGGGAGACATTTGCCACGAGGTCGTCTTTGGCGAGCACTGCCTCGTAGAGTCCGGTCACTTCGCTGAAGGCGATGACGGCACCGCCAAAGGCACCGCCGCCGTCGCGCATGCTGCGGGCAGCGGCGGAGTAGGCGCGCTGTTCATTGCCTTCACCAGCCCACACCACATAGTCGCCGAATTCCTCGCCCTCGACGGCCCGCTGGACGGGATGCTTGTCGCGCTCGAGGACCGTCTTCCGGTCTTGTCCATAGAGCACCACATGTTGGCCGGCCCAGGACTCGGGTGCCGAAGGATGGATCAGTCGCTTCATGCTTTCATTGGCCACGATCGGAGTGCCCTTAGCGTCGACCGCGACAATGCCCACGTCGACGGCGTCCAGGACTGCATCGAGCAGCCGCTCGCGCTGGTTGCTCGAAAGGAGCAGCGCTCGAAGCTCCTTGTCCTTCCGGGCCAATTTCCGCTGTTGCACGGCGACGTTGCCCGTGATGGAGCGGATCGCCAGTGAGACGGCCAGCAACATCACCGGCAGCAGGAAGGACCCGGTCAGCTGCACGTCCGTGGCTTCGGTCGAAAAGGATCCGGCGGCCCTGACACCCAGAAGGGGGGCCACGAAGCTGATGACAGCCGAGAGCCAGCTGGGCATGGTGGAGACGGAGAGCCAGATGACCGGGAAGACCGCCAGGACGGGAAGGCCATCGAGGCGGTCCGCGGCGCCATAGCCCAGCATTCCCAGGGCAATCAGGTCGCCGATCGGAATGAGGAGGGGCGCCGAGTCGGGGAGGCGCTCCCACGGCACCACCCAGCAGCTGGCCACCAGCAGGATGTAGACGATGGTGCCGAGGCGGATGAAGTCGCTGTGGAAGAGCGCAGGCCACAGCGAGGGCACGGACAGCACCAGGACACCGAGGACGACTGTGAGCGGGAGATGGCAGAGCCCGATGCGTGCCCTGGGCCCGAGATCGCCCAGGTGGAAGAGCAGCCGGGTCGGCTGCAGTTCCTCGGTCGGCGGAGCCTCGGTCCCCAAGCTGGCGTGCACGTCCCCCCGTGAAAATGGCATACACCCATACTGCCTGAACCTGTGACGCTTTAGCCGCTAGATTCGGATTCGAGTCAAGGGCGCGCGCCGTTACGTAACGCGCCTCTGCCTTGTAGTGTAGAAGGGTGTCTGCCGTGTAGCACAGTGGACGAACTGGGCCTTGCCGTTCGGCCCCATAGTGAACAAGGGAGAAGATGGCCAGCCAGGGGGCAGTTGTCGTCATCGAGGACGACGCGGATGTGCGCAACCTCCTGGTCGCCGTCCTCCAGCAATCCGGATTTGACGTGAGCACTGCGTCAACAGGCCACGAGGGCGTGGATCTGGTGCGCGAGGTGGGCCCAGACGTGGTCACGCTGGATGTCGGCTTGCCGGATATTGACGGGCATGAGGTCTTGCGCCAAATCCGGGCCGCCACCGACTGCTACGTGATCATGCTGACGGCCCGGGCCGATGAGACCGATACGCTGATGGCGTTGCAGATCGGTGCCGACGATTACCTGACGAAGCCATTTCGCCCCCGTGAGTTGAGGGCCCGGGTTGCTGCCTTGCTCCGGCGGCCCCGCGCTTCGGCGACGACAATTCGTGCTGGTGCTGCGCCTTCGGGAGGCTCGGCAGCGACCAGACGGTCGGTCCTGCGCCATGATGGGTTGGTGCTCGATGCGGATGCGCGAGTGGTGACCCTCGAGGACGCTGTCCTGACGCTCACCAGGAGTGAATTTGATTTGCTGCACGACCTCATGCGCAACGCAGGTGCGGTCCGTACGAAGGCAGACCTCGTCCGTGTCGTCCGTGGCGGTAGTCAGCCTGCTGATAGCTATGTCAGCGACTTCGACCAGCGCGCCATCGAGGTCCACATCGGCAATTTGCGTCGGAAACTGGGGGAGGATTCCAAGAATCCTCGGTGGCTGATGACAGTGCGCGGTGTCGGATATCGGCTAACTCCGGTGGCCGAGGAGGGGTGACTCCCCGCCTGGTCAGTCGGCCTCTGAAGGGTTGACGTAGTCTTCCTGCAGCGCTCGCAAGGTGAGGCGGCCGCACGTCGACAATAAGGGCAGGAAGGTGCTCCCGTCGTCCGCGTCCCCTCTTTTCATGGCGCTTTCGATGTCCTCGGCACGAGCCGCCAGCCGCATTGCGCCGACCATTGACGCCGAGGCCTTCAGGCTGAGCAGCGCGTCCATTGCTGCTTCATCGTCCCGGGTGCCCAGAGCTTCGGCTACACGCGTGTACCGGGAGGGCCAGAGGTCCACGAAGTCGCCGACGAAGCCGAGAACAGCGGAACGGCCGTCGAGCTGCTGCTCAAGGTCGTGAAGTACGTCCAAGTCCACCAGCGGCGGTTCTTCCGGGTGAGTAGCGGTGCACATGTGCGGTTCATCTCTGGCAATGGCTGTCTCGGGGGTCGGGGGATCCTCGAGCGGAGCGGTGGGCGGCGGGTTCATTTGTCTAGGCTACGTCTCGGTCGGTGGGAATTGGATGGTTAGTATCGCAACTTGTGCAAACCTTGCGCTACCTGCGCCTAAAGGCGTGTAAAGGACGAGTAAAGCGATGTCTCGGTGGCGCTCGGTGAAACGCGAAGCAGGCGGCTGGCGGGGAGGCGCCTTTCATGCTCCGCCAAATTGCGCTATGGCGTTGATGACCGTCGGCCCAAGGATGGCAATGAAGAGAACCGGGAAGATGAAGAACAACAGCGGAAACAAGATCTTGACCGGCAGTTTCATGGCCTTCTCTTCCGCCCGCTGGCGTCGTTTCACCCGCATGACCTTCGCCTGGACGCGGAGGACTTGGCTGATGGCAATGCCGTATGTATCTGCTTGGACGACGGCTTGGACGAAGCTCCGCAGCTCGGGGACCTTGGTCCGATGCGTGAGTGCCGTATAGGCCTCGCGACGGGAACGGCCCACCTGCATGTCCTGCAGGGTGCGGATCAGTTCCTCGGCCATGGGACCCTTGCCGTTTTCCCCAGCACGTGCCACAGCACCTTCGAAGCCCAGTCCTGCTTCGACGCTGATCAGCATTTGATCCAGGGTGTTGGGAAGTTCGTATTGCAGTTCCTGCTGGCGTTTCTGGCCCTGGCTGACCAACAACAGGTCCGGGAGGAAATAGGAGACAACGAAGATCGCCAGGGCGAGCAGTTTCATGATCGGATTCGGGTTCAAGGCGAACAGCACTGCGATGCCTGCGCCGCACAGCGCCAGTCCGGGCTTCAAGGCCAGCAGCCGCTCCAAGGGCATCGACGCCGGGCGACCGGCGAGTGACAGCAGGCGGTCGAGTCTCCTCAAGTATGACTCCGGGGTCAGCCGGCGTCCCAGTTCCGCCAGGAAACCCGCGTTTGGTTTCGCGGTCGTCTGGTCCTGGGTGACGCCACGGCTGAGGTTTCCGCGGATGGCGGCCAGTGCGCGGCGGTCCACCGTGAAGAGGGCCAGCCCCAAATACAGCAGAGCGCAGCCGATCAGCAGGGCACCGGTGATGATGGTCATTGGCATGGTCCGGTCCTCAGAACTTCAGGTCGATGATCTTGCGCATCCACAAGCCGCCGATGGTCATGAGCACCACCGAGGCGCCGATCATCACCCACCCCAGCGGTTGCGTGAACAGCGGTGTCATGTAGCCGGGGCTGATGAGCATGAGCATCGCGATGATGCCCACGGGCATGGCCATCAGGATGTAGGCGGAGAACTTGCCTTCCGCAGCGAGGGAGGCAATATGGCCTTTGATTTCGTTGCGTTCGCGGATGGTTCCGTTGACTTGGTCCAGCACCTCCGCCAAGTTCCCGCCTACTTCACGGTTGATTTGGACGGCTTGGGCGATCCAAGCGAAATCCTCACTGCGCATCCGCTCAGCGGTGTCGTTAAGCGAGGACAGCAGGTCCCGCCCCAAGTTGGTCTCGGTGACTGCGCGACGCATTTCCTCCGCGGTGGGGGAGGCGGACTCGGAAGCAGCGGCGTCGAGGGCCCGCAGGATGCTGTGCCCGGCACGAAGGCTGCCGGAGAGCAACTGCAATGTGTCCACGAGCTGGTCGCCGAATTCCTCGCGCCGCTTGGCTACCCGGCGCTGGACGAACAGGTAGCCGCCCAAAGGCGTGAGAAAGAACAAGAGGATGCCCAAACCGATGCCCGACACCAGGAGGCCCAAGACCATCCCGAGGAGACCGACGGCAGTAATCAGTACAAGGAAGTCACTCTGGCGAAACCTGAGCCCTGCCCTTTCCAGCGACTCGTTGTTGAAAAGCCGGATCGGGTGGCTGCTGAGGAATCGATCGAGGATTCCGGTGGTGCCGCCCGCGAGCTTTGACAGGTGCGTGGGAGCGGCACCGTCGACGGGACGGCGGCGTTCTATCGGCAGCTGGTGGCTGGGGCGCAGGGCCACGCCCAGCACCAGGCCAAGTGCGAGGAGGACACAGATCGTGCCAAGTAGCAGTTCCATGGATCGCTCCTAGGAGTTCTTGCCGCTGAAGGCGCGGGCGGCGAAGACGGCGGGGGAAACGTGGATTCCCATGTCCTCGAAGCGGCTGATGAAGCCGGGGCGAATGCCGGTGGGGACTGGTTTGCCGAGGAAGCGCCCGGAATCGTCCACGCCGGCAGCGAAGTCGAAGACGAAGGCGTCCTGGAGGGTGACGATGTCGCCCTCCATGCCCTGGACTTCCGTTACATGGGTGATCCGCCGGGTGCCGTCGCGCAAGCGTGAGATTTGGATGATCAAGTGCACGGCGGAGGCGATTTGTTCGCGGATGGCCCGCAAGGGCAGGTCCATGCCTGCCATGAGGACGAGTGTTTCCAGACGGGCAATGGCGTCACGAG
>DATNBS010000055.1:0-4135 GCA_035571895.1 Arthrobacter sp. | reverse complement strand
GTTCGAACCGGTCCGCGTGGGCGGCCTGGACCAGTCCATTCGTATTGAGATGTTCGGCGACCTGCACGAATACGGCGCCCTGGGCCGGGTCGTGACCAAATCGGAGGCGCTGGCGGCGGTCTGACCTGGTCAGCCCTGGCGCGTGGCCCGCCAGCTCGCACCACAACGCACATCGCCAGAATCAGGTGACAGCCGGAGGAGCAACCATGATCGAGACCGAGTTCCGGCTGACCGTGAATGGCGCGGAGCGCCGCGTGACCTGCGAGCCGGAGACGCCGTTGCTCGACGTGCTCCGCCACGACCTGGGCTTGGCTGGGCCGAAGTTCGGCTGCGGGATGGGGTTGTGCGGGGCGTGTTTCGTGCTCATGGGGAATCGCGCTCGCTCGTCCTGCGACATGCCCCTGTCCGCCGTGGACGGCCCCGTCATCACCGTGGAGGGGCTATTGGACGGCGGCCGGCTCCATCCGGTCCAGCAGGCGTTCATCGACGAGCAGGCCGCGCAGTGCGGTTACTGCACCTCCGGCATGGTGATGGCTGCGGTCGGCCTGCTGCGTGAATGCCCCGCCCCGACTGAGCGGGAGGTGCGGGAGGCTCTGGACGGCAATCTGTGCCGCTGCGGGACACATGGCAGGATCGTCCGCGCAGTGCTGAAGGCAGCCGGGCGAACCCCCGACGGGCAGACGGTGGTACCGCACCCGCCCGCCGAGGCACTTCCCGGCCCATCTGCGGGGCCACTTCCCGCCGGTCAGCCACCCGCTGAGGTTGCCGCCGCGGGCCCCCCAGCCGGACAGGGCCCGGTACTCGCACCGCCGTCCGCTTCACCTGGCCCGCTTTCCGTCGGGCCTGCCGTGCCGTCCGGCATCTCCCCGCTCCCGGCCGACCTCGCGGCCAACCCGATACTGGCCCGGTGGCTCGACTTCAGCCGGGACGGGAAGGTCACAATCCGGATCGGGAAGGTGGAATACGGCCAGGGCATCTGGACCGCCCTGGCGCAGGTGGCCGCGGAGGAACTGCAGGTCGCCCTGGCCCGGGTGCGGATAGCGCCGGTGTCCACCAGCACCAGCCCGGACGAGGGCGTCACGGCGGGGAGCCTGTCGGTCCAGGACTCCGGCTCGGCGCTCCGGCAGGCATGCGCGCTGGGCCGTGCCCTGCTGCTGGACGCTGCCGCGACCAGGCTTGGGGTCACCGAGGCTGCGCTGAACGTGTCCGACGGGCAGATCCGGACCTCTGATGGTCCGACCGGGTTGAGCTACTGGACGCTGGCGCAACCAGGAATGCTTGACCGGCACGCCGAGGTGCCGGTGCCGTCCCGGCCGCCCGGTGAGTGGTCCGTCGCCGGGCGCAGCGCCCCGCGGCTGGATATCCCCGACAAGATTGCCGGGCGGCCGTGGTTTCTCCACGATCTCGTCCTGCCGGGCATGGCCTACGGCCGGGTGGTGCGGCCGCCGACGCGAGTCGCCGACCTGGCCGAACTCGCTGACCTGGACCTCGGCAGCGAGACCGTACTGGTGCGGGACGGGTCGTTCCTTGGCGTGGTGGCCGGGACCGACCGGTCCGTGCTGCGGGCCGCCGGGCGGGTCGCCAGGGCGGCGCGGTGGCAGACCAGCCCGTCGCTGCCCGATCCCCGCGACCTGCGCGAGTTCCTGCTAGCGGCGGCATCGGAGGACCAGACGGTGGTGGACCGGCCGGGCGGGGATGCCGGGGGCATGGCCACCCGCACGCTGACCGCCGAGTTCACCAGGCCGTTCCTCGCCCACGCGTCGGTGGCGCCTAGTTGCGCGATCGCCCGCTGGGACGGCGGGTCGGTCACCGTGTGGTGTCACAGTCAGGGCATTTTCCTGCTGCGCGCGGCGATCGCGGCCGGGCTGGGGCTGCAGGCCACGCAGGTGACGGTGCATTACATGGAGGGCGCGGGTGTTTACGGCCAGAACGGAGCGGACGACGTGGCCATGGACGCGGTGCTGCTCGCGCGGGCGGTCCCCGGCCGGGCGGTCCGGGTGGAATGGACCCGCGAGGACGAGATGTGCTGGGCGCCGCTGGGGCCGGCCATGCTCGCGCGGCTCTCGGCGAGCCTGGACGCCGGGGGCCGGATCGTGACCTGGCGGCAGGAGGTGTGGAGTAACGGCTTCATGGGTCGCCCCACCATGGGCGGGGACCCGCGTCTTCTCGCCCTGACCCACCTGGCGGGGGGCCGCCCGATGCCGCCAGCGCCCGATCTCCAGCCGGCCAACTGGATGGGCGCCTCGCGTAACGCCGTGCCCGGCTATGACATCCCTGGCCTGCAGGTCACCCGCCACCGGCTGGTGGACATGCCGATCCGGACATCCTCACTGCGGTCGCTCGGCGCGCACCTGAACGTGTTCGCCATCGAGTCATTTGTCGACGAGCTGGCCGCCGCGGCCGGCGCCGACCCAGTCGGGTTCCGGCTCGCCCACCTGACCGACCCGCGGGCCCGGCGGGTGCTCACCGAGGCCGCGGACATGGCCGGGTGGGACACCCGGGCCCGCCGCGACGACATCGGCTACGGGGCCGGAGTGGCCCGTTACAGCGGCATCGCGGGGTACTGCGCCGTCGTGGCGGAGGTGGAAGCAGCCACGGATATCCGGCTGCTCAGGCTGTGGCTCGCGGTGGACGTGGGCCGGGTCATCAACCCGGACGGGGTGATTAACCAGGTCGAGGGCGGCGCTGTGCAGAGCGCGAGCTGGACGCTGCGTGAGCAGGTCCAGTTCGACCGGGAAAAGATCACGTCGGCGGGCTGGGACAGCTACCCCATCCTCCGGTTCACCGAGACGCCGGAGGTGACGGTGCACATCGTCGACGCGCCCGGTGAAGCCGAGACCGGCGCAGGCGAGATAGCCCAGGGACCGGTCGCCGGCGCCATCGGCAACGCCGTCGCCGACGCGGTCGGGGTCCGTGTCCGCGACCTGCCGCTTACCCGCGAGCGCGTCGCCCAGGCGATCAAGGACAGCTAAATGAGGGCGTCATGAGGATCGACGTACATGCGCACTACTGGACCGATGACTATCTCGATCTACTGGTCGACCTGGGCAAGGCCGACGCGCGCGCGGCGCGCGGCCTGGGAGCCAGCGGTGGTGCCGAGCTGGAGGCCCGGTTGCGACTGATGGATCGGGCGGGGGTGGAGATGCAGGTGCTGTCCACGTGCCCGCAATCTCCGTATGGAGAGGACGCGGGGAAGGCGGCCAGGGCGGCCAGGTTCGTCAACGACGAGTACGCCGAACTGGTCCAGCGCCACCGAGACCGCTTCCGCGCCTTCGCCGCGCTGCCGATGCCGCACCCCGACGAGTCCATCAGCGAAATGCGCCGGGCTCTTGGCCAGCTGCGCATGGCCGGGGTGGCGATGAACACCACCGTCCTCGGGCGCGCACTGGTCGACCCCGATTACGAGCCGGTCTTCGCCGAGCTGGACACCAGAGGTGCGGTGCTGTATCTGCATCCGGCCGGCAACAGCGCCTGCTCGCCCCTGATCGGCAACTATCACCTGACCTGGATGGTGGGCGCGCCAGTCGAGGACACGATCTCGGTCATGCACCTGATCACGCACGGCATCCCGGCCCGCTACCCGAACATCAAGATCATCAACTCGCACCTCGGCGGAGCGCTGCCGATGCTGCTGCAGCGCGCCGACGACCAGTATCGCTGGGAGGCACCGGACACACCGGAGCTACCCAGCGCGACCGCACGCCGAATGTGGTACGACACCGTCGGGCACGGACACGTTCCCGCCCTCCGGTGCGCGATCGACTCAGTTGGCGCCGGCCGGCTCGTCCTCGGAACCGACTTCCCCTACGAAAACGGGGACACCTTTGTCCGCGCGGTCGATTACATCAACGACCCTCAGATAGACACAAGCGCCGCCCGGGCCATCCTCGACCAGAACGCAAGCGCCCTGCTCGGCATCGGATAGGAAAGCCAGGAAACAGCCAGCTCATCGGATAGATCCCAGAAGATCGATCGCTCGATGCTTCAAGTGGTCCGTGGCGCTCAGGGTCCGACCTGGAACGGCTCGGCGCCGACCTCCGTCTAGACGGTCCACGAGCCGTCCTTGCGGAAGCTGGCTGCGGTGGCGCAGCTGTCCTCGAGGAACTGCAGGTAAGTCACCTTCCCGTTCGCCGTC
>DATNBS010000054.1:0-24367 GCA_035571895.1 Arthrobacter sp. | reverse complement strand
CGGGTACGGCGCGTACTGGCCCTGCTTGAGCAGTTCCATCAGGCGGGCGCCGCGGGTCAGCTGCTGCTTGGTCGCGGCATCGAGGTCCGAGGCGAACATGGCGAAAGCCTGCATGTCGCGGTACTGCGCCAGCTCCAGCTTCAGCGTCCCGGAGACCTTCTTCATGGCCTTGATCTGGGCCGAGCCACCAACGCGCGACACCGAGATGCCCACGTCCACGGCGGGACGCTGGTTGGCGTTGAAGAGGTCCGACTGCAGGAAGATCTGGCCGTCGGTGATGGAGATGACGTTGGTCGGGATGTAGGCCGAGACGTCGTTGGCCTTGGTCTCGATGATCGGCAGGCCGGTCATCGATCCGGCGCCGAGCTCGTCGGAAAGCTTGGCGCAACGCTCCAGCAGGCGGGAGTGCAGGTAGAACACGTCGCCCGGGTAGGCCTCGCGTCCCGGCGGGCGGCGCAGCAGCAGCGACACGGCGCGGTAGGCCTCGGCCTGCTTGGAGAGGTCATCGAACACGATCAGGACGTGCTTGCCGCCGTACATCCAGTGCTGGCCGATGGCCGAACCGGCGTAAGGGGCCAGGTACTTGAAGCCGGCCGGGTCGGAAGCCGGGGAGGCGACGATGGTCGTGTACTCCATGGCGCCGTGCTCTTCGAGGGCCTGGCGGACGGAGGCCACGGTGGAGGCCTTCTGGCCGATGGCCACGTAGATGCAGCGCACCTGCTTGGAGACATCGCCGGAGGCCCAGTTGGCCTTCTGGTTGATGATGGTGTCGACGGCCAGGGCGGTCTTGCCCGTCTGGCGGTCGCCGATGATCAGCTGGCGCTGGCCGCGGCCAACCGGGATCATCGCGTCGATGGCCTTCATGCCGGTCTGCATCGGCTCGCTGACGGACTGGCGCTGCGTCACGCCCGGTGCCTGGAGCTCCAGCGGGCGGCGGCCTTCAGCCTGGATCTCGCCCTTGTCGTCGATGGGGTGGCCCAGCGGATCCACGACGCGGCCCAGGAAGTTGTCGCCCACGGGCACGGAGAGGATCTCGCCCGTGCGGTGGACTTCCTGGCCTTCTTCGATGTTGGCGAAGTCGCCGAGGACGACGACGCCGATTTCACGGGTGTCGAGGTTCTGGGCCAGTCCCAGCGTGCCGTCTTCGAAGCGAAGCAGCTCGTTGGCCATTACGGAGGGAAGACCCTCCACCTTTGCGATGCCGTCACTAGCCGTGCTCACGCGGCCCACCTCGACACGCTGCGCGTTGCCCGGTTCATAGGACGCGGCGAAGTCGGTCAAGGCGTTGCGGACGTCATCGGCGTTGATGGTCAATTCGGCCATCTGCAGTCCCTGCTCTCCTAGATTGTGGTTCCCGACCGGGGGTGGCTGGTGGAAACCGGGGGGTTGATTCAGTCTGTGGTGTCGGCGGTGGCCCGCCCTCCCGGAGGAGGGCTAGCCGGTCAGCCGACGGCGGAGTTCCGCGAGCCGGGTGGCGGCGGTTGCGTCAACAACCTCGTCACCGACGACGACCCGGAGGCCTCCAACTAGTGATGGATCCACTGCGACGTTGATCTTCAGATCGCGTCCGTAGAGCTTGTTGAGCCCGGCCTGCAGCCGGTTGAACTGTTCGTCGGTCAACGGACGGGTGGCGCTGACCTGCGCAATCCACCGCTGCTGGCGCTTGGCCACCAACTCCACGAACTTCTGCACGAGTGCGGCCGGCTTGAGGCCCCGGGGGGACTCTACGGCTTGCGCGATCAGGAGCCG
The DNA here is from genome assembly GCA_035571895.1 of Arthrobacter sp. Lineage (GTDB taxonomy): Bacteria > Actinomycetota > Actinomycetes > Actinomycetales > Micrococcaceae > Arthrobacter_H. The sequence goes on along the minus strand of DATNBS010000054.1, from coordinate 22,618 downwards.
CGCGATCTCGCCGGCACCGCGCGACACCTTCAGCGCGAGTTCGCGCTTGGCGTCGGCCGGGGCTTGCGGATCATCGAGCGCACGCTGCAGATCATGACTGGACCCCACAACCCGGATGAAGGCGAAGAGGTCCTCCTCCAGGGCTTCGAGACCGGCAGCCCCTTCTGCTTGGCGCTCTGCCACGCTGATGGCCACCGTGGCCGCCAGCGTTTCCAGTGCATCGCCGATGTCACGTGCCGAGCCCCACCGGGAAGAGGCGAGACCGGCCACGATGGATTCGGCCTCGGGAGAGACCTTTCCGCGCAGCAGCCGGGACGTCAGGGCGGTCTTTTCCTCGGTGCCGCGCGCCGGATCCGTCAGTGCGCGGCGCAGGCCGGCACTGGAATCGAAGACGTCAAGCACTCCGAAGAGATCCTTGGCCAGCGGCAGGCCGGCCGTGGGCAGTTTTGCCTCAAGGTCGGACTGGGCCGCTGCCAGGGACTGGCTCGATACACCTGCCATTAGTTCGATGCACCTGCGCTCTGCTGGTTCTCGAGGTCGCTCAGGAACCGGTCGACCACGCGCGCGGAGCGTGCGTCGTCATCGAGGGCCTCGCCCACGATCCGGCTGGCCAGCTGGGTGGCCAGGGTGCCGACTTCCCCGCGGAGGGAGACGACGGCGGCCTGGCGCTCGGCCTCGATCTGGACATGGGCCTGTTCGGTGATGCGGGCGGACTCAGCCGCCGCCTTCTCCTTCAGGTCAGCCAGGATCTTGGACCCCTCGGCACGGGCTTCCTCGCGGATGCGATTGGCTTCCGTGCGGGCGTCCAGCAGCTGCTGCTTGTACTCGTCGAGGGCGGCGTTGGCCTCGGCCTGCGCGGCCTCCGCCTTCGCGATCCCGCCCTCGATGGCGGCCGAGCGCTCCTCGTAGGTCTTCTCGAACGCCGGCACGACAAACTTGTTGACGATGAACAGCAGAACGATGAAGGTCACCAGCGTCAGTGCGATTTCCCAGACGTTGGGGACGAGGGGGTTTACCTTGCCCTCAGCCGCGCTTAGTGCTGCGTAGATCATAATTCACCCGTCTTTCTTAGACTCTAACCTTCGGTTCCCTGAAAGGAGCCGAAGTTTAGACGCGGCCCCAGATGAAGGCGAAGACCAGGCCGAGGATGGCAAGAGCTTCGGTCAGCGCCAAGCCGAGGAAGGCGATCGGCTGCAGCACGCGCTGGGCCTCGGGCTGACGTGCGACGCCGTTGATGTACGCGGCGAAGACGAGACCCACGCCGATGGCACCGCCGATTGCGGAGAGGCCGTAACCGATGGCGTTGAGGCTACCGTAGATTTCCATTGTGTTCCTTTCAGAATGCCGATTGGCAGGGTGTTTGGATACAGGGTATTCCCCGGGTGGGGAAAGCTTTTAGTGCTCTTCGACCAGTGAGCCCTGGATGTAGATGGCGGTCAGCAGGACGAAGACGTAGGCCTGGAGCGCCATGATCAGGACCTCGAACAGCCCCATGGCCACGCCGCCGGCGAAGGTCAGCACGCCCAGCCCCTTCAGGAAGGCACCGCCCTCCACGAGCATGTAGGACGTGCCGGCGGCTGCCAGCATCACGATCAGGTGGCCGGAGAGCATGGTGGCGAACAGACGGAGGCTGTGCGTCAGCGGGCGGACGAAGAAGTTGGAGATGATCTCGATGACGATGATCAGCGGCAGGATCGCCTTCGGCACTCCGGAGGGGACGACGGCCAGCTTGAGGTAGCCGATGCCGTGCTTCCGCAGCCCGAGGTAGATCCAGTAGACGTAGACGATGCCGGCCAGTGCGTATGCCGTGCCCACGTGGGAGGGGGTTGGCAGCTGGAAGAGCGGGACCACACCGAAGAGGTTGTTCAGCAGGATGAAGAAGAACAAGCTGACCAGCAGCGGGACGAAGGGCTTGAAATCCTTCTCGCCGATGATGTCCTTGCCCACGGAGTTGCGGACGAAGTTGTAGGAGATCTCTCCGAGGAACTGGAATTTCCCCGGGACCAACTGGCGGCGGCGGGACGCGGCCATGAAGAACCAGGAGATGAGGATGACGGAAATGATGACCAGCAGCATCTGCTTGCCGAAGCCACTCCCGTATTCGGCTCCCCAGGGGAGGATTTCGGGGAGGTGCATGTCCTCAAGGCCGGGGGCTTTGAACCCACCTTCTGCTGGGGCCGCCGGAAGCGCAAGCGCGATCAACGCGGTTCCTCTCTGCTGTGTCCGTCATTGGGCAAAATCGGTGGGAAGCCGTTCCGGATCCCCAACGGATGAAGTTGTTGGCTGTTATTCGTCCGCACCGCGGTCCGGCCGGGAGGCACGGTCTTTGCGGTGGAGGAAGGCCAGATAATATCCGGCAACGGCGCCGAGCAGGGCACCGACGATCCAGATCCAGCGGGTATCTAACAGGAAGTCCAACAACCACCCTATCAAACCCCATGCGATGATCCCGCCAACGATGTAGTTGAAGTTCTCGCGAAAGCGCGAGATCTCCGCCGGTCGGGAGCCCGGGTTGCCGTCCTGGCTCATCGGCTGCCTCCCTCGTCGGTGGGGGTCGGAAGCGCGGGGTCGTTGTAGAGCTGGAGGCGCAATCGGGAGAAGGCCCGCAGCTCCACGACCTGCCAGATCACCACGGTCGCGACGACCCCGATGAGCAGCCAGGTCCCGTCGAGCCACACCGGGGTCCCGAGCCCGAAGGCCAGGGCCCCCAGGACGACGACCTTGACGACGTACCCGATCATGAATCCGCCGAAGGCGGCCGAGGGGTTCTTCCGGCCGACCACGTGGCCGATGCCCAGGCTGATGCCGAAGAAGGCGATCACGACGGCTGCGGCACCGAGGGCGCTGCCCGCGGCGGCCGGCCCGGCCACCACAAGAGCGGCCACCGCGATCACCACGGCGGCGATGCCGGTGACGAGCACGCACTGGCGCAGGATCGACAACCAGGGAGAAGGGGTTGCCCCCGACTCCCGCACGGCACGCGGACCGTCGGGGTGTGCCGCTTCCGGCATGTACTTCACCTCGTTGTCGTCCCGCCGGGTCGGCGTGTGCCTACCGGGCAGGGGCATGTTGTTGGTGTTCCCGCTGGGAACCACAATCAATTCTACACGAGATAGAAATGCCACCGGTCCGTGGCCTCATCGCGTGGCAGCTGCCTGTCCGCGGACGCGCCCGATCCAGGCCGGGCTGCCGAGGTAGGCCACGATGATGCCGATGATGAACACGCCCCACAGGTACTGGGCAGCACCGGTGGCCAGGACGCTGAATGTCGCTCCGGCAGCACACAGGGCGGTGGCCGCGGTGACCACGAGGGCGGAGCCGAGGTGGCTGAGGCCGACATCGGTCAACCGCTGGTAGACGTGCTGGCGGTGGGCCGCGTACCAGCGTTCACCGGCGCGGATGCGCACCAGCAGCGTGTAGGCCGTGTCGGCGAGGTAGATGACCACGGGGCCCAGCAGGTAGCCGGCCTCCATGCCATTGAGGAAGGCCGCCGCACCGGTCACCGCCAGCGAGGCTCCGAGGAGGTAGCTGCCGACGTCGCCGAGGAACACGTGTCCGCGGCCCAGGTTCCACGGCAGGAACGCGGCGAAGCTGGCGGCGATGACCAGGGACGGCACGACCATCCAGTCCTGGTGGTCCAAGGTTCCGGTGGCGGCGAAGAACAGCCCCACCACCAGGCCGTGTAGCCCGCTGATGCCGTTGATGCCGTCCATGAAGTTGGCGACGTTGACGTAGGCGGCGACCGCCAGGGCCCCGACGAGGATCCACCAGCGGGAGCTGTCGGTGAGCGCGACCAGCGCCGCGGTGCCCAGCGCCCCGATGATCAGCTGCAGGCCGAAGCGCCAGCCGACCGAGAGGCCGCGGTAGTCCTCGACCCAGCCCAGGGTGGCCGCTGCCAGGGAGACCGCGGCGACGACGGGCAGCAGCGGCCCGTGGCCGTGGGCGCCGGCGCTCCAGGCCACGGCGAACCCGATCAGCACGGCGGCGGTGATGGTCAGGCCGACGCCGCGGACCGCGGTGGTGGTGTGCGAGGAGCGGTCGTTGGGAACGTCGATGACGCCCAGGCGCTGCAGCAGCGGGATCAGGGCGAAGGGCAGCAGGGCGCCCGCGGCGAAGGTCGCGGCGATGGCCAGGGCGTCGGCGGCGTTCATGAGGCCGCTTCCCCGTCCTCCTGGGCATCGAGGTGGCCTTGGCGCTTCTTCCACTCCCCCAGGTCCATGTCGGCCGGGTCGAGCACGTCGATGTGTGCGTGGGAGATCTTCGGGTGCCGCGGGCGCTCGTCGCCCTCGCCCTCGCCGATGAGGTCCTCGTGCAGCTTCTCGCCCGGGCGCAGGCCCGTGATGACGATCTCCACGTCCTTGCCGCTGAGCTGGATCATGTGCTCGGCGACGTCCATGATGCGCACGGGGTTGCCCATGTCCAGGATCATGACCTCGCCGCCGCTGCCGATGGCCCCCGCCTGGATGACCAGCTGGCAGGCCTCGGGGATCGTCATGAAGAAGCGCGTGGCCTCGGGGTCGGTGACCGTGACGGGGCCGCCCTTGAGGATCTGCTCGGTGAACAGCGGCAGCACCGAGCCGCGGCTGCCCAGCACGTTGCCAAAGCGCACGGAGACGTACTTGCGCCCGGTCTGCTCCCCCATCCAGGCGGTGAGCTTCTCGGCGACGCGCTTGGAGTGGCCCAGCGCCGTGGTGGGGTTCGCGGCCTTGTCGGTGGAGATGTTTACGTACGTGCCGACGTCGGCCGCGCGGGCGGCGTTGAGCACGTTGAGGCTGCCCATCACGTTGGTCTTCCACGCCTCGTCGGGATACTGCTCGAGCAGCGAGACGTGCTTGAGCGCGGCCGTGTGGAAGACGACCTCCGGCCGGCGTTCACGGAAGATGGCGGTCAGCGTCGCGGCGTCGCGGATATCGGCCAGCACGGTGTCCTGGCCGTCGAGCAGGCCGCGGCCGGTCAGCGAGATCTGCGTGGTCTGCAGTCCGGTCTCGTCCCGGTCGAGCATGATCAGCTCGGCGGGCGAGTAGACGCTGATCTGCCGGCAGAGCTCGGAGCCGATGGAGCCGCCGGCACCGGTGACCAGCACGCGCTTGCCGGTGACATAGCCGGCGATCTCGTCGACGTGGATGTCCACCGGGTGCCGGCCGATGAGGTCCTCGATGGCCACCTCGCGGAAGGAGAACTCGTGCGGTCCCGTGAGCATGTCGCGCAGCGGGGGCACCACCAGGACCTTCAGGCCCAGCGTGTGGCCCAGATCGCTGATCTCGCGGATGGTGTCCGCGTCGATGTTGGCCATGGCCAGCAGGATCACGGTGGCCCGGGTGCGCTTGACGACCTCGGGGATGTTCTCACGCCGGCCGAGGACCGGCACGGAGGAGATGCGCAGGTGTTTCTTGGCGGGGTCGTCGTCGATCAGCCCGACGGGCTGCCAGGGCGAGAGCCGGTCGTTGCTCATGCGCGTCACGATGGACTTGCCGACGAAACCGGCCCCGTAGATCAGCGTGCGTTCGGCATGGTCCCCGGGCTTGGTCTTGGATTCGACGTGCATCCGCTTGGCGTAGCGCACGGCGGCCATGAAGATGCAGGCGAACGGGAAGGCGATGAGCCCGGTGCCGCGGGCGATCTGCATCGGGATGCCGGCGAAGAGCAGGACGGCCGTGAGGATCACGGACACGGCGACGGTGACGATGACCAGCAGCTTGGCCTCGTGGAACGAGCCGAAGCTGTAGCGCCCGCGGTAGAGCGAGAGGGCGGTGCCGACGATGAACTGGCTGACGATGGCCACGGCGCAGACGATGGCGACGCCGTCGAGCTTGCTCGGGTCGAACGTCATCTCGTAGCGCAGGATCATGGCCACGAAGATGGCCACGATCCAGGCCAGGGCATCGAGCAGGAATTGCGAGCCGAGCCACAGGATGCGGTCGCTGCTGGCGGTCTTGGCTACGTCGGGGCTGTGCCTGGTGCTCATGGTTTGGCGACGCTCAGGTCTGTGCTCCTCGTCAACGGGCCGGGGGTCCGGCTGGGCGCTGCCGGTGGCAGCGTCCGGAATTCGTGGTGGTGCGGGCGGCGGTCCCGCTGCCTAGGCGGATGCCGGCGGCCGGTCGTCGGCCGGGGCGCGGCCGGTCCCGTCGGGTTCCCCGGCACCGGTGGCTGCGGCGTCCTGGTCCTCCTTCAGTTCTACACCAGAATGCAGCGGGTCCTTGTCGGCCGCGGCGCCCGCGTCGGCGTCGAAGTCAGGCTCGTCGGTGTCGGCGGCCGGCTGGTCGGCGGCGGCCGCGTCCGGGGCCTCCTCGCCGAAGCCGAGCAGCGACGGGACGTGTTCGCGCAGATCCGCCAGCGGCAGGGCGCCCTGGCGCACGACGCGCAGCACGTCCCCGGTGCAGTCCACGATCGTGGAGGGCAGGGCGGGCACGACGGCGGGGTCCCCGGTGGCGTCGGCGGCTTCGGCTGCCTCGGGAACCGGCAGCGGGCGCGGGCCGCCGTCGAGGTAGACCGCGACGGACTCGGCGAGCATCGCCTCGGCCTCGGCGGCGGTGGTGGCCGCGGGCATCCCGGAGCGGTTGGCGCTGGAGACGGCCAGCGGGCCGGTGGCGTCGAGCAGGTCCCGGGCCAGGTCGTCGTCGGGGATGCGCAGGGCCACGGTGCCGCGGGTCTCGCCCAGGTCCCAGGTCAGGCTCGGCTGGCTGCGCAGGATGAGAGTGAGCGGACCGGGCCAGAAGAAGTTGGCCAGCAGGCGGGCGTCCTCGGGGATGTCCATCGCCAGCCCGTCCATGGTCCCCACCCGCGGGATGAGCACCGGCGGGGGCATGTTCCGCCCGCGTCCCTTGGCGGCGAGCAGCGTGGCGACGGCCTGGGGCGAGAAGGCGTCGGCGCCGATCCCGTACACCGTGTCCGTGGGCAGCACGATGCACTGCTGGGCGGCCACGGCCTCCTGCGCTGCGGCCAGGCCCTCGGATCGGGCGGGTTCGGTGGTGCAGTCAAAGCGTTCGGTCACGGGGTCCATTCTTCCATGTCGTCCAGCGGGTCCAGGTCCCTGGCCAGGTACCCGGAGGTGGCGCGGTCGGCGTCGTTGAGGTCGCGGTGACCGGCCACGTCGCGCCAGCGGCCGCTGGCGGCGAAGAGCCCGAGCATCGCCGGGCCCTGGACGTCGGCGTGCTCCAGGGCCAGGAAGCCGCCGGGCAGCAGCAGCCGCTCCGCGGTGGCGATGACCGCCCGGGGCAGGTCCAGCCCGTCGGGTCCTCCCCCGTAGAGCGCCAGGTCGGGGTCGTGCTCGCGCACCTCGGGATCGCGCGGGATAGCCCCGGGCGGGATGTAGGGAGGATTGGAGACGACGATGTCGAAGCGGGAGTCCTCCCCCGCGAACGCGGTGCGCAGGTCCCCGGCGTGCAGGCGGACCCCGTGCGGCACCGTATTCCGCTCGGCGTACGGGTAGGCCGCCTCGCTCAACTCCACGGCGTGCACCTCGGAGCCGGGGACCTCGCTGGCCACCGATGCGGCGACGGCCCCGGAGCCGGTGCCCAGGTCCACGACGCGCACGCTGCCCCGTTCGGCCAGGACGGCGCGGGCGCGGTCGATGGCCAGCTGGGCCAGCAGCTCGGTTTCCGGGCGCGGGATGAAGACCCCGGGCCCGACGGCCAGCTCGAGGTGGCGGAAGTACGCCACCCCGGTCAGGTGCTGCAGCGGGATCCGGGTGGACCGCCGGGCGACGAGGTCGGCGAAGCCGTCCGGCGCGGGGGCCCCGGCCAGCGCCAGGGCCGCCACCCGGCCGCGCGAGACACCGAGCAGGTGCCCGGCGAGCAACTCGGCATCGGCACGTGGGGAGGGGACACCGGCGTCGTGCAGTTGTGCCACCGCCCGGCGCAGTGCCTCCTCGAGATCCACGGGCACCCTACTTCTGCTGGCCGTCGCCGATGGCGTTGAGCCGTTCCTGCTCGTCCATCTCGATGCAGGAGGCGATCACGGGATCCAGTTCGCCGTTCATCACGTGGTCCAGGTTGTAGGCCTTGTACCCGGTGCGGTGGTCGGCGATGCGGTTCTCCGGGTAGTTGTAGGTGCGGATGCGCTCGGAGCGGTCCATGGTGCGCACCTGCGACTTGCGGGCCTCGGAGTTCTCCGCGTCGATGATCTCCTGCTGGTGGGCCAGCAGGCGCGAGCGCAGCACGCGCATCGCGGCCTCCCGGTTCTGGATCTGCGACTTCTCGTTCTGCATGGCCACCACGATCCCGGTGGGCAGGTGGGTGATGCGCACCGCGGAGTCGGTGGTGTTCACCGACTGGCCGCCGGGGCCGGAAGAGCGGTAGACGTCGATCTTCAGGTCGTTGGCGTGGATGTCCACTTCCTCGGGCTCGTCGACCTCGGGCAGCACGAGCACGCCGGCGGCGGAGGTGTGGATGCGGCCCTGCGACTCGGTGACCGGCACGCGCTGGACGCGGTGGACGCCGCCCTCGAACTTCAGGTGGGCGTAGACGCCCTCGGCCGGGTCGTTGGACTTGCCCTTGATGGCCATCTGGGCGTCCTTGTAGCCGCCGAGGTCCGATTCGTTGGAGGAGATCAGCTCGGTCTTCCAGCCCATGTGCTCCGCGTAGCGGGTGTACATGCGCAGCAGGTCGGCGGCGAACAGGGCCGCCTCGTCGCCGCCTTCGCCGCCCTTGACCTCGAGGATCACATCGCGGGCGTCGTTGGGGTCGCGCGGGATGAGCAGGCGGCGGAGCTTCTCCTCGGCGACGGGCAGCTCGGCCTCCAGCCGGGTGGCCTCCTCGGCGAACTCGGGGTCCTCGCCGGCCATCTCGCGGGCGGCCTCGAGGTCGTCGACGAGCTGGGTGTAGCGCTTGTGCGCCTCGACGATGCCGTTGAGCTGCGCGCTGCGCCGGCCGAGCTTGCGGGCCAGCGCTTGGTCCTGGTAGACGGCGGGGTCGCTGAGTTGGCGTTGCAGGTCGGCGTGCTCGTCGAGCAGGCCCTGGACGGACTCGAACATTGGCTCTACTTCTTTCTCGGCAGCGGGGCGGCGGGGCCGCGGTGTGCACCAGTCTAGGGAGGGTGGGGCCGCGTGGGCGGCTTAACGCACGACGCCCGGTCCCGGTCCCGCACAAGGTGGCGGGACCGGTTCCGGGCGTGTCAGGGCGCTAGGAGTCGGACTTGGATCCGAGCGTCGTCTTGGACACGAGCATGAGGAACTCGGCGTTGGACTGCGTCTCGCGGATCTTGGAGGTCAGGACCTCCAGTGCCTGCTGGGTCTCCAGGCCGGAGAGCACGCGGCGCAGGCGCCACATGATCTTGATCTCCTCGGCGGAGAGCAGGTTCTCCTCGCGGCGGGTGCCGGAGTCCTTGACGTCCACGGCCGGGAAGATGCGCTTGTCCGCCAGCTGGCGGGACAGGCGCAGTTCCATGTTGCCGGTGCCCTTGAACTCCTCGAAGATGACCTCGTCCATCTTGGAGCCGGTCTCCACCAGCGCGGTGGCCAGGATCGTCAGCGAGCCGCCGTTCTCGATGTTGCGGGCGGCGCCGAAGAAGCGCTTCGGCGGGTACAGCGCCGCCGAGTCGACACCACCGGAGAGGATGCGGCCCGAGGCCGGCGCGCTGAGGTTGTAGGCGCGGCCCAGGCGGGTCATCGAGTCCAGCAGGACCACGACGTCCATGCCCATTTCCACCAGGCGCTTGGCGCGCTCGATGGCGAGCTCGGCCACCGTGGTGTGGTCGTCCGCCGGACGGTCGAAGGTCGAGGCGATGACCTCGCCCTTCACCGTGCGCTGCATGTCGGTGACTTCCTCGGGACGCTCGTCGACGAGGACCATCATCAGGTGCACTTCGGGGTTGTTGATGGTGATCGCATTGGCGATGGACTGCAGGATGAGCGTCTTGCCGGCCTTGGGCGGGGAGACGATCAGGCCGCGCTGGCCCTTGCCGATCGGGGCGACCAGGTCGATGACGCGCGGTCCGACCAGCTTGGCGTCGGTTTCCAGGCGCAGGCGCTGCGAGGGGTAGAGCGGGACGAGCTTGGTGAACTCGACGCGGTCCTTGTTCTCGTCGGCGGGCTTGCCGTTGACGCTCGTCAGCTTCACCAGGGCGTTGAACTTCTGGCGCTGGTTGCCGCTGTTGTTGGAGTTCTCGCCTTCGCGCGGGGCGCGGATGGCGCCGACGACGGCGTCGCCCTTGCGCAGGTTGTGCTTCTTGACCTGGTTCAGCGAGACGTAGACGTCGTTGGGCCCGGGCAGGTAACCGGAGGTGCGCACGAACGCGTAGTTCTCCAGCACGTCCAGGATGCCGGCGACGGGCAGCAGGACGTCGTCCTCGGTCAGCTCGGTGTCGTCGACCTCGGGCTGGTTGCGGTTGCGGCCGCGCCGGTTGTTCCGGTCGTTGCGGTCGTTGCGGTTGTTCCGGTCGCGGTTGCGCTCGCGGCGGTTGCCGCGGCCCCCGCGGTCGTTCGAGTCGTTGTCGCGCTGGTTGTCCCGGCGGTTGTTCTCGCGCTGGTTGTCCTGCTGGTTGTTCCGGCCCGAGTCGTTTTGCTGGTTCTTCTGGTTCTCGTCGCGGTTGCCCTCGCGGTTGTTGTCCCGCGCATCACCGGAGGAGTCGCCGTCGTTGTTGTCGCGGCGGTTGCGCGAGCGGCGGTTGCGGCGCTCGTTGCGGTCGCCGCGGTCGGTGCGCTCGTCGTTGCCGCCACCCTGGGCGTTGTCCTGCTCCTGGCCGCCCTCCGGCGTGGAGGAGGCCGAGGAGTCGGCGTCCTGGCCCTTCTCCTGGCTGTTGGACTGGGCCTTGTCCTGGACCTGGCCGTTGTCACTGGCGCGGCGGGAGCCGCGGCCACGGCGCTGGCCCGAGCCGCCGTCGGCCGGTGCCTCGGCCTCGGTTGCCGGGGCGGACTCGGTCGGGGCGGCGGTCTCGGCCTGCGGGGCCTGGCCGTCGCTGCTGGCCCGGCGGCTGCGGCCGCGGCCACGGGCGGGACGGTCGCTGCTCCCGGCGTCCTTGCCGGATGCGTCCGCCGGCGTCTCGGCCTGCTGCGGGGCCGCCTGCTGCGGGGCCTCGGCCTTGGCCTTGGAGGCCTTGTCGCGGTCGGCCACGGAGCCGCCGCGCTGGTGGTTGGAGATGGCGGTCACGAGGTCGCCCTTGCGCATGCGCGAGCCCCCGGTGATCCCCAGTTGCGACGCCAGTGCCTGGAGCTGGGCGAGCTTGAGCCCTGCCAGTCCGGCGTTCTGTGGTGCCGTCGACGTTTCTTCCACGCCTGAGGCCAGGCTGGTGGTTTCGGTCACGAAGGTTCCTTCCCCCTCGTCGGGCGGATCGTGTCGGAACGATCCGCTGGGTTGTCTTCCGGTGCTCCGCTTCAGATGCGGGCCGGCGGCCGGACGCAACGGCCTGGAGCCGATGGCGCCCTGAGGCATTCATCCTGTGTGGTGGCCGCTGGTTCCCCGGAGTCGGGGAACGGCCAGTCTGAAAGCCGCACGCGGTGGCGCGTTGGGTCGACACAGGAAATCCACCAAGTTCACCCAGGGGATTTGCGATGTGCACGGTCCGTGCGTGTCCGGCCTCCGGCTGTGGCGAGTCGCCACGGTCCCGGATTCCGGGGTCAATACCGCTAGTGCGCTTCCAGTCTAGCACCCACGCGGTCGACGCCGGGCATCAGGACACGCCAGGACACGGCAGGACCCGCTGCCTCGGCGCTGGCGGCGGGCTCCGGGGCCGCGGCGATGAGCGCGGCGACCTGCCGCGCCTCGTCCTGCGACGCGGCCAGGACCAGCACCGTCGGCCCGGCCCCCGAGACCACGGCGGCATGGCCGGCGGCGCGCAGCCGGGCGATCAGCTGCGCCGAGGCGGGCATCGCCGGGGCACGGTGGTCCTGGTGCAACCGGTCCTCGGTGGCCGCGAGCAGCAGCGAGGGGTCCCCGGCCAGGGCGTGCACCAGCAGGCCGACGCGCGCGCCGTTGGCTGCGGCGGTGGCGTGCGGGACCGTCGCCGGCAGCAGCGACCGGGCCGTGCGGGTGGAGAGTTCGACGTCGGGCACCGCGACGACGGGAACGATCGCCTCGTCCAGGGCCAGGGCGGTGCTGGTGGCCCGGTCCCCGTCCTGCAGGGACAGGGTCAGCGAGCCGAAGACGGCCGGGGCGACGTTGTCGGGATGGCCCTCGAGGCGGGCCGCCGCGGCGAACACCGGATCGCGCCCGGCCAGCTCCCGGCGCAGGGCCCCGGGCAGCAGCGCATCGGCCGCCGTGAGGGCGGAGACGATCGCCGCGGCGGAGGACCCCAGGCCGCGGCCGTGCGGGATGACGTTGTGTGCGTGCAGGCGCAGCCCGGCGGGGGCGGCCCCGGCGGAAGCCCAACGCGCCAGGATGGTGCGGGCGACCAGGTGGTTGCCGTCGGTGGGCAGGCAGCCGGCCCCCTCGCCCTCGATGTCGACGTGGACCCCGGCGTCGGCGGTCGTGGTCACCGTCAGGGTGTCATGCAGGCCCAGTGCGAGCCCGAGGCAGTCGTAGCCCGGGCCGAGGTTCGCGGTGGTCGCCGGGACGACGACGGTCACGGACTGCCCCGGCGCGATGGCCGGGCCGGCGACGGGGGCCTGCGGGACCGGCGGCCCGGCGGGATCGGTGGCGGCCATCGCTCAGGCCAGTCCCAGCGCGTCCGCGACGGCCACGACGTCGAAGTCGACCTTCGTGGGGGTGACGTCCGAGCCGTCGGCGTTGCGCAGCGCCCACTGCGGGTCCTTGAGGCCGTGCCCGGTGACGGTAATGACGATCGTCTTGCCCGTGGGCACGTTGCCGGCGGCGTGGTGCTTGAGCAACCCGGCGACGCCGGCGGCGGAGGCCGGTTCGACGAAGACGCCCTCGCGGGAGGACAGCCAGCGGTGGGCCTCGAGGATCTGCTCGTCGGTGACCGCGTCGATCATGCCGCCGGATTCGTCGCGGGCCGCCTCGGCCTGCTGCCACGAGGCCGGGTTGCCGATGCGTATGGCCGTGGCGATCGTGTCGGGCTCGGTGATCGGGTGCCCGGCGACGATCGGGGCCGAGCCGGCAGCCTGGAAGCCCCACATGGCCGGACGCTTCGTCGACACGGCGGGCAGGGTGCCGGCGGTCTCGGACTCGTAGGGCGCGGCGTACTCGGTGTAACCCTTCCAGTAGGCCGTGATGTTCCCGGCGTTGCCCACGGGCAGCAGGTGGTAGTCCGGGGCGTCGCCGAGGAAGTCCACGACCTCGAAGGCGCCGGTCTTCTGGCCTTCGATGCGGGCGGGGTTCACGGAGTTGACCAGGAAGACCGGGTAGTTCTCGCTCAGCTTGCGGGCCACGTCGAGGCAGTTGTCGAAGTTGCCGTTGACCTGCAGCAGCTCGGCACCGTGGGCGATGGCCTGGGACAGCTTGCCCATGGCGATCTTTCCGTCCGGGACCAGCACCGCGCACTTGAGGCCGGCCTGCGTGGCGTAGGCGGCGGCGGAGGCCGAGGTGTTGCCGGTGGAGGCGCAGACGACGGCCTCCGCACCCGAGGCGACGGCGGCGGTGATCGCCATGGTCATCCCGCGGTCCTTGAACGACCCGGTGGGGTTCATCCCCTCGACCTTCAGGTACACCTCGGAGCCCGTGAGCTCCGACAGCGCCGGGGCGAAGACCAGCGGGGTGCCGCCCTCGCCCAGGGTGATGACGCGGGTCGACTCGTTGACGGGCAGGCGGTATGCGTATTCGCGGATGACTCCGCGCCACTGGTGGGCCACTTAGTTTCCTTCGACTCTCAGAACGGATGTCACGGCGTTGACGACCTCGAGCTGTTCGATGTCGGCCACGGTGGCCGCCAGCGCTGCCTCGCTGCCCCGGTGGGTGACGAAGCGCAGCGTCGCCCAGCCCGGCTCGTCGCCGTCCACGTCGGCGGGGATCTGGCGCATCGACTCGATGGAGACCCCGCGCTCGGTGAAGATGTGCGCGACCTCGGCCAGCACGCCGGCCTGGTCGGCCACGCGCAGCCCGATGCTGTAGCTGGTGGACACGGCCTCGATGGGCAGCGCCCGGACCTGCCCGGCGGTTTCCTCGGTCCGGCCGGGGCCACCGAGCACGACGCGCCGGGCCGCCGAGACCACGTCGCCGACGACGGCGGAGGCGGTCGGCCGGCCCCCGGCACCCTGGCCGTAGAACATCAGCTCGCCGGCGTTGTCCGCCTCGACGAACACGGCGTTGAACGCGCCGTGCACGGCTGCGAGCGGATGCACGCGCGGTATCAGGGTGGGGTGCACGCGCACCCCGACGCCCTCGGTGCCGGTGCCGTCGCCGAGGCGTTCGGCGATGGCCAGCAGCTTGATGACCATGCCCTGCTCGCGGGCCGCGGTCACGTCCTCGGCGGTGACGGAGGTGATGCCCTCGCAGTGCACGTCGTCCAGGTCGAAGGGGGCGTGGAAGGACAGCGTGGCCAGGATCGCTGCCTTCGCGGCGGCGTCGTGGCCCTGGACGTCGGCGGTCGGGTCGGCCTCGGCGTACCCGAGCTCCTTCGCGCGGGCCAGGGCGTCGTCGAATGCGGCCCCGGTGGTGTCCATGGCGTCGAGGATGTAGTTCGTGGTGCCGTTGACGATGCCCATGACCTTGGTGATGCGGTCCCCGGCCAGCGAGTCGCGGATGGGCCGCAGGATCGGGATGGCCCCGGCGACGGCGGCCTCGTAGGAGAGCTGCACGCCGGCTTCCCCGGCGCGGGCGGAGAGCCCGGGCAGGTCCTTGGCCAGCAGCGCCTTGTTCCCGGTGACCACGCAGGCCCCGCCGTCGATCGCCCGGCGGATCAGGGTCGCGGCCGGTTCCAGCCCGCCCATGAGCTCGATGACGATGTCGGCGTCGTCCACGAGCGCCTCGGCATCGGTGGTGAACAGCGACGCGGGCAGCTCGACGTCGCGGGCGGTGGCGGTGTTGCGCACGGCGATGCCGGCCAGCTCGAGCCCGGCCCCCGCCCGGGTGGCGAGGTCGCCGGCGTCGTCCAGCAGGATCCTGGCCACCTGCGATCCGACCGTTCCGCAGCCGAGCAGGGCCACCCTGAGTTTCTCCACGTGTTCCCTACGCTCCCATGTCTCGGGCCAACAAGTCGTCTTCCGTTTCCCTGCGGATGATGGTGCGGGCGGTGCCCCCGCGCACGGCGACCACGGCCGGGCGGGCCAGGTAGTTGTAGTTGCTGGACAGCGCCCAGCAGTAGGCCCCGGTTCCCGGGACGGCGAGCAGGTCGCCCGCGGCCACGTCCTCCGGCAGGTAAACGTCCCGCACGACTATGTCACCACTTTCGCAGTGCTTTCCAACCACGCGGGACATAATCGGTTCACCCTCCGTCACACGCGAGGCCAGCACCGCGGTGTAGTCGGCGTCGTAGAGCACCGGGCGCGCGTTGTCGCTCATCCCGCCGTCGACGGAGACGTAGCGCCGCGGCAGGGTGCCCTCGGAGGTGTCCACCTGGACGGTCTTGCGGACCCCGGCCTGGTAGAGGGTGAAGGTGCTGGGCCCGGCGATCGCCCGGCCCGGTTCGATGGAGATCCGCGGCACGGCCAGTGACAGCGCGGCGGCTTCCTCCTGCACGACGGCGGCCATGGCCTGGGCGAGGTCGGCCGGCTGCCGGGGGGTGTCGGCCTCGGTGTAGGCGATGCCGTAGCCGCCGCCCAGGTCCAGTTCGGGCAGCTCGACGCCGTGGGCGTCGCGGACGGCGGCCAGGAACCCGAGCATCTTGCGGGCGGCGACCTCGAAGCCCTCGGCCTCGAAGATCTGCGAGCCGATGTGCGCGTGGATGCCCAGCAGGTCCACCGAGGGCGCGGCCAGCGCGAAGGCGACCGCGCCCGCGGCCGGCGAGGCGCCGCCGTCGTCGGCGGCCATGGACAGGCCGAACTTCTGGTCCTCATGCGCGGTGGCGATGAACTCGTGGGTGCTGGCGTGCACGCCCGGGGTGAGCCGGAGCATGACGTTGGCGGTGGTGCCCAGGCTGGCGGCCAGGGCGGCGACGCGCTCGAGCTCGTCCTGGCTGTCCACCACGATGCGGCCCAGGCCCATCTCCAGGGCGGTGGCGATCTCGGCGGTGGACTTGTTGTTCCCGTGCAGGCCCAGGTTCGCCGCCGGGACGCCGGCGCGGCGGGCGACGGCGAGTTCGCCGCCGGAGCAGGTGTCCAGCCGCAGGCCCTCGGCGGTGACCCAGCGGGCGACCTCGGTGCACAGGAACGCCTTGCCGGCGTAGTAGACGTCCACTCCCCCGCAGAGATCGGCGAACGCGGCGTTGAAGGCGTCGCGGAAGCCGGCGGCGCGGGCGCGGAAGTCGTCCTCGTCCAGCACGAACAGCGGGGTGGCATGCTCGGCGGCCAGCTCGGACACGCGCAGGCCCTGGACGGCCAGTTCGCCGTCGGCGGTGCGTTCGACGCCGGCGGCCCACTGCACGGGGCGCAGCGCGTTGGCGTCCTCGGGGTAGGCCAGCCAGGCGGGGGCCAGGTTCGAGGCGGCCACGGCTACATCTTCTCCGGTGCCGAGACGCCGAGCAGGTCCAGCCCGTTGGCCAGGACCTGGGTGGTGGCGTCGTTGAGCCACAGGCGGGTGCGGTGGATCGGTTCCACCGGCTCGTCGTTGACCGGCGTCACGCGGCAGGACGCATACCAGCGGTGGTAGGCACCGGCGATCTGCTCGATGTGCCGGGCCACGCGGTGTGGTTCACGGAACGACGCGGCCTGGCCGACGACCGAAGGGAACTGGCCGAGCATGGCCAGCAGCTCGTTCTCGGTGGCGTGTGTGAGCAGCGAGGCGTCGAAGTCGGTGCGCTCGACGCCCTTGGCGACGGCGTTGCGGGCCGCCGCGCAGGAGCGCGCGTGGGCGTACTGGACGTAGAACACGGGGTTGTCGTTGGTGTTCTTCTTCAACAGCTCCGGGTCCAACGCCATGGGCGAATCGGCCGGGTAGCGGCCCAGCGAATAGCGCAGCGCGTCGGCACCGAGCCAGTTGACCAGGTCGCGCAGCTCGATGATGTTGCCGGCGCGCTTGGAGAGCTTGGCGCCGTTGACGGAGATGAGCTGGCCGATGAGGATCTCGATGTTCAGCTGCGGGTCGTCGCCGGCGCAGGCGGCGATGGCGCGCAGGCGCGAGACGTAGCCGTGGTGGTCGGCACCGAGCAGGTAGATCTTCTCGGTGAAGCCCCGGTCCTTCTTGGACAGGTAGTAGGCCGCATCGGCGGCGAAGTACGTCGGTTCGCCGTTGGCACGGATCAGGACGCGGTCCTTGTCGTCGCCGAAGTCCGTGGTGCGCAGCCACTGCGCACCGTCCTGGTCGAAGACGTGGCCCTGTTCGCGCAGGCGCGCCACGGCGTCCTCGACGGCGCCGCCGGAGTGCAGCTGCTGCTCGGAGAAGAACACGTCGAAGGTGACGCCGAAATCGGCGAGCGTCTCCTTGATGTCCGCCAGCTGCGCGGCGTAGGCCAGCTCGCGCACCACCGGCAAGGCGGCCTCCTCGGTCAGCTCGCGGATCCCCGGGTGCTGCACGGCCACCTGGTCGGCCAGCTCGGCGATGTATTCGCCCGGGTAGCCGCCCTCGGGCACGGGCAGGCCGTGCAGGCGGTTGTAGACCGACTGCGCGAAGACGTTCATCTGGTTGCCGGCGTCGTTGATGTAGTACTCGCTGGTGACGTCGGCGCCGCTGGCCTTGAGCACGCGGGCGATCGAATCGCCCAGGGCGGCCCAACGGGTGTGCCCGATGTGCAGCGGCCCGGTGGGGTTCGCGGAGACGAATTCCATGTTCACCACGTGGCCGGCGAGCGCGTCGTTGGAGCCGTAGGACGCGCCGGCCTCGACGATGGCCTTGGCCAGTTCGCCGGCGGCGGCGGCGTCGACGGTGATGTTCAGGAAGCCGGGGCCGGCGATGTCCACGGCGGTGACCCCGGGGATCGCCACGAGGCGTCCGCGCAACACGGTGGCGAACTCGCGGGGGTTCATCCCGGCCTTCTTGCCCAGCTGCAGGGCGATGTTGGTGGCCCAGTCCCCGTGCTCGCGGCTCTTGGGTCGCTCCACCCGCACCTCGTCGGGGACGTCGACGGTGAATTCACCGGCCGCGACGGCGTCGCGCAGGCAGGCGGAAATGGCCAGGGAGAGTTCTTCAGGAGTCACCCGTCAAGGATAACGGCCACCGGCCCGCCTCCCCGACTCGGTGAACCCGCAGGTCACCGCGGCACCGGTCCACCCCTCCCGCGGGGCGTCCGGGACTGGTAGATTCCGAACCACCTGCTTCACACCACCTGCGTCACACCGCCTGCCGTGCACCAACCGCTGGGACCTGCGGGAGGGGCGCTCGCGGGGACGTTCACAGGGACGAGGGAGACCATGGACGCAGAGACACCCGGCCGGCGGCTGCCGCGTCCGCCTGCCGCGTTCCTGCTCGTCTTCCTCGCCGCGCTGCTGGTGGTCTTCGGGGCCGCAACCCTGCCGGCGATGACCCACCACAGCCCACAGGGCCTCGTCCTGCAGATGCCCGACGCGGATCCGCCCGCGGCCACGCCGACCCCGCCGGCACCGCAGGAGGACACCGGCGAGCCGGGCGCCCGTCCCGGCGGCGAGGACATCAGCCGGATGGGCCAGGCGATCGCCGCGGTGTTGTTCGCCGTCGTCGTGCTGCTCGTGGCCGGCCTGGTGGTCTCGCTGCGCCGCCAGGAGCGCGACGCCGATCCCGGGGACACCGACGCCGCCGAGGACATCCCCTCCGAGGCCCGGCTGCGTGCCGAGGTCGCGGCCACGCTGGCCCACGCCGAGGCCCTGCTCGCGGATGCCACCGGCGTGCAGGCCCGCTCGCGCATCATCGCCTGCTGGGCCGAGCTCGAGCGCCTCGCCGCCGCACGGGGCCTGCAACGCGACCGTGCCGCGACGCCCACCGAGCAGGCCGGGGCCATGCTGGCGGCGTTCGGGGTCTCCTCCCCGCCGCTGGCGCGCCTGCTCGCCCTGTATGAACGCGTCCGGTACGACGCCGGTGTCCCGGCCTGGGAGCCCGACGCCAGCCAGGTGCGCCAGGCCGGATCCGATTTCGCCCGCCTCGCCGAGGAGGTCCGGGCCAGCGCCCGCGTCCACCGCCGCGACCGGACACGGACCGGGGCCGGGGCATGAGCGCTGGCAGGGGCCGGAGCGCGGGCAGGGGCCGGAAGACCGCCTGGGTCGGCCCCCTGTGCTTCGGCGCCATCGCCTTGGCCTTCTGCCTCTACACGCGCATCGACCCCGGGCACACCGCCCTGTTCACGGCGCTGGGGATCTGCCTGGGCTACCTGTTCACGCTGCTGCCGCTGCTGACGTTCTCCGGACGCGCCCCGCTGGCCCCGGGCCGGCCCGCCAACGGCAACGAGGCCTTCCGCACCACCGCGTTCGCCCTGCTGGCCAAGCGGCTCCACCGCCACTCCCCCGCGGCCCGGTCCCTGGAACACGCCGTGCTGACCGCGGTCCGGCACGCCGGCGGGGCGGATTCCGTGGGACCGGCCACCGCGCTGGTCCACCGCGAGCTGGCCGCCGGCCATGACCTCACCGCCCGCCAGGCAACGGCCGCCGCCCGCGAGATCCAGGACTTCTTCGCCCACACCCCCGCCGAGGCCGGCGGATCCGAAACCCACCGCGCGACCGTCCCCGCGAAAGGAACACCATGACCGACCGCCCCTCCGGTTCCCCGGCCACCCCGGACAGCGCCAGACCCGAAGCCCCCGAGGAGGCCGTGGAGCGCATTGCCGCCGCCGGTGCCGCCGTCCTCGAGGGGGTGGGACAGGCGGTCGTGGGGACCCGGGAACCGCTGCGCGTGGCCCTGGCGGCCGTGCTGGCCGGAGGGCATGTGCTGTTCGAGGACCTGCCCGGCCTGGGCAAGACGCTGGTGGCCCGGTCGCTGGCCCAGACGCTCGGGCTGGGGTTCCGGCGCCTGCAGTGCACGCCCGACCTGCTGCCCTCCGACGTGACCGGCTCCTCGATCTTCGACCCCGTCGAGCGGACCTTCGACTTCCAGCCCGGGCCGGTGTTCACGGGGCTGCTGCTTGCCGACGAGATCAACCGCACCTCGCCGAAGACGCAGTCCGCGCTCCTGGAGGCCATGGCCGAGGGGCAGGTCTCCGTCGAGGGGACGACGCGGACCCTGCCGGTTCCCTTCCACGTCTTCGCCACGTCCAACCCCGTGGAATTCGAGGGCACGTACCCGCTCCCCGAGGCGCAGCTGGACCGCTTCCTGGTCCGGTTGTCGCTGGGCTACCCGGGCACGGAGGCCGAAGCGGACATCGTGTCGCGCCGCCTGGTCCGGGGGCCGGCCGAGCCGGTGCTGGAGGCCGTGTTGGACCCGCAGGGGCTGCGCGGGCTGCAGGAGGCGTTGGCGCGGGTTCCCGTCTCGGGCGACATCGTCGCCTATGCCGTCCGGCTCGCCGCGGCCAGCCGGGAGCTGGGCGAGGTCCAGGTCGGCGCCTCGCCCCGCGGCTCGCAGGCCCTGGTGCTGCTCTCACGCGCGGTGGCGGCCCTCGACGGCCGGGCATACGTGGTGCCCGAGGACGTCAAGGCGGTGGCGGTCCCGGCGCTGGCCCACCGGCTGGTGCTCTCCCCCGCGGCCTGGGCCCGCGGGTCCGACCCCGTGGAACTGGTCCGCCAGCTCACCGCGGCGGTCCCGGTCCCGGCGACGGCGCCGTGACCGCGCCGGAAACCGTCCCGGCGCGGGTGGTCGATGCCCGCAACCGCCCGGCCAGCGCGGGACCGGCGGCCCACTCGCCCCAGTGGGGCGTCGCCGTCGTCCTGGCCCTGCTCTTCGGCGTCGGGGCGGCCGTGGCGCGGCGCCCGGACATCGCCGTCTTCGGCGCCCTGTTCGCGCTGGTCGCCGTGTCGGTTCCGGCACGCTTCGGCCGACGCCACGCTCCGGGATTGGGCTTCGCGACCGGCACCGGCAGCGACGATCCCGCCCGGGGGCGGCGGGCCGTCGTCTTCCGCGACGCGTCGGGGAGCGACGGCGCCCCGGCGCTGGTTGCCGTGCGTGCCCTGGCCCCGGGCGGGAGGGAATCGGCTCTGGTCGCCACCGCCGCCGAGACGGTGCACCTGGGCGTGCGGGTGCCGTTGGGCGGGCGCCGGGAATTGCTGCACTACCGCGTCTCGGCCTTCAGCACGGACCTGGGCATCTGCCGCGACGAGGCAGACACCGGGGTGCTGACCGCGATGCTCCAGCCGCAGGCGTCCCCGCTGGGCCGGCTTCCCATCCCGGCGGCGCTGCGGGCCCACGCCGGATCCCACCATGCCCGGCTGCGCGGCGGAGGAACCGAGATCCGCGACGTCGGGCCCCTGCGGCACGGGGACGACCGCCGGCACATCGACTGGCGTGCCACCGCGCGCAGCACGGATGCGGCCGGGACCCCGCTGGTGCGCCGCTACCTGGCCCCCGCCGATGCCGGGGTCACCCTCGCGGTGGACTCGCGGGTGGACGTCCCCGCGCGGATCGCGGCGTGGGTCGACCCGAGCCAGGATGCGTTGCGGATGGTCTCCAGCCTGCAGCTGACCCGCGCCGCCGCCGGGTCGGTCGCTGCGGCGTACACCTCCCGGGGCGACCGGGTCGGGCTCCTGGATGCCTTCGGGTTCGGCGCCCCGCTGCGCCCGGCGGGCGGGCACCGCCAACTCGAACTGCTGCGGCGGCGGCTGGCCGCCCTGGCCGTGCCCTCCACCAGCCTCCAGCCCTCCCGCACGCCGGCACCCGCCCCCGGGTCGCTGGTCTACTTCTTCTCGCCGCTGCTCGAGCCGGATGCGGCCTCGGTGCCGGCGCACTGGGTGCGTTCCGGCCACATCGTCGCGGTGGTCGACACCCTGCCGGAGATCGATGCGGCCGGCCTGCCGGCCGCGGAGGGGCAGGCCCTGGCCCTGCTGCTGGCCACCCGCGCCGCCGTCCGCGCCGAATTGGCAACCGAGGGGATCCCCGTGGTGCCGGCGGGCAGCCTGCGCGCATCGCTGGAGCTGTGGACCCTGCAACGGGCCCGGACCCGTGCTCTCCCGGGGGCGGCGCCGTGAATCCGCTGTGGCCGGCCCTGGCGCCCACCCACCGCGAGGCCTCCCTGGAGCCGCTCGAGCCGGGCACCATCCCGGCGACGACCCTGGCACTGGTCGCCGCGGTGCTGCTGGCCGCCGGGAGCCTGCCGGCGGCGGTCGCCACGGCGGCCGGGCGGGGCCCGCTCGACTGGGTCGTGGCCCTGGGCGCCGTCGGGCTCGGGGTGGCGCTGGTGCTGCTGTGGCCCCAGCACATCACCGCGTTGGTCGCCCTGCTGCTGCTCGGGGCGGCCTATGTGCGCATCGGCGGCGTGGGGCCGTGGACGCTGCCGCTCTACGTGCTGGCCGCCCATGCGATCCACGTGCTCCTCGGGTTGGCGGCCATCGGGCCCCGCTCGGCGCGGTTCACGCGGGCGGCAGTGGGCCTGGCCCTGAGGGCGGCAGCCTGGCCGCAGATCGGTGCCCAGGTGCTCGCCGCCGTCGTGCTCCTGTTGTCCCTCTGGGGCCCCCGGGGCACCGGCGCGCTCGGGACCGCCGCGGGCATCGCCTCGGCCTGCGTGCTGGCCGGCGGCGCCTGGATGGCCTCGCGGGTGGCCGGACGGGCGGAGGACCCCGACTGACCGGCCCGCCGGTTACGCGGGGGCGTGAAGTTCCTGCTAAGCTCTTGGAGGTTCCCAGCCGCAGCAGGATCAGCGGCACGCC
>DATNBS010000053.1:0-6015 GCA_035571895.1 Arthrobacter sp. | reverse complement strand
CCATCCTCCAGCCCGCCGAACCCGAGGACCTCGACGTCGAGGGGCTGCTCAAGGGCATCTACCTGCTCTCCCCGGCCACCGTCGACGGACCCCGCACCCAGCTGCTGGCCTCCGGCGTCTCCGTGCCCTGGGCCCTCGAAGCCCAGCAGATCCTCGCCGACGAATGGGGCGTCTCCGCCGATGTCTGGTCCGTCACCAGCTGGAACGAACTGCGCCGCGACGGCCTGGAGGCCGAGGAAGAGGCCTTCATGCACCCCGGTGCCGAACCGCGCGTTCCGTATGTGACGAAGAAGCTGGCCGGGGCGACCGGCCCGGTCGTGGCGGTCACGGACTTCATGAAGGCCGTGCCGGACCAGATCCGCCAGTTCGTCCCGAACGATTTCGCGACCCTGGGCGCCGACGGCTTCGGCTTCTCCGACACCCGCGCCGCGGCGCGCCGGTTCTTCAAGATCGACGCCCACTGCATCGTCGTTCAGGCGCTGGAGATGCTCGGCCGCCGCGGCGAGGTCGACCGCTCGTCCGCTGCCAAGGCGTTCGAGAAGTACCGGATCGACGACGTCAACGCCGGCACGTCTGGCAACGCAGGTGGCGATTCCTAGCCAGCTCCGCTCGGTCCTCGAGTGCCCCCGGCAGCCTGTTCTCAGGCGGCCGGGGGCACTCGTCTTTTTGTAGCCATCCTCCAAAATGGAGCCGTCGGCCGCCAATGCGTAGGCTGGGGCCATGACAGACGAGCGTCCGGGCACCGGATCCACCCGCATCCGCCCCGTGCGCCAGCCCAAGGCCAGCCCCGAAACGCTGAAGCGGCTCAAGTCGCACCTGGGGATTCTTTCCACGGTCGCCCTGAAGCACCTGGACCAGTCCTTGCCGTGGTACCGGGGGCTGCGCCCCCAGGAACGCGCTGCCTTGGGCCTGGTGGCCCAGAAGGGCATCGCCTCCTTCGTGTCCTGGTACGAACGGCCCACGTCCCCGCAGTGGGTCCTCACCGATGTCTTCGGCACCGCCCCCACGGAGCTGACCCGCTCGATCTCGCTGCAAAAGGCCCTGCAGCTGATCCGAACGATCGTCGAGGTGGTGGAGAACCAGGTTCCCGAACTGGCCCCCGACGCCGAGCAGATGCAGTTGCGCGAGGCGGTGCTGCGCTATTCGCGCGAGGTCGCCTTCGCCGCTGCCGACGTGTACGCACGCGCTGCCGAGTCCCGCGGTGCCTGGGACAGCCGGCTTGAGGCCCTCGTCGTGGACGCCGTGCTGCGCGGGGAAAGCCCCGACGCGCTGCGTTCCCGCATCGCCGCGGTGGGCTGGACCTCGCAGGCGGGCATCCACGTCATCGTGGGCAGCGCACCGGAAGATGCCGGGGCAACCTTCGTCGGGGACCTGCGCCGGGTGGGCCAGCGCGTGGCCAAGGACTGCCTCGTCGGCATCCAGGGCGACCGGTTGATCCTCATGCTCGGCGGCGTGCGCGAACGCGAGGCGACCTTTGCGCGGCTTGCGGAATACTTCGGCCCGGGCCCGATCGTCTACGGCCCCGAGGCCCCGAGCCTGCGCGACGCGGCGGCCAGCGCGCACGCCGCCTTCGAGGGCATCGCCGCAGCCCGCGCCTGGCCGCTGGTCCCCCGGCCGGTCGCCGCCGACGACCTCTGGCCCGAACGGGTCATGAACGGGGACGCTGCCGCCCGCACGGCGCTGGTCAACGGGATCCACAAGCCACTCGAGCGCGCCGGGAACGGCCTCATCGAGACCCTGTCCAGCTACCTGGCCCTGGGCCATTCCCTGGAGGGAACGGCACGGGAATTGTTCGTCCACGCCAATACCGTCCGGTACCGCCTCAAGCGCGTCTGCGACGTCACCGGGTGGGACCCGCTGGTGCCCCGCGAGGCGTTCGTGCTGCAGACGGCACTGGTCGTCGGGCGGCTGGACGCCGGCGAGTCGTTGTAGGATTCCTCTAAAGCGATCCGCGCAGCTTCGTGCCGCAAGACACCCGCCCATTTCCCGATCTTTGGAAAGCTGGAATAGTGCTAGCTATCGTGTGCCCCGGACAGGGCTCCCAGACCCCCGGATTCCTTGCCCCCTGGTTGGAGGTCCCCGGCGTCGCCGACCACCTCCAGCAGCTCTCCGACCTCACCGGGCGCGACCTGGTGGCCCACGGCACCGTCTCCGATGAGGAGACCATCAAGGACACCGCCGTCGCCCAGCCCCTCATCGTCGCCGCCGGCCTGATCGCCGCCCGCGCGCTCTTCGGCGGGGCCGACGGCCAGCCGGACCTGCCGGCCTCCGCGGTGCTCGCCGGGCACTCGGTCGGCGAGATCACCGCCACGGCCCTGGCCGGTGCCCTGCCCGAAGCCGATGCCATGGCCTTCGTGCGTGAACGGGCCAATGCCATGGCCGACGCCGCCGCGGCGACCCCCACCGGCATGGCCGCGGTGCTCGGCGGCGATCCGGGCGAGGTGGCTTCCGCGTTGGCTGAGGCCGGGCTGACCGCCGCCAACGCGAACGGCGGTGGACAGACCGTGGCCGCCGGCACCCTGGAGCAGATCGAGGCACTGGTGGCCGCGCCGCCGGCCAAGGCACGGGTCATCCCGCTCAAGGTCGCCGGGGCCTTCCACACCGAGCACATGGCCCCTGCCGTCGGCGTACTCGAGGCCCTCGTGCCGCACCTGCACCCCCACGCCCCGTCCGTGCCGCTGCTGAGCAACTACGACGGCGGGGCCGTCGCCAGTGGCGAAGTGAACGTGTCCAGCCTGGTCGCCCAGGTCTCGCGGCCGGTCCGGTGGGACCGGTGCATGGAGACCATGGCCGCCATGGGCGTGACCGGGATCCTCGAGCTCCCGCCGGCCGGCACCCTGGTGGGCCTGGCCCGCCGCGGGCTGAAGGGCGTGCCGACCCTGGCGCTGAAATCCCCCGAGGACCTGGACGCCGCCCGCGACTTCATCAACGAACACGGCCGTTCGGCCACCGGAGAGGACAAGGACTAACGTGAGCGCAGTACTGACCCAGAACACCGCCCGGGAATTCACCCGGATCATGGGCGTCGGCGCGGCACGCGGCGACGTCGTCGTTTCCAACGAGGACGTCTGCCAGTGGATCGATTCCTCCGACGAGTGGATCCAGAAGCGCACCGGCATCGTGACCCGGCGCCGGGCCGATGGGGACACCTCGCTGCTGGACCTGGCCGAGACCGCTGCCCGCGGCGCCCTGGCCCAGGCCGGGATCGAGGGGTCCCAGCTGGGAGCCGTCATCATCTCCACGGTGACCTCCCCCTATGCCACGCCCTCCGCGGCCGCAGCGCTGGCCGACCGGCTCGGTGCGACCCCCGCCCCGGCCTTCGACATCTCGGCCGCCTGCGCCGGCTACTGCTACGGCGTCGCCCAGGCCGATGCACTGGTGAAGTCCGGCACTGCCGACTATGTGCTGGTCGTCGGGGCCGAGAAGCTCTCGGACTTCATCGACAACCACGAGCGCACCATTTCCTTCCTGCTCGGCGACGGTGCCGGCGCCGTGGTCATCGGCCCGTCGGACACCGCGGGCATCGGGCCGTCGGTCTGGGGGTCGGACGGCAGCAAATGGGGCGCCATCGGCATGACGCACTCGCTGCTGGACCTGCGCGACGTCGCAGTGCAGGCCGAAGAGGACCCGCAGGGCAACGCGCTGGTCGCCGAGACCGAGGCAAAGCTGTGGCCTACCCTGCGCCAAGACGGCCAGACCGTCTTCCGCTGGGCCGTCTGGGCCATGGCCAAGGAAGCGCAGCGTGCCCTGGACGCCGCCGGCATCACCGCCGACGACCTGTCCGTGTTCCTGCCCCACCAGGCGAACATGCGCATCATCGACGAGATGGCCAAGCAGCTCAAGCTGCCCGAGTCGGTCGCCATCGCCCGCGACATCGCCGATACCGGGAACACCTCGGCCGCCTCCATCCCGCTGGCCATGCACCGCATGCTGCAGGAGCGCCCCGAGCTCTCGGGCACCCTGGCCCTTCAGATCGGTTTCGGCGCGGGCCTCGTCTTCGGCGCGCAGGTCATCGTCCTGCCCTAGGCTATTGACCGGACAACACAAGAGTTCACCGTCCTCGGGCGGGAAATAAACGTCGGGAGAGTCCCGGCACGAAAGAAAGGGAGCCTCATGGCTAGCAACGAAGAAATCCTGGCCGGCCTTGCCGAGATCGTCAACGAAGAGACCGGCCTGGCCACCGACGCGGTTCAGCTGGACAAGTCCTTCACGGACGACCTCGACATCGACTCCATCTCCATGATGACCATCGTCGTCAACGCCGAAGAGAAGTTCGATGTGAAGATCCCGGACGAGGAAGTCAAGAACCTCAAGACCGTCGGCGACGCCGTGGACTTCATCGCCAACGCCCAGGCCTGATCCTGGCCTGGCCCTTCCCGCGGTAGCCCCGGCCGCCGACCCGGGAAGCCCTGGTCTTCGGGGTGGCCCGCCCGCCGCGGCGGGCCGCCCCACCACAACCTCCGGTGGGACAGCCTGTGCCCGCCACCTGTAATCCAACACAGAGAGTATGTTGATGGCTCGCAAAGTAGTAATCACCGGCCTCGGCGCGACAACGCCGATCGGTGGGGACGTCCCCACCCTCTGGGCCAACGCCCTGAAGGGTGTTTCCGGCGCCCACACCTTGACCGATGAATGGGTTGAGCAGTATTCGCTGCCCGTGCACTTTGCCGCCAAGGCCTCGTCACCGGCCGCCGATGTCCTATCGCGTGTCGAGCTCAAGCGCATGGACCCCTCCACGCAGTTCGCCGTCGTGGCGGCACGCGAGGCCTGGAAGGACGCGGGCATCGAGGAGATCGACCACGACCGCCTGGCGGTCGCCTTTGCCACCGGCATCGGCGGCGTCTGGACGCTGCTCAACGCCTGGGACACCCTGAAGGAAAAAGGTCCCCGTCGCGTCCTGCCGATGACCGTTCCCATGCTCATGCCCAATGGGCCGGCCGCTGCGGTCAGCCTGGACCTGGGCGCCCGGGCCGGTGCGCACACGCCGGTCTCGGCCTGCGCGTCGGGCACCGAGGCAATGCACCTGGGTCTGGACCTGATCCGTGCCGGCAAGGCCGACGTCGTCATGTGCGGTGGCGCCGAAGCGGCGATCCATCCGATGCCGCTGGCCTCGTTTGCCGCCATGCAGGCACTGTCCCGCCGCAATGACGATCCGGAACATGCCTCCCGCCCGTACGACGTCGACCGCGATGGCTTCGTCATGGGTGAAGGCGCCGGCGCGCTGGTGCTCGAGGCCGAGGAACACGCACTGGCCCGCGGTGCGCACATCTATGCGGAGCTGGCCGGCACCTCGGTCACCGCGGACGCCTACCACATCACTGCTCCGGATCCCGAGGGTCTGGGCGCCACGCGGGCGCTGAAGGCGGCGATGTTCGACGGGCTGGTCCAGCCGGAGGACGTCGTGCACGTCAACGCCCACGCCACCTCCACCCCGGTCGGCGACAAGCCGGAGTACACGGCGCTGAAGGCCGCGCTGGGCAACCAGCTGGACAACGTGTCGGTTTCGGCCACGAAGTCCCAGATGGGCCACCTGCTGGGGGCTTCCGGCGCCGTCGAATCCGTCCTGACCGTGCTGGCCGTCCAGGAACGCAAGGCGCCGGTGACCATCAACCTGGAGAACCAGGACCCGGAGATCCCCCTGGACGTCGTCACCGGCAGCCCGCGCGACTTGCCTTCGGGGAACATCGTGGCGCTGAACAACTCGTTCGGCTTCGGTGGACACAACGCCGTGGTGGCGATCCGCAGCGTCTGACACGTTCAAGCACCACGTGGGGCCCGCACCGGAATCGGTGCGGGCCTCACTTGTTGGGGCGTCGAGCCGCTGGTGATAAGTCGACTGGAGGACGACTCACCGGATGCCAATTCGGCTACCGCTGCCCTTGCGGAAAGTGCTGGTGTGGTCAGCCGACCTGGTGCAGCCACCGCACCGGGGCTCCTTCACTGGCGTGGCGGAAGGGTTCGAGTTCCTCGTCCCATGCCTCACCCAGCGCGAGGGACAACTCGTGGTAGACCGCT
>DATNBS010000052.1:0-3100 GCA_035571895.1 Arthrobacter sp. | reverse complement strand
CGCCAGGCGGTGTCGTCGACGTACCAGGCCCAGCCGGCCGGTCCGGGGTTTCCAAGCGCTGAGCCGTCTGCTGCGGCGGTGATCGTCATGGTCTCCATCCTGCCACGGAGGGCTGTCGCTTCGCCGCCTGCGCGGCTAGGGTGGGGCGACAAGCTCTGGGGGGGAACATGCACGTCAACCGCCTGTCGCCGCTCCTGGTCGCCGCGGTGGCGCTGCCGCTGCTGGCCGGTTGCTCGGGATCCGGCACCGCGTCCGGGATCAAGCTGCTGGAGCAGCCGGCGACAGGGGCCAATGCCCTGCCGCCGGGTGGCAATGCCACAGGCTTCCAGCCGGGCAGCGCCCGCTTTGCGGCGCGTGTCGACGGGCTCTCGTACTACGTGGCAAGGGCTCTGGCCCCCGACGGTCTCGACGCGGCCGACGCCGGTGTGTGCCTCGTGGTCCCCGAGGAAGGGATGACCGTCTGCGGCCTGGTCGCGCCGGTAACGGCCACCTTCCCCGGGCATACCGCCATGGTGGTACCCGATGTCTTCGACCCGACGGGCTTCATCGGGGATGGCTGGAACCAGGCACACCGGAACGTGCTGATCCGGAGCGACAGCGCGGCGAAGTAGCCTACGCCGGGTAGAGCGGGTTGTGCCCGGGCGCGACCTGTTCCGCGGCGCGCACCGGTCCCGGGGCGGTCCCGTTGCCGAACGGCGAGCCGCCGAGCGATTCGCGGCCGTGCGGGTCGAGCCAGTTGGACAGGTCGGGCCCCTGCGGGACGAACTGGGTCGGGTTGATGTCCTCGTGCACGATGTAGTAGTGCTGCTTGATCTGCACGAAGTCGGTCGTGTCCCCGAAGCCCGGCGTTTGGAACAGATCGCGTGCATACGCCCACAAGGCCGGCATCTCGTCGAGCTTGTTGCGGTTGCACTTGAAGTGTCCGTGGTAGACCGGGTCGAAGCGCGCCAGCGTGGT
This sequence comes from Arthrobacter sp., assembly GCA_035571895.1. Taxonomy (GTDB): domain Bacteria; phylum Actinomycetota; class Actinomycetes; order Actinomycetales; family Micrococcaceae; genus Arthrobacter_H. The sequence continues at coordinate 2,143 of DATNBS010000052.1, read as the reverse complement.
AAACAGGCGGACGTCGGCCTCGGTGATGTGGTCGCCCATCAGGTAGCGCTGGCCGGTCAGCCGCTCCTCCAGCCAGTCCATGGCCGTCCAGAGGCGGTCGTAGGCGGCGTTGTAGGCCTCCTGCGAGCCGGCGAATCCGCAGCGGTAGACACCGTTGTTGACCTCGGTGAAGATCCGCTTGATGACCGGGGCCATCTCGTCCCAGCTGCCGGCCGGAATCAGGTCCGGGGCGCCCTCGCGGTGGAATTCCTTCCACTGGGTCGAGAAGTCCAGGGTCATCTGCGGGTAGTCGTTGGTCACGACGCCGCCGGTCGGGATGTCGACGATCGCCGGCACCGTGATGCCCCGCGGGTAGTCGGGGAAGCGGGCGAAGAAGTTCTCCTGCAGCCGTTCGGTGCCGAGCACCGGGTCGCGCCCATCCGGATCCAGGTCGAAGGTCCAGGAGCGGGCATCGTGCGTCGGGCCGGGCAGGCCGATGCTGATGGCGTCCTCGAGGCCCAGCAGCCGCCGCACGATCAGCGTGCGGTTCGCCCACGGGCAGGCGCGGGCGGCCACCAGCCGGTAGCGGCCGGCTTCGACGGGCCAGGCCTGTGCACCGTCGGCGAGCCCGGCATCGGGGTTGCCGATCGATCCGCCGGGCTCGGCGGTGGAGGCGCGGATGCCCTCCGGATCGGCCACGATCCGATCGTCGATGTAGTTCGTGTCCCGGGTGAATTCCTGCCCCGGCGTCACGTACGCGCCGCGGGTGGAGTGCTGGTTCTCGCTCATGAAGCCAGCGTACGCCGGACGCCTGCGGCGTGGCTGGCGCACGGCCGCAATCCGCGCTAAGTTAAGCTGACTTAACTTTTCTGGACGACGGCGGCGAGGGAGGACCATGACGGCTTCGGTCATCGAACGGCAGGGACGGCCCCAGCGCCGCCTGATCTGGCTGCTGGGCCCCGCCTTCGTGGCGGCCATTGCCTATGTCGACCCGGGCAACGTCGCGGCCAACCTCACCGCCGGAGCCCGTCACGGCTACCTGCTGGTGTGGGTTCTGGTGGTCGCCAACGTCATGGCCGTCATGATCCAGTACCTCTCCGCCAAGCTCGGCCTGGTCACCGGCCGGTCGCTGCCCGAGCTCCTCGGCGAGCGCCTGCCGCGCACCGGCCGGTTGGCGTTCTGGGGCCAGGCGGAGTTGATCGCCATGGCCACCGACCTGGCCGAGGTCATCGGCGGCGCCCTGGCCCTGAAGATCCTGTTCGGGTTGCCCCTGCCGCTCGGCGGCCTGCTGGTGGGGATCGTGTCGATGGTCCTGCTGGCGATCCAGTCGCGCCGCGGCCAACGCCCCTTCGAACTGGTCATCATGGCCCTGCTGGCGCTGATCACCATCGGCTTCGTGGCCGGCCTGTTCGTCAGCCCGACGGACTGGGGCGCCGCAGCCGGTGGCCTGGTCCCGCGCTTCGAGGGGGCCGGAACGGTCCTGCTCGCGGCGGGGATGCTCGGGGCGACCGTCATGCCGCACGCCATCTACCTGCACTCCACGCTCTCCCGCGACCGCCACGGCGGCGGCCACTCCCACGCAGGCCTGAAGCGGCTCCTGCGGGCGAACCGGTGGGATGTCGGCCTGGCGCTCGTCGTCGCCGGCTCGGTGAACATCGCCATGCTGCTGTTGGCCGCCACCAGCCTGCGCGGGGTCGAGGGGACGGATTCCATCCAGGGCGCTCACGCGGCCATTGTCGAGGCGCTGGGTCCGTTCATCGGCGTCATCTTCGGGGTCGGCCTGCTCGCCTCGGGGCTCGCCTCCACCTCGGTCGGCTGCTACGCCGGCTCGGCGATCATGTCGGGGCTGCTGCACCGGCGCATCCCCCTGCTGGCCCGCCGACTGGTGACGCTAATTCCGGCGCTGGTCATCCTCTCCGTCGGCGTCGACCCGACGTGGGCGCTGGTCCTCAGCCAGGTGTTCCTCTCGATCGGCATCCCCTTCGCGCTGATCCCGCTGGTCCGCTACACCGGCCTGCGCGCGCTCATGGGCCCGCACGCCAACTCCACCCCCACGCAGGTCTTCGCGTGGACGATCACCGTCGCGATCGTCGCCCTGAACCTCCTGCTGATCTACCTCACCGTAACCGGGGCCGCCTGATGCCGTCCCGCACGCCCTCCACCC
>DATNBS010000051.1:0-10588 GCA_035571895.1 Arthrobacter sp. | reverse complement strand
CGGCCGGTAGCGCGTCCTCGATCATCCTGATGGTCACCGCGGCGGCCACGCTGACCACGACAGCGGCCGGGGACAGGGACGTGGCGATGTCGCGGCAGGCGTCCTGGATCCCGACGGGCTTGACCCCGAGGAAGACGATGTCGGCCCCGGACACGGCCTGGCGGTTCGCCTCCGGGTCCTCGCCGGTGGCCAGTGCAGCCACCCCCGTGTCGGCGGCGAGCCGGGCCGCCTTCTCCGGCCCGCGGACGGTGGCGGTGATCTGCCCGGGGTCGAATCCGCCGGCGAGGATGCCGCGCAGGATCGCCCCGTTCATGTTGCCGGTGCCGATGAAGGCCAGGCGGTCGATGGTCCGGGGGCTGGAGGTGTTCGAGGGTGCCATGGCCCCATTTTTGCACGGCGGGGCCACCGCCGTCGGCCGCGCCGGCGTCAGGAGGCGCGCGTCGGGGAGTCGGCGGACGCCTCGGCGGCGACGGGGGCCAGGTGCTCGCGGGCGAAGCGCAGCGTTTCGGCCAGCCATTCCTCGCGTTCGCCGGCCCCCTTGGCCTTGCGGGTCGAGACCTCGACGACGACGTGGCCGTCCCAGCCCGTGTCCCGCAGGTGCTGCATGGCCGCCACGACGGGCTGGGTGCCGCGGCCCGGGACAAGGTGCTCGTCCTTGCCGTTGTCCAGGCCGTCGCACAGGTGCACGTGGCTGAGCCGGTCGCCGAGCTCCTTCACGGACGCGTACGAATCGACGTTGGCGATCGCCGCGTGCGAGAAGTCCCAGGTCACGTAGTCGTACGGCTGCGGTACCGGGTCCCAGTGCGGCAGGTACATCTTGGTCTCGCGGCCCCGGGCCCGCCACGGGTACATGTTCTCGACGGCGATGCGCACCCCGTGTTCGTCCATGATGCGCTTGACGCCCTCGGCGAAGCCGGTGGCGTAGCTGCCCTGCCAGCGGAAGGGCGGGTGGACCACGACGACGTCGCACCCCACCTCGCGGGCCATGGCCGCGGATTTCTCGATCTTCGACCAGGCACCGCCCCAGACCTGCTGGGTCAGCAACAGCGTCGGGGCGTGGATGGCCAGGATCGGCTGGTCGTAGCGGGAACTGAGCTCGTTGAGCTTGCGGGGGTCCTGGGACAGGTGGTTGCCCGTGACGAGGACCTCCACGCCGTCGTAGCCCAGGTCGCGGGAGACCGCGAAGGCATCGTGGACGTTCAGCGGGAACACCGACGCGCTGGATAGTCCGACCTGTATCGCGTCCTTCGACATCGCCTGGCTCCCTCGTCTCATTCGGTGGCGCCCAAGGCGGGCAGCCCGGGCAGCTGGCCCAGTTCGACCTGGCCTACTCCCACGCTACTCCCCAGAGGCAGCGGACCGTCAAAGATCAGGTGGTCGAAGCGGCGCAGGACCAGCCCCTCGCGCAAGGCCCAGGGACAGATGCGCACCGTCTTGATGCCCAGGACGTTCATGGCGGTGGCCGCGACGATGGCCCCGGCGAGCATCTGCTCGGCGCGGATCTCGGAGACGCCGGGCAGTTCGCTGCGTTCCCGGGCGGACATCGCCTCCAACCGGCGGCCCCACAGCTTCAGGTCCTCCAGCCGCAGCACGCGCTTGACGTGGAGGCCGTCGGCGCTGGGGGCCGCACCGGTGATGCGGGCCAGCGACCTGAAGGTCTTGGACGTGCCGGTGACCAGTGTCGGCTTCGGCCGCTCGGCGATCCGGGCCAGCGGTTCGGCGAGGGTCTCCTTCACGTACGCCCGCAGCGCCTTCACGTCGGAGGTCCGGGGCGGGTCCCCCGGCAGCCAGTCGCGGGTCAGCCGGCCGGCCCCCAGCGGGACCGACAGGGCCAGTTCCGGGAACTCGTCCGTCCCGTAGGCCATCTCGAAGGAGCCGCCGCCGATGTCCAGGTCGAGGATGCGTTCCGAACTCCAGCCGAACCAGCGGCGCACCGCGTAGTAGGTCATGCCGGCTTCCTGCTCGCCGGAGAGCTCGGTGAGCCGGATGCCGGTCGCCTCCACGACGCGTTCGAGGACCGCGCGGCCGTTGCTGGCGTTGCGGATGGCCGAGGTGCAGAAGGCCAGCAGGTCCTCGGCGCGGTGCAGGGTGGCGAACCGCGAGGCCTCGTGCACGAAGTCGACCAGTTCGCGCTGACCCTCCTCGGTGATGGCCCCGTCGTCGTCCAGGTAGGCCACCAGGGACAGCGGGCGCTTGTGCGAGGCGAAGGCGGTGGGACGCGCCCCCGGGTAGGCATCGATGAGCAGCAGGTGCACCGTGTTGGACCCGATGTCCAGGACGCCCAGTCGCATCGCCGTTTCCGCCCGCGCTACTTCTTCTTGGCGGTGGACCGCTTCGCCGGGGCCTTGCGCGCGCCGCGCTTGACCGGGCCCTTGGCTCGCTTGTCGGCCAGCAGCTCGATGGCCCGTTCGCGGGTCAGCTCCTCCAGGGGGGTATCGCGCGGGACCGTGATGTTGGTGGTCCCGTCGGTGATGTACTCCCCGAACCGGCCGGCCTTGACCACGATCGGCTTCTCCGAGACCGGGTCGGTGCCGAACTCCGCCAACGGCGGGGTCGCCGCCCGTCCCCCGCGCTGCTTCGGCTGCGCGTAGATCTCCAGCGCCTGTTCGAGGGTGATCGTGAAGATCTCCTCCTCGGTGCCGATGGAGCGCGAGTCGGTGCCCTTCTTCAGGTACGGGCCGAACCGCCCGTTCTGCACCGTGATCTCCACGCCCTCGGCATCGGTGCCGACCACGCGCGGCAGCGAGATGAGCTTCAGCGCGTCCTCGAGGGTGATGGTCTCCAGCGACATGGACTTGAACAGCGAACCGGTGCGCGGCTTGACCTTGGCCGGCTTCTTCGGGGGCTTGGGCTTGCCGTTCTTGTAGTACTCGACCGGCTGCGCGGCGAGTTCCTCGGCCGTGGGCTCGACGATGACCTCGGTGACGTAGGGTCCGTACCGGCCGTCCTTGGCCACGATCTCGCGTCCGGTCCCCGGATCCGTGCCCAGGTGCCGTTCGGAGGGCCCGGAGTTCTCCATCAGCTCGATGGCCTTCTCGGCGGTCAGCTCGTCGGGGGCCAGGTCCTCGGGGACGTTGGCGCGTTCGGGTTCGCTGCCCTCCGGGGCGTCGGCCGGCAAGGGACGTTCGAGGTAGGGCCCGAACTTGCCCACCCGCAGCACGATGCCCGGGGCGATGTCGATCGAGTTGATGGCCCGGGCGTCGATGTCGCCCAGGTTCTCCACGATGCCCTGCAGGCCGGCCCCCTGGTCGGCGCCGAAGTAGAAGTCCTTCAGCCACGCCGACCGGGCGACATGGCCCTTGGCGATCTCGTCCAGGTCGTCCTCGAGCCGGGCGGTGAAGCCGTAGTCGACGTACTTGGCGAAGTGCTCCTCGAGCAGGCGGATCACCGAGAAGGCGATCCAGCTCGGGACGAGGGCCCCGCCGCGCTTGGTGACGTAGCCGCGGTCCATGATCGTGGAGATCGTCGGGGCGAACGTCGAGGGGCGGCCGATCTCGCGTTCCTCGAGTTCGGCGACGATCGAGGCCTCGGTGTAGCGCGGCGGCGGGGAGGTCTCGTGTCCGCTGGCGGTGATGTCGGAGGCGTTCAGCGCGTCCCCCGGGGCCAGCTGCGGGAGCCGGCGTTCGGCGTCGTTCTCGGCCTCGTCCTGCGCCGGGACGTCCTTGCCCTCCTCGTAGGCGGCCAGGAAGCCGCGGAAGGTGATCACGGTGCCCGAGGCCGAGAATTCGGCGCGGCGCCCATCGGCGGCCCCACCAGCCAGCCGGACGGAGGCGGTCGAGCCCTTGGCGTCGGCCATCTGGGAGGCGACGGTGCGCTTCCAGATCAGCTCGTAGAGCCGGTACTCGTCGGCGCCGAGCTGGGACTTCACGTCGCGCGGGCGGCGGAAGGCATCGCCGGCTGGGCGGATGGCCTCGTGGGCCTCCTGCGCGCTGTCGGACTTGGCCTTGTAGACGCGCGGCTTGGCCGGGACCGCGTCCTGGCCGTAGAGCTCGGCGGCCTGCTTCCGGGCCGCCGTGACGGCCTCGTTGGAGAGGAAGACCGAGTCGGTGCGCATGTAGGTGATGTAGCCGTTTTCGTACAGCCGCTGCGCCACCTGCATGGTCGATTTCGAGGACCAGCGCAGCTTGCGCGAGGCCTCCTGCTGGAGCGTGGAGGTGGTGAATGGGGCGGCGGGGCGCCGCGTGTAGGGCTTGGTGTCGACCTTGGTGACGGCGAACTCCGAGCCCTGCAGGCCGGTGGCCAGGGAGGTGGCCGAGGCCTCGTCCAAATGCACGACGCCGGTGCCCGACTTGGGTGCCTTCAGGCCCCCGCGGTCATCGAAGTCCCGTCCGGTGGCGACGCGGCCGCCGTCGACGGCGACGAGCTTGGCGCGGAAGGACTCCCCGGCGGAGGTGGCGAATTCCCCGGCCAGATCCCAGTACGAGGCCGAGCGGAAGGCCATGCGTTCGCGCTCGCGTTCGACCACGAGGCGGGTGGCCACGGACTGCACACGTCCGGCGGAGAGCCCGCGGGCGACCTTGCGCCAGAGCACCGGGGAGATCTCGTAGCCGTAGAGACGGTCGAGCACCCGGCGGGTTTCCTGGGCGTCGACCAGGTCGGTGTCCAGGTCGCGGATGTTCTCCATCGCCCGGGCGATGCCCTCCTTGGTGATCTCGGTGAAGGCCAGCCGGTAGACCGGCACCTTGGGCTTGAGCACCTGCAGCAGGTGCCACGCGATGGCCTCGCCTTCGCGGTCCGCATCGGTGGCCAGGTAGAGTTCGTCGGCATCCTTGAGCTCGGCCTTGAGCTCGGAGACCTTCTTCTTCTTGTCCGGGTACACGACGTAGTACGGCTCGAAGTCGTTTTCCAAGTCGACGGCGAACTTCCCCACCGGGGACTTCTTCAGTTCGGCCGGCAGTTCCGAGGGCTGGGGGAGATCCCGGATGTGACCGACGGATGCGTCCACGACGAAGCCCTCGCCCAGGTACTTGGCGATGGACTTGCTCTTGGCCGGTGACTCGACGATCACGAGTTTCTTGCCGGTTTTTTCCTTGGCCTTGGCGGGCACAACTCTCCTATTTGCAGCTGACGGCTCGCCCATCGGGGCGCGCCTGCTCATTCTTGCACTAGGTTAGCCGGTTCCGGGACCCGAACTGCAAGCCGCGCGGCCCGGTGTGGCCAATGCCGCCTTGCGCCGTTCAGACCCCGGTGTTCCGCTTTTCCGGGAGGAACGAGAGCATGTAGTAGACACGTTCGCCCTCGACGCCGCGCTCCTCCGGCTCGGCCATGGCCTCGTACTCGTCGACCAGGGCGTAGACGCGTTTGGCGAACTCATCCTGGAGTTCCTTGCGCAGAAACACCATGCCCGTCGTCAGGACCGGAGCCCGTCCCGGGGCGGGCTCGATCCCGGCCTTGCGCTCGGCGTCGCGGCGGTTGATCTCCGCCGTCAGCCGCTCACGGAAGGCGTTGAGCTGGACGTTCAGGAAGGCATTCTTGGCGGCGATGGAATCGGTCAGGGACCCGACGACGAGCTGGTCGCCGGCGGCCTTCCAGCGGCGTTCGCGGCCGTCGCCTTCGCTGGCGGCGCGTTCGACGTACCCGTATTTCTCCAGGGCGCGCAGGTGGTAGCTCATGGCGCTGGGGGTGAGGTTGCAGCGCGAGGCGAGTTCGGTGGCGGTTCGGGTGGACTGCGACGCAAACAGCTCTTCGAGGACCTCGAGCCGGGCCTCGTGGGCCAGGGCTCGGATGGCTTGCGGGTCGCTGATGACCACGGGGTTCTCGGTCTGTCGCCGCACGCTCGCCTCGTCGGGCGGAGGTCCCACGGATGTGTTCTGCGTCATGTGGAAAAACTTTAGCCTTTGTTTCGCATTTCCGTGAGGAAGCCCTCGGTAACAAGTCGGCCAACACTGGCCAGTAGGTTCGCGGCGATCTCATCCGGGTCCCCGTCGACCAGGGAGGCGACCGCCTGTGCCAGGACCCCGGCGCTGTATTCCCCGTCGCAGGCGGAGACGAAGCCGGCCTCGGCGGAACTGAGCAGCGTCGTCCGGCGCAGCCCGGCGCCCTGCCGCAGGAGGATGACTCCGGGATGCGGGGCGCCGGGACGCTGGTGGCGTTCCTCTGTCACATCGTCCGCCACGGTGAGGACCAGGTCGGCGGCCCGCTGCCCGGCCAGCGAGTCCGTTGCCGTGATCTGCGCCGCCAGGTAGCGGGCGATGGGCTGTTCGATCGGGTGGGCGATCTCCTCGAAGCGGGTGCCGAACGTGGGATCGCCGGATCGGGCGGGCCGGCGCAGCCACAACAAGCCGAACCCGACGCCCGAAACGTCCCGGGAGGAGAAGTCGGCGAGGTAGTCGCGGTACGCGGCGGCGTAGGCGTCCCGGTCCCGTCCCTGCGACGCATCGCGCAGCCAGGTTTCGGCATAGAGTTCGGGGGCCGTCTGCTCCCGCAGGATCAGCCAGGCATCGTGACCGGGGGCGATCCACGATTTCGGGCGGCGGCCCCACGGGGCAGCCGACTTGTCATCAGGGGAGTTGTCGACCATCCCCTTGGCGCCTGCCCCGTGGTCGTCGTCCGGGTCGCGGATCTCCCAGTTGGCGAGCAGCTGCGCCGTTCCGCCCGGGGCCAGCACGCCCGGCAGCCCGCGGACCAGCGATTCCACCAGCGAGTCGGCCGGCATGCCCCCGTCGCGGTAGGTGAACTGCTCCTCCGCCCGTTCCCCGGCATGGCGTGGGGTGATGACAAAGGGCGGGTTGGAGACGACCAGGTCGAATTGCTCGCCAGCCACCGGTTCGAGCAGGGAACCGAGCCGGAGTTGGACGCGGTCCTCCAGCCGGAGCGGATCAAGCCCCAGGGCCTGGTGGTTGAGCAGCAGGTTGAACCGGGTGAAGGCCAGTGCGCGTGCCGAGATGTCGGTGGCCACGATCCGCCGGCAATGGGACAACAGGTGGAAGACCTGGATGCCGCAACCGGTTCCGAGGTCCAAGGCGTGCTCGGCAGGGCGGCGGATGACGGCCTGCGCCAGGGTCACCGAGGCGTTGCCGATGCCCAGCACGTGGTCGTGCCGCAGGACGCCGGGCCGCTGGTGGGCGCCCAGGTCGCTCGCCACCCAGATCTCGGCATTGACGTCGCTGGCATGCGGGCGCACATCCACGGCCGCCCGGAATTGGCCGGCTGCGGGCTCGATGAGTCCCAGGCGGACCAGACCCGCATGCCCCGTCCGGGGGAAGGAGGCATCGAGCCGGCCGGCGTCGAACGACATGCCCAGCAGCCACAGGCCCACCACCCCGACCAATGGTCCGCCGTCGCCGTGTTCCAGGAGGCCCTGGATGACCAGCAGCGCGGGGACGAGCTGGTCCCGGCCGAGGGCGTCGTGGGCCGCGTCCCCGAGCAACCCGATCACGGCATCGTGCCCGTACCCGGCGGCGCGTAGGTCGTCGGAGAGGCGATCCAGCAGGTCCTGGTCGTCGCTGCGCGGGGCATGGTCGATGACGGCGAAGGCATCCGAAGTATTCACGCAGCCGATCCTAGTTGCGGATAGGCTTCCGGTGCACCGACCCCCTCGACACCCCAGGAGCCCCCTTGACGCTGGTAACCACGACTTCCCTGCAGATGGAATCGGCCGCTGTGCTGCGTCCGGCCGATCGCGGGCTGCCGGACAACGCGCGCATCGAACTGGTCCAGGACATCACCCCGGAATTCTCCAAGTTCCTCTACCGCTCGGTGGGCAGCCGGTGGAATTGGACCGACCGCCTGGCCCTGACCCGTGCGCAGTGGGACGAACGGGTGGGCCGGCCCGGCAGCGAAACGTGGGTGCTGACGGTGAACGGGGCGCCGGGCGGGTACGTCGAGCTCGCCGGATCGCCCGAAGGCGTGGTGGAGATCGTGTACTTCGGTCTGTTCCCCGAGCGACTCGGACGGGGACTCGGCGGCGTGCTGCTCAGCGAGGGCACCGCCCGGGCCTGGGACCTGCATACCCGGTGGGAAGGCTTCTCGGAGGTCCACCGCGTCTGGGTGCATACGTGTTCCCTCGACGGCCCGGCGGCCCTGGCCAACTACCGGGCCCGGGGGTTCGAGGTCTTTGCGGTCGAGGAGGCCGATCGGGCGGTCGCCGACGCCTCCACGGGGCTGTGGCCGGAGGCGTAGCACTCCGGGCACAGCCGCAGGGCGTCGTCGGCCGCGCAGTCGGGGCAGAAGAGGCGGAGCTTGCGACAGGAGGGGTTGGCGCAGTTCTCGAACTTGTTCGTCGACGCCGCGCAGCCCACGCACCGGCCCACGGTCACCGACTCGGGGGTGAATTCCAGGTGCATGCGCCGGTCGAAGACATAGAGCGAGCCTTCCCAGAGCCCACGGTCCCCGAATTGCTCCCCGTAGCGCACGATCCCGCCCTGGAGCTGGTAGACCTCGCGGAAACCACGCTTGACCATGAGCGCGGAAAGGACCTCGCAGCGGATGCCACCGGTGCAATAGGTGACCACCGGCTGGTCCTTCAGTTCGTCGTATTTGCCCGAATCGAGTTCGCGGATGAAGTCATGGGTGGTCTCCACCTGGGGCACCACGGCGCCTTTGAACCTGCCGATCTGCGCTTCGAACGCATTCCGCCCGTCGAAGAAGACGACGTCCTGTCCGGCGGACCGCCGGGCGTCGACCAGGTCGTGGACCTGCTCCGGCGTGATGTGCTTTCCACCGCCCTGGACCCCCTCCTCGGTGACGACCAGTTCCCCCGGGGCGCCGAAGGAGACGATCTCCGGGCGGACCTTGACCGAGATCCGCGGGAAATCCTCCGCCGACCCCTCGCTCCACTTGACGTCGAGACCGTTCAGGGCCGGGTGTTCGCGGGTGGCCTTGACATACTGCTTCACCGCCGAGATCTCCCCGCCGGCCGTCCCGTTGATCCCGTCCTTGGAGATCAGGATGCGACCGCGGAGGCCCCACTTCTCCAGCAGGGTGCGCTGCCACAGGCGGATGGCCTCTGGATCGGGCAGGGGCGTGAACGAATAGAAGAGGACGATGCGGTGCTGGGCCATTGGTTAAGGGTACGGCGGCGACGGCGTGGGCAGCTCACGGTTGTCGCCCGGGCCACGGCCTCTCCACCCGGCCCCGGAGGCGCGCCGCCGGTGCCGGCGAAGGGCGCTCGACAGCCTGGCCCGGACGATGGCCGACGACGTTAACAATTCGCTACCGGTTGGCAACAGTTCCGGCATCCGCTCCCCCAGCATCCGGTCACCGGGTAGTGTCAGGAGCATGGGATCGACTGCGAACGACAATCTGATTGGCATCTGGGTCACGGGCTGGGTGGGCGCCCGCGGCTATGAAAGCCGCCAGGAAGGGCGCGTCCATGCTGCCCTGCGCCATGACACCAGCGGCGACTGGGAGTACATCATCCACGAGCCGAGCTCGGAGGAGCTCGTGGCCGTCGGGGAGACGCTGAACAAGCATCCCGCGCGGCGGATGACCGCTGTCACCGGCGACGCCCACGGAGTCAGCGAAGCGGCCATGGCAGCCGGCCTGAGCGTCGTTGCCGCCGAGGAGGCCCTGATGGTGGCTGACATGTCGGGCCAGGACGTCGAATCGCCCCGCCCGGCCGAGGGTTTCACGATCGAGACCGAACGCGACGGCAAGCACTCCTACGTCTCGATCCACCTCGAGGACGATCCGGAGGTCGTCGCGGCCAGCGGCCACGTGGCCGTGGTCGATGAGTTCGCGGTCTTCGACAGGATCATCACCGCCCCCGAGTTCCGCCGCCGCGGCCTGGGCAGCCTGGTGATGCGCGCCCTGGTCGCACTGGCCCTGGAGCACGACGTCGAGGAGGGCCTGTTGGTGGCCTCGGTGGACGGCCAGGCCCTGTACCAGTACCTGGGTTGGACCCCGATCGGCAGCATCGTCACACTCGAGGGCAAGAAGGACTGATTGACGGCGGTCCTCCAGCTGTCGGCACCCGGTGCCACAATGATGCGGTGACAGAACAGCACGAACTCATCCCGCAGCTAGGCCACGGACCGACCCCGGAATCGCTGCGGCACCTGCGCGTCGTCCCGGCCCGGGAGGCCGTCCATGGACCGTGGCCGGAGTGGGCCCACCCGGACGTCGTCGTGGCGTTCGGCAGGTGTGGGGTCGCCGAGCCGTGGCTGCACCAGGTCCAGGCCGCCCTGGCCGCCCACGACGGACAGCACACCATCGTCGCCACCGGTACCGCCTCCGGGAAGTCCCTGGCCTACCAGTTGCCCGCGCTGGATGCGATCCACCGGTCCGAGCTCGACCCTGCGGTGACACTGGCGGCCACCGGGACCACCGTGCTGTACCTCTCCCCGACCAAGGCCCTGGCAGCCGACCAGCTGTCGGCCCTGGCCGGTTTCGCCCTGCCCACCCTGAAGGTCGCCGCCTACGACGGGGACACGGATCCCGGCGAGCGCCGGTGGATCCGCGACCACGCGAACTTCGTCCTGACCAACCCGGACATGCTCAACTTCGGGATTTTGCCCAACCACCCGGGATGGGCACGTTTCTTCCGCCGCCTGGCCTATGTCATCGTCGACGAGGCCCACAGCTACCGCGGTGTTTTCGGTTCACACGTAGCCAACCTGCTGCGTCGGCTGCGGCGGGTCTGCGCCCA
>DATNBS010000050.1:0-8124 GCA_035571895.1 Arthrobacter sp. | reverse complement strand
CCTTCGCCAACGGCCTCCCGCACTACGGCCACCTGCTGACCGGCTACGCCAAGGACCTCGTGGGCCGCTACCAGACCCAGCGCGGACGCCGCGTCGAGCGCCGCTTCGGCTGGGACACCCACGGGTTGCCCGCCGAGCTGGAAGCCATGAAGCAGCTGGGCATGACGGACAAGACCCAGATCGAGGCCATGGGCATCGACAAGTTCAACGACGCCTGCCGCTCCTCGGTGATGAAGTACGCGGGCGAGTGGCAGGAATACGTCACCCGCCAGGCCCGCTGGGTCGACTTCGACAACGACTACAAGACCCTGAACGTCGAGTACATGGAATCGGTGCTCTGGGCGTTCAAGCAGCTGCACGACAAGGGCCTGACCTACAACGGCTACCGCGTGCTGCCTTACTGCTGGAAGGACGAGACCCCGCTCTCGAACCACGAGCTGCGCATGGACGACGACGTCTACAAGGACCGCCAGGACCAGACCGTCACCGTCACCTTCGAGCTGCTGCCCGGCGACTCCGCCCTCTCCCGGGAGCTGGCCGGCACCCAGGCCATCGCCTGGACCACCACGCCGTGGACCCTGCCCACCAACCAGGCCCTCGCCGTCGGGCCCCAGGTGCGCTACGCCGTCGTGCCGGTGGGCCCGAACGGGGCGGCGGCCGACGGCGAACGCTTCCTGCTCGCCGAGGACCTGGTCGCCTCGTACGCCAAGGACCTCGGGTACGACGACGGTGCTGCCGCCAGCGCCGCGGTCGCCTCCACCCATGCCGGCACCGAGCTGGAGGGGATCGGCTACCGCCGGCTCTGGGACTACTTCGCCGACGCCGAGGCCTACGGGACCCAGAACTCCTGGAAGATCCTCGTCGCCGACTACGTGACCACCACCGACGGCACGGGCATCGTCCACCAGGCCCCCGCCTACGGCGAGGAGGACCAGAACATCTGCGAGGCCAACGGCATCCCCGTGGTCCTCTCCGTCGACGAGGGCGCCAAGTTCCTGCCGCTGTTCGCCACCGGCCCGCTCGCCGAGATCGCCGGCGTGCAGGTCTTCGACGCGAACAAGGCGATCACCCGGGTCCTGCGCGACTCCGGCCGGCTGCTGCGCCAGGCCAGCTACGAGCACTCCTACCCGCACTGCTGGCGCTGCCGCACCCCGCTGATCTACCGCGCCATCTCCTCCTGGTACGTCGAGGTCACCGCGTTCAAGGACCGGATGTCCGAGCTGAACCAGGAGATCAACTGGATCCCGGGCAACGTCAAGGACGGCCAGTTCGGCAAGTGGCTGGCCAACGCCCGCGACTGGTCGATCAGCCGCAACCGCTACTGGGGCAGCCCCATCCCGGTGTGGGTCTCCGACAACCCGGAGTTCCCCCGCACCGACGTCTACGGCTCGCTGGCCGAGCTGGAGGCCGACTTCGGCCGGCTGCCGCGCAACACCGACGGACAGGTGGACCTGCACCGCCCGTTCATCGACGAGCTCACCCGGCCCAACCCGGACGACCCCACCGGCGCCTCCACCATGCGCCGCGTGGAGGACGTGCTCGACGTCTGGTTCGACTCCGGCTCCATGCCCTACGGGCAGGTGCACTACCCGTTCGAGAACGGCGAGTGGTTCGACACGCACAACCCGGCGGACTTCATCGTCGAGTACATCGGGCAGACCCGCGGCTGGTTCTACATGCTGCACATCCTCTCCACCGCGCTGTTCGACCGCCCGGCCTTCCGCAACGTCATCAGCCACGGGATCGTGCTCGGCTCCGACGGGCAGAAGATGTCCAAGTCGCTGCGCAACTACCCGGACGTGACCGAGGTGCTGGACCGCGACGGCTCCGACGCGATGCGCTGGTTCCTGATGTCCAGCCCCATCCTGCGCGGCGGCAACCTGGTGGTCACCGAACAGGGGATCCGCGACGGCGTCCGCCAGGTCATCCTGCCGCTGTGGAACGTGTACAGCTTCTTCACCCTCTACACGAACTCCGCCCACGGGGGTGCCGGCTACGACGCGCAGATGCGCCACGACGGCTACACCGATCCGCTGGACACCTACCTGCTGGCCAACACCGCAGACCTGGTCACCGAGGTGGCCGCCCGGATGGAGGACTACGACGTCTCCGGCGCGTGCGACGCGCTGCGTTCCCACCTGGACATGCTCACCAACTGGTATGTCCGGCGCAGCCGCGACCGCTTCTTCGCCGAGGACACCGACGCGTTCGACGCGCTCTACACCGCCCTGGAGGCCCTGTGCCGGGTGGCCGCCCCGCTGCTGCCGCTGGTGACCGAGGAGATCTGGCGGGGGCTGACCGGCGGGCGGTCGGTGCACCTGACCGACTGGCCCGAGGCCGCCGCCTTCGGCTCCGACCCCGCCCTGGTCGAGCGGATGGACCGCATCCGCCAGATCTGCTCCACCGGCTCCAGCCTGCGCAAGGCAGCGAAGCTGCGGGTGCGCCTGCCCCTGCAGGAGCTCACCGTCGTCGTGCCCGGGGCCGCCGGACTGGAATCCGGGGCGGACACGATCGCCGACGAGCTGAACCTGCGCCACGTGCGCCTGGTCGATGCCACCGACGCCTCCCCGGAGGAGTTCGGCATCGAGCAGAAGCTCGTCGTCAACGCCCGCGCCGCCGGCCCCCGCCTGGGCAAGAACGTCCAAGCCGCCATCAAGGGCTCCAAGTCCGGCGACTGGTCGGTTTCCGACGCCGGCGTCGTCACCGCCGGCGGACTGGACCTGGTCGAGGGCGAATACACGCTCGAGACCGTCGTCGCCGACACGCACGACGGCGGCACCACCGCGGTCTCGATGCTCCCCGGAGGCGGGTTCGTGGTCCTGGACACCGAGCTGACCCCCGAGCTGGAGGCCGAGGGCACGGCCCGGGACATGGTCCGCGCCATCCAGCAGGCCCGCAAGGACGCCGAGCTGCACGTCAGCGACCGCATCCTCACCACCATCAGCGCCCCGCAGGACGTCGTCGACGCCCTGCACGCCAACGCAGAGCTGGTGCGCCGGGAGACCCTGACCCTCGACCTCGAGCTCATCCCGGGCGACGTCGAGACCACCATCACCGTAGAACGGACGGTTGCCTGAATGAGCCCTGAACACGACGCGTTCTCCGTGGAGAGCGTCTACGCGGAACTGCTCGGGCGCGCGCCGGAGAACAAGATGGAACCGCGCATGGAGCCGATGTTCCGTGCCATGGAGGTCCTCGGCGAGCCGAACAAGGCCATGCCGATCATCCACGTGACCGGGACCAACGGCAAGACCTCCACCGCGCGGATCATCGAGCAGCTGTTGCTGGCCCACGACCTGCGCGTCGGCCGCTACACCAGCCCCCACCTGTCCAGCGTCACCGAACGCATCAGCCTGGACGGCGCTCCGGTCCCGGACGAGGTCTTCGTGCGGATCTGGGACGAGATCCGCCCCTACCTGGCCATCGTCGACGCCGAACTGGCCGAGCAGGGCCTGGTCCCGCTGACGTACTTCGAGGCGCTGACCGTCCTGGGCTACGCCATCTTCGCCGACGCCCCCGTCGACGTCGCCGTCATCGAGGTGGGCCTGGGCGGGATCACCGATGCCACCAACGTCGGCGACGGGCAGGTCTCCGTGGTCACGCCGATCTCGCTGGACCACACCGACCTGCTCGGCGACACCGTGCGCGACATCGCCCTGGAAAAGGCAGGCATCATCAAGCCCGGCGGCTTCCTGGTCTCCTCGGCGCAGGAGCCGGAGGCCGCCCAGGTGCTGCTCGAGGCCGCCCGCGAGCTGGAGGTTCCCTTCCGGTTCGAGGGCGTCGAGTACGGCGTCGAATCCCGCACCCTCGCCGTCGGCGGGCAGAGCCTCGTCATCCAGGGCCTGGCCGGACGCTACGAGGACCTCGCCCTGCCGCTGCACGGCGCCCACCAGGCGCAGAACGCCGCCGTCGCCGTCGCCGCGATGGAGGCGTTCCTCGGGGGAGGGGAGACGGCGCTGAACGAGGACCTGGTCCGCCAGGCGTTCCGGAACGTCGCCAGCCCCGGGCGGCTCGAACTGGTCCGCTCGGCCCCGACGATCCTGGTCGACGCCGGGCACAACCCGGCCGGCCTGCGGGTCTCCGCCGAAGCCGTCAAGGAGGCCTTCGGCTTCAGCACGCTGGTGCTGGTCGTGGGCATCCTGGCCGAGAAGGACGCCGCCGCGATGCTCGAGGAGCTGTACGCCCAGTACGGCGACCTGGTCGAGGACCTCTGCCTGACCCAGTCCACGTCCCCGCGGGCCATCCCGGCCGGCGAACTGGGTGAGCTGGCCCTGCGCGCCGGGTTCAGGGAACAAGACCTCCACATCACCGAACGCCTCGACGACGCCCTGGAATGGGCCGTCGGACGCGCCGAGGCCACCGACGACCTCGCCGGCGGCGTCCTGGTCACCGGCTCGATCACCGTCGTGGGCGAAGCCCGCACCCTCCTGGGCAAGTAGCCTGGGCAAGCAAGCAGTGAGGAAAGCACGCACCCCATGGCACGCCTGACCAAAGCCCAACGCGAATGGCGCCCCGGCATGAAGAAGAAGCGCCGCTCCACGCGCGTGCTCTTCGCCTCCACGGTCCTGACCCTCGAAGCCGGCGTCGCGCTCTTCGCCACCCTGGCCGTCTTCGGCCTCTACCGCGACGAGATCAACCCGGCGCTCATCTTCCTGGTCGGCGGCTGGATCATGGCGGTGTGCATCCTGGCGTGCGCGTTCCTGTCCAAGCCGCTGGGTTACTGGATCGGCTGGACCGTGCAGGTCATCCTGATCCTGCTCGGCTTCGTGGACCCGTCCATGTTCGTCGTCGGCGTCCTGTTCGCCCTGTGCTGGTGGTACGCCGTGACCAAGGGCCGCACCATCGACCGGGAGAACGCCCGGCGG
This sequence comes from Arthrobacter sp., assembly GCA_035571895.1. Classification (GTDB taxonomy): domain Bacteria; phylum Actinomycetota; class Actinomycetes; order Actinomycetales; family Micrococcaceae; genus Arthrobacter_H. The sequence continues at coordinate 3,259 of DATNBS010000050.1, read as the reverse complement.
GACGCCCTGCAGGCCGAATGGGACGCCGCGCACCCGGAGCCGGATCCCGGCCAGTAGACTCGATACGAACCCCGAACGACGAAGGAGGACCCGCGTGTCCACAGAACGCACCCTGGTACTGGTCAAGCCCGACGGCGTCAACCGCCAGCTGACCGGCCAGATCCTGGCCCGCATCGAGGCCAAGGGCTACCGCCTGGCCGAACTCAAGCAGGTCACCGCCACCCGCGGGATCCTCGAGTCCCACTACGAGGAGCACGTCGGCAAACCGTTCTACGAGCCGCTGGTCGAGTTCATGCTCTCCGGCCCGGTCGTCGCCGCGATCTTCGAGGGCGAACGCGTCATCGAGGGCTTCCGCTCGCTGGCCGGCACCACGGACCCGACGACCGCGGCCCCGGGCACCATCCGCGGGGACTTCGGCCGCGACTGGGGCGAGAAGGTCCAACAGAACCTCGTCCACGGCTCCGACTCGCCCGAGTCCGCCGAGCGCGAGATCGGCATCTGGTTCTCCTAGCGGGAAACAGCCAACGGGAACGAGTCCGGCCCAGCCGGGACGACGCCGGACAGGCACCTACGCGGTGCCTGTCCGGCTTTCCCTTTTAGCGCTCGAAGTGCGTCACCGGTTCCTTGGCGCCGGTTCCCTCGACCATCGCGGTCGCCACGTCGCGGAGCTTGATGTTGCGCGTGCTCGACGCCGAGACGAGCAAGGCGAACGCCTCTTCCTGGCTGCAGCGGTTCTGCCCCATGATGATCCCGACGGCCAGGTCGATGCTGGTCCGCGACTTCATGGCCTCCAGCGCGTCGCGCTCGGCATCGAGGTGGTGGGCCAACCGGATGGAGATCTGCAGCGCCTGGGCGGTCTGGGCGGCATACTCCCGGGCCGCGGCGACTCGGTCGGGCGTGAACCAGTGCGCCTGCCCGGCGTAGAGGTTCAAGGCCGCCCGGTCCGGGCCCTCGAGGTCGAAGGGGATGGCCAACACCGAGTGGATGCCGTGGTCCCGGATGGCCTCGGAGTATCCGGGCCAGCGGATGTCCGTCGCCAGGTCGGGGGCGTGGACCAGTTCCTGGGTGCGGGCCGCGGTGAGGCAGGGCCCATCCTGGTAGTCGTACTGCAGTTCGTCCATGGCCTGGGCGACGGGTCCGCTGCTGGCGATCGTGCCCGCCTTCTTGTGGCGCAGCAGGGTCACCCCGCACAGCACGTCCGTCTCGTCCGCCGACAGCTCCAATGCGGCCAGGCGCGTCAGCGCATTCAGGAAGACCTCCAGGGTGTCGGACTCCAGGATCTGCCCATGGAGGTATTCGCTGACGGTCATCTCGGGTGGCAAAGTCACGTGGGGACTCCTGTGGTCGACGGAACGATGTGATCCTGTGTCTATTATCCGCATATCTGCCAGCCACGCGAGCACGGCCCTGCCGCCCAGGTCCGTGGCCTGGCGGGCAGCGGAAGGGGTGATGGCCGACCGCAGGATTGCGGCGATGAGTGGACGGCCGAAAGGCGCGGATGGGCAAACGAGGCGGGACATCCACGGTGCCGGCGCCGGCCTGAGTCCGCACGCGCCCGGGCCGGGGGAGCGCTATCCGAAGAACGCGTTGGCGAAGGCGATCAGGATGGAACCGGCGCACAGCACGGCCAGGACCACGGCGATGACCCAGTGCCATTCGGCCACGAAGCGCGTCAAGCCCCCCGACGCGGGAATGACCCCCCGGCTGATGTTGCGGGCCGTCGTGTAGACGAACAAGGCGATCATCATCGCCCACACCACCATGCAGTAGGGGCACAGCACGTGGATCACATACAGGGCCTGGAACCACAGCCAGCAGATCATCACCATGGCCAGCGTGATGCCGGTCTGCAGGCCGATGAAGTACCAGCGTGGCATCCGAGCCCCGGCGACCAGCGTGATGCCGATGGCCACGACGACGGCGAAGCCCGCCACGCCGATGAGCGGGTTGGGGAAGCCGAAAAGCTCGGCCTGGTGGGTCTGCATGACGGTTCCGCAGGACACCCAGGGGCTGATGTCGCAGGATGTGACGTAGTTCGGGTCCTTGTAGATCTCCAGGCGTTCGAGCGTCAGCGTGCAGGCGGCAATCCAGCTGACGAATCCGGCCACCGCGAGGATCCACCCGAAGACCCGGTCGCGCGCGAAGCCCGGCATGCCGTGGTTCTCCGGTGCGGGATCTGCCTCGTACCGGACGGCGGGGGAATCGGCTTCGTGGGCCACGCGGGGTCTCCTCGGGTTTCGGCGGCGGCACCGGATGGCGCCTGCATCCCTCGAGTCTAGGCGGATCTCCGGCCTCGGGCAGGTTCCATATGAGACAATGAGCGTGGTTGTCGGTGAATCCACAGTTTGCCGCCAGCCCGACTGCAGGATTCCGGGCCCGCTCGCGATGGATCACCGCAGGCATCGGCAACGATGTCCGCGGATGAATACCGCAGACGGCCGCCGCAACAGAAAGCGGCTTGCCCGGCGGACTGCGTCGGTTCACCGGGAACGCCGCACCCGCCGACGTTGGTGCACCTCGGGGAACGCGAATACTGACTTCCGGGATCCGGAAGGCCCCCCGGGCCGCGGATCCCGAACCGAGCGCCGGCGTACCGGCTGTGGAGGGTACTCCGGCTAGGAGTATGGCCTTCCATGGAAGCAACGAACGAAGAACTGAATGGGCCGGCACAGTCGTCCCTCCCCGTGCCCGCCGCCGGCAACGCCGCCGATCCCACCACCACCGCGGACGTGAAGGCACCGGCAGCCAAGCGTGCGCCGCGCAAACGCACCACCACCCGCAAGGCCACCGCCGCGGCCACCGACGAAGCAACCGACGCCAACGCGGCGTCCACCACCTCGCCCGACCCGGTCGGCGAAACGGCAACGGAACCGGCGCCAAAGGCGACCCGCGCCACCCGGACCCGCAAGGCGCCGGCCAAGAAGGCCGCGCACGCCGCGGAAACGGCCGACACCGCAAGCGAGGCCCCGACAGACGCCCCTGCGGAGGCCGTTGCCGAGGTGGGCACCGACGCCGCGGCCGAAGAGCCGGCCATCGCCGCCCAGACCGAGGCACCGAAGAAGCCGACCCGCGCACCGCGCACCCGCAAGACCGTCGCCAAGGCAGCGCCCGCCGCCGAGACATCCACCCTCGATCCAGCCACCGACGGTGCAATTCCCGCCGAGGGCGCCGCCCCTGAAGCCATCGACACCCCGGCCGCGTCCGCCGACGAGCCGGCTGCCCAGGTTAAGCCCCCGCGGACGCGCAAGGCACCGGCCCG
>DATNBS010000049.1:0-38776 GCA_035571895.1 Arthrobacter sp. | reverse complement strand
CCCGGTATTCGCAGCGCATCGTCGCGAGTCGAATCTGCACGGACCCACCAGCGAGCGAGAGGTACCCGGACGTGGCAGCACCGCAGAACTATCTCGCCGTCATCAAGGTCGTCGGCATCGGCGGCGGTGGCGTCAACGCCGTCAACCGGATGATCGAGGTCGGCCTCAAGGGGGTCGAGTTCATCGCGATCAACACCGATGCCCAGGCGCTCTTGATGAGTGACGCCGACGTCAAGCTCGACGTCGGCCGCGAGCTGACCCGCGGCCTCGGCGCCGGGGCCCAGCCGGAGGTCGGCAAGAAGGCCGCCGAGGACCACCGCGACGAGATCGAGGAGGTGCTCAAGGGCGCCGACATGGTGTTCGTCACCGCTGGGGAGGGTGGCGGCACCGGCACGGGCGGCGCGCCCGTCGTGGCCAGCATCGCGCGCTCGCTCGGCGCCCTGACCATCGGCGTGGTGACCCGCCCCTTCAGCTTCGAGGGCAAGCGGCGCGCCATGCAGGCCGAGGCCGGCATCGAGACGCTGCGCGACGAGGTCGACACCCTCATCGTCATCCCCAACGACCGGCTGCTGCAGATCTCCGAGCACAACGTGTCGGTCATGGACGCGTTCCGCAGCGCCGACCAGGTGCTGCTGTCCGGCGTCCAGGGCATCACCGACCTGATCACCACCCCGGGCCTGATCAACCTCGACTTCGCCGACGTGAAGTCCGTGATGCAAGGCGCCGGCTCGGCGCTGATGGGCATCGGATCGGCCCGCGGCGACGACCGCGCCGTCAAGGCGGCCGAGCTGGCGATCGCCTCGCCGCTGCTCGAGGCCTCCATCGACGGCGCCCACGGCGTGCTGCTCTCCATCCAGGGCGGATCGGACCTCGGCCTGTTCGAGATCAACGAGGCGGCCCGCCTGGTCCAGGAAGTGGCCCACCCCGAGGCCAACATCATCTTCGGCGCCGTGATCGACGACGCCCTGGGCGACGAGGCCCGCGTGACGGTCATCGCCGCCGGCTTCGACCAGGTCGACGTCACCAGCGCCCCGGCCCAGCCCAAGCAGGTGCCCCAGCAGAACGCCGCGCAGCAGGCACCGCAGCAGGCCATCCCCACGACCGTGCCGGGCACCATCCCGCTGGCCCCCGCCCAAGGGCCCGCCTCCGCGCAGCCCAGCCAGTCCGGCTTCTCAGCTTCCTCCGCCCCGGAGGCCGCCCCGGCCGCCGCATCCGGATACGAGGAGCTGCCCCACGTCGTCGAGCAGGACCTCTCGTCCTCCTCGCACGATGACCTGGATGTCCCCGACTTCCTGAAGTAGTCCCCCCGGGGCCCTTGCCGGCCCCGACGGCGCGTTGCCCGAACGGGTGGCGCGCCGTCGTCCCATCCACGAGGAGGTCGGCGATGCTCCGCTTCGCCTTCGACGGCACGACGGCGGCGCAACTCGCGTTCACCTCGACCACCGAGGGGAACCTGGCGTTGCACGTCGGGGACCGCGCGGACGCCGTCCTGGAACGGCGCCGCACCCTGGAGGCGACCCTCGGCCTGGACGCCGGCGCGCTGCAGTTCATGAACCAGACCCACTCGGTCCGGGTGCACCGCGTCACGGAAGCCGCCGGCACCGGGACCAGCCCGGAAGCCGGCTCCGGCTGGGGACCCGATGCCGACGCCCTGGTCAGCGCCGACGGCTCGGTGGCCCTGGCCGTCCTGGTCGCCGACTGCCTGCCGGTGGTCTTCGCCGCCCCGACCGGGGACGGCGGCCTGGCGACCGCCGTGGCGCACGCGGGCCGGAAGGGCCTGCTCGGGGGCATCCTGCCGGCCACGGTCCGGGAACTGCAGGACGCCGGGGCCCGGGGCATCCACGCGTGGATCGGCCCGGCGATCTGCGGTGCCTGCTACGAGGTCCCGGCCGCCATGGCTGCCGAGTCCGACGCCGACCTGCCGGGCATCGAAGCCACCACGTCCTGGGGTACCCCCTCGCTGGACCTGCCCGGGGCCGCCACCCGGCAGCTGGCCGGGCTCGGCGTCCGGACCACCACCACCGGGATCTGCACCCTGGAGGACCCCCGCTATTTCTCGTACCGCAGGGACCCCGGCACCGGCCGCCTGGCGGGCGTCATCTGGCCGGCCGGGTCCACGACGGCTGCCTAGGAGGACATCATGACCCCGCAGGACACGACCACGGACGGCACCGACCGCCGCGCCGAGCTGCAGCAGCGGCTGGAGGCGGTGCATGAGCGCATCCGCACGGCCACCGCCGCGGCCGGGCGGGCCGATGAGCCTAGGCTGGTGGTGGTCACGAAGTTCTTCCCGGCCGCCGACGTGCGCCTGCTCCACGGCCTGGGCGTGCGCGACGTGGGGGAGAACCGCGACCAGGAGGCCTCCGCGAAGGCCGCCGAACTGGCAGGCCTCGAACTGGACTGGCACTTCATCGGCCAGCTGCAGGCCAACAAGGCCAAGTCCGTCGTGCGGTATGCCCGGGCCGTGCACTCGCTGGACCGCGGTTCCCTGGCCCATGCCCTCGGCAAGGCCATGCGCCGGGAAAACGAACGCCGCGCCGAAGCGGATGCCGCCCCTCGCCCGGCCCTGGAGGTGCTGATCCAGGTCGACCTGCGCGAAGCCGCCGTCGCCGGTGACGCGAACGGGCCCGCCCGCGGTGGTGCCGTTCCCGGCGACGTCGGCCAGTTGGCGGACCAGATCGCCGAAACCGACGGGCTCGAACTCCGGGGCGTCATGGCCGTCGCCCCGCTGGGGGAGGACCCCGCCCCGGCCTTCGAGCACCTCGCGCGGATCTCAGCGCAGGTGCGGGTGGGGCACCCGCAGGCCACCTGGATTTCGGCGGGGATGAGCCACGACCTGGAGCAGGCCGTGGCCGCCGGGGCGACACACCTCCGTGTCGGCTCCGATGTGCTCGGTCCGCGCCCACCGGTGCTGTAGCGTCGTTCCCAGCGGAGACTCACGCGGGAGAAGACCCCTCGCCGCGCACGATCATAAGGAGAAGACCATGGCTGGCGCCTTGCGCAAGACAATGATCTACCTGGGACTCGCCGACGGTGACGAGCACTACGAGGACGAGAACTACGAGGTGGCCGAGCAGCGGCGACCCGAACCCGCCCGCGTGGAGCCGGAGAAGGCCCCCGTGGCCCTCGCCGCGGAACCGGAGACCGAATACCGGGCCCCGGTCACCCCCATCAAGCGCGCGCCTTCTTCCAGGGACGAGGATTTTTCATTGCGGCAGATCACGACGGTTCACCCCCGCTCCTACAACGACGCCAAGATCATCGGCGAGAGCTTCCGTGACGGCATCCCGGTGATCATGAACGTCACCGACATGGGCGAAGGCGACGCCAAGCGGCTGGTCGACTTCTCCGCCGGCCTGGTGTTCGGGTTGCATGGCAGCATCGAGCGGGTCACCAACAAGGTGTTCCTGCTGTCCCCGGCCACGGTCGAGGTCCTGGGCGAGGACAAGAAGTCCTCCGAGGACACCGCCACGTTCTTCAACCAGAGCTAGCAGCCGCCCCGCACCGTGAATATTCTCCTTGGACTCATCTATGCGGTCCTGACCGTCGTCCAGGTCCTGCTCATGCTCAGGATCGTGTATGACATCGTGCAGATGTTCGCCCGCTCCTGGCGACCGCGCGGGCTGGCCCTGATCGTGGCCAGTTTCGTCTACCGGGTCACCGATCCGCCAATGCGCTGGCTCCGCTCCCGCATCAAACCGCTGGACCTGGGCGGCATGCGCCTGGACCTGGCATTCCTGATCCTCTACTTCGCCGTCATCATCGCCAAGGTGATTGTGCTGAATATCGGGGGATAGGGTCTTCCGCCGCGGATCGCAGAGGGGGTTAGTCTTCGATGCGCGAAACGTTATAGTCTTGAAACAGGAAGCTGGCCGGACAGTGCCGGCCCAGTCCGCACAACCGGTGTAATCGCCCTCGGGCCGCAATCAGGCGGCCGGGGAGAGAACTAAGTATCGAGGTGACCAGATGGCGCTCACGCCTGAAGATGTAGTCAACAAACGTTTCCAGCCGACCAAGTTCCGGGAAGGCTACGATCAGGACGAAGTTGACGACTTCCTGGACGAGATCGTCGTCGAACTCCGCAGGCTGAACCAGGAGAACGAGGAACTGCGCCGGCGCGTCAGCGAACTGGGCGGCTCCGATGCCGAGACGGGCAGCGTTCCCGCGCCCGTCGCCGCGGCACCGGCCACCGAGGCGGCCCCGGCCGCCGACGAGAAGCCCGTCACGGGCACGGTCGACGAGAAGCCCGCCGCCGACGCAGCCGCCGACGACACCGCCGCGCAGGACACGGCCTCCACGGCATCTCCAGCGCCGGCAGCCCCCGCCGCCGAAGCGGCCGCCCCGGCCCCGTCCGCCGCTGCCACCGGTGGCTCGGCCGAATCCGCCGCCGGCGTGCTGGCCATGGCCCAGCGCCTGCACGACGAGTACGTCGGTGCCGGTGTCGAGCAGCGCGACAAGATCATCGCCGAGGCCCAGCAGCAGGCCACCAAGCTGGTCTCGGATGCCGAGGACAAGAGCACCAAGACGCTCAACGCCCTCGAGGAGCAGAAGAACGTGCTCGAACGGAAGCTGGACCAGCTGCGCGGATTCGAGCGCGATTACCGTGCCCGCCTGAAGTCCTACATCGAGGGCCAGCTCCACGACCTCGAAGCCCAGGGCTCCATCGCGACGCCCGATGCCAAGGACAAGGCCTAGCCACCCCTTGCCGGCGCGCCAGGACCGCGCGCCCGCACCAGCGAACGTCGGCGGCCGGGATTCCCGGCCGCCGACGGCATGTTAAGGACACGATGGACCAGGACCCAGCAGCACGACCCGACGACGCCGCCGACGAGACGGGCGTGCCCCGCGGCCGCGGCGCCTTGATCGCCACCACGCTGCTGATCGCCGTGGCCGGCATCGGCCTGGACCAGGCGACCAAGGCGTTCGTGCAGGCCAACATGCAGCTTGGCGAGCAGATCGACGTCATCGGATCCCTGCTGAGCTGGCACTACATCCTCAACCCCGGGGCCGCCTTCTCCATGGGCACGTCCGTGACCTGGATCTTCACGATCGTCATGGCCGCGGTCGTGGTGTACGTGCTCACCCTGTTGCGCAAGCTACGCTCGCGGCTGTGGGCGGTCGCCCTCGGGGGGCTGCTGGCCGGGGCCTGCGGGAACCTCATCGACCGGCTGTTCCGCGAGCCCTCCTTCGGGATGGGCCACGTCGTGGACTTCATCGGCGTGAAGAACTTCGCCATCTTCAACGTAGCCGACTCCTTCGTCGTGTGCTCGATGATCGGCATCTGCCTGCTGCTCTTCCGCGGCATCGGCGTCGACGGACTGCCCGTCGAGGAGAAGTCCGAGCGCAAGGACAGGGAAACCGGAACACCGTGAGCGCGCATTCGATCACCGTCTCCGCCGGGGACGCCGGAGGCAGGATCGACGCCGTGGTGGCCGCCGCGCTGGACGTGGCCCGGACCGCGGCCGCCGCCTGGTGCAGCGGCGGGCACGTCCTGCTCAACGGCAAGCCGGTCCCCAAGTCGCGCAAGGTCGTGGCCGGGGACACGATCGCCGTCGATCCGCCCGAGGAAACCGACCCGTTGGAAGTGAGGGCCGAATACGTGGAAGAACTGGCGATCCTGGCCGAGGACGACGACTACGTGGTGATCGACAAGCCGGTCGGCGTCGCCGCCCACCCCTCACCGGGCTGGGTCGGGCCGACCGTCGTGGGAGCCCTCCTGGCCGCCGGCTACCGCATCTCCACCTCCGGTGCCCCCGAACGCCAGGGCATCGTGCACCGCCTCGACGTGGGGACCTCCGGGGCCATGGTCGTGGCCAAGACCGAACGGGCCTACACCGCCCTGAAGCGCGCTTTCAAGGAACGCACCCCGCACAAGACCTACCACGCCCTCGTCCAGGGGCTGCCCGATCCCCTGGAGGGCACCATCGACGCGCCGATCGGCCGGCACCCCGGGCACGATTGGAAATTCGCCGTGCTCGAGGACGGGCGCAACTCGGTGACGCACTACAAGGTGCTGGAGGCCTTCGGCCGGGCCAGTCTGGTGGAGGTCGAGCTCGAAACCGGACGCACCCACCAGATCCGCGTCCACTTCTCCGCGCTGCGCCACCCCTGTGCGGGCGACCAGACCTATGGGGCCGACCCCCGACTGGCGGCGGCCCTGGGGTTGACCCGGCAATGGCTGCACGCCCACCGGCTCGGCTTCCCACACCCGGTGACGGGGGAATGGGTGCAGGTCGAAAGCGCCTACCCGCGGGACCTGGCCCATGCCCTGGAGATCATGCGCGAGGGGGACCTGCGCTACTGAGCCGGGTTCCGGCGTCGTGCCGTGGCATACCCCGCAATGCACCCCTGGTGCACCCGGCGGGCCGGCCGGGTGGGGATCATCACGCACGCCGCGCGGGATCCCCGGCCACCCCGGATCCGGGCCTAGACTGGATCGGTGGCCAGCTCAAGACGGGACGGATTCGTCCACCTCCATACGCACACCGAATACTCCATGCTCGACGGCGCCGCGCGCCTGACGGACCTCTTCGAGGAGACCGAACGCCTGGGCATGCCCGCCCTGGCCACGACCGACCACGGCTACCTGTTCGGGGCCTTCGACTTCTGGAACAAGGCGACCAGCGCCGGCATCAAGCCCATCATCGGGGTTGAGGCCTACGTCACCCCCGGCACCGCCCGGACCGACAAGACGCGCGTGCGGTGGGGCGAACAGCACCAGAAGCGCGACGACATCTCCGGCGGCGGCGCGTACACGCACATGACGCTGCTCAGCCGCAACAACGAGGGCATGCGCAACCTCTTCCGCGCCTCCTCCATCGGGTCGCTGGACTCGGTGTTCGGCAAGTGGCCGCGGCTGGACCGCGAACTGCTCGAGCAGTACAGCGGCGGGCTCATCGCCACCACAGGCTGCCCCTCGGGGGAGATCCAGACCCGGTTGCGGCTGGGCCAGTACGAGGAGGCCAAGCAGGCCGCCAGCGAATACCGCGACATCTTCGGGGCGGAGAACTACTACTGCGAGCTGATGGACCACGGCCTGGAGATCGAACGCCGGGCCACCCAGGACCTGCTGCGCCTGGCCCGGGAACTGGACATCCCGTTGGTGGCCACCAACGACCTGCACTACACCCACGAACACGACGCCAAGGCGCACGAGGCGCTGCTGGCGATCCAGTCCGGGTCCACGCTGCTCGAACCCAGCTACGACCAGGGCGGGTCCCGCTTCGCGTTCTCCGGCACCGGGTTCTACCTGAAGTCCCCCCAGGAGATGCGCTCCCTCTTCGCCGAGTTCCCCGAGGCCTGCGACAACACCCTGGACATCGCCGAACGCTGCGAGGTCTCCTTCAACACGGACGCGAACTACATGCCGAAGTTCCCCTGCCCGCCGGGAGAGGACGAGACCAGCTGGCTGGTCAAGGAGGTCGACAAGGGGCTGCGGTACCGCTACCCCAACGGGGTGCCGGACGCCTCGCGCAAGCAGGCGGATTACGAGCTGGACATCATCACCAAGATGGGCTTCCCCGGCTACTTCCTGGTCGTGGCGGACTTCATCAACTGGTCCAAGGACAACGGGATCCGCGTCGGGCCCGGCCGTGGTTCCGGTGCCGGGTCCATGGTCGCCTACGCGATGCGCATCACCGACCTGGACCCGCTGCAGCACGGGCTGATCTTCGAGCGCTTCCTGAACCCCGAACGCGTCTCCATGCCCGACTTCGACGTCGACTTCGATGACCGGCGCCGCTCGGAGGTCATCAAGTACGTGACCGAGAAGTACGGCGACGAACGCGTGTCGATGATCGTGACCTACGGGTCGATCAAGACCAAGCAGGCGCTGAAGGACTCCGCCCGCGTGATGGGCCACCCCTTCAGCATGGGCGAGACCCTGACCAAGGCGCTGCCGCCGGCCGTCATGGCCAAGGACATCCCGCTGGCCGACATCGAGGACACCAAGGCCAAGCGGTACGCCGAGGCCGCCGATTTCCGCCAGCTCATCGCCAACGACCCCGAGGCCGCGAAGGTCTTCGAGACCGCCAAGGGCATCGAGGGGCTCAAGCGCCAGTGGGGCGTCCACGCGGCTGGGGTGATCATGTCCTCGGACCCGATCATCGACGTCGTGCCCATCATGCGCCGGTTCCAGGACGGGCAGGTCATCACCCAGTTCGACTACCCGACCTGCGAGGGCCTGGGGCTGATCAAGATGGACTTCCTGGGGCTGCGGAACCTGACGATCATTTCCGACGCCATCGAGAACATCAAGATCAACCGCGGCGTCGACCTGGACCTCGAGCACCTCGAGGTCGACGACCGGGCCTCCTACGAGCTGCTCGCCCGCGGCGACACCCTCGGCGTCTTCCAGCTCGACGGCGGGCCCATGCGCTCGCTGCTGCGCCTGATGCGCCCCGACAACTTCGAGGACATCTCCGCCGTCATCGCCCTGTACCGGCCGGGCCCGATGGGCGCGAACTCGCACAACAACTACGCGCTGCGCAAGAACGGGCTGCAGGAGATCACCCCGATCCACCCCGAGCTCGAGGAACCCCTGGCCGAGATCCTGGACACCACCTACGGGTTGATCGTGTACCAGGAGCAGGTCATGGCCATCGCGCAGAAGGTCGCCGGCTACTCGCTCGGCCAGGCCGACATCCTGCGCCGCGCGATGGGCAAGAAGAAGAAGGCCGAGCTGGACAAGCAGTACGCCGGCTTCCACCAGGGCATGCTCGACAACGGGTTCTCCGAGGCCGCCGTGAAGTCGCTGTGGGACATCCTGCTGCCGTTCTCCGACTACGCCTTCAACAAGGCCCACTCCGCGGCCTACGGGCTCGTGTCCTACTGGACGGCCTACCTGAAGGCGCACTACCCCGCCGAATACATGGCCGCCCTGCTCACCAGCGTCGGCGACGACAAGGACAAGTCCGCGCTCTACCTCAACGAATGCCGGCACATGGGCATCACCGTGCTGCCCCCGGACGTGAACGAATCCCAGCTGAACTTCACGCCGGTCGGCGACGACATCCGCTTCGGCATGGGCGCGATCCGCAATGTCGGATCCAACGTCGTCAACGCGATGGTCGAATCCCGCGGGGAGAAGGGCAACTTCGAGAGCTTCAGCGACTTCCTGCAGAAGGTCCCCGCCGTCGTCTGCAACAAGCGCACCATCGAATCGCTCGTCAAGGCCGGGGCCTTCGATGAGATGGGCCACCCCCGCAGGGCGCTGGCCATGATCCACGAGGAGGCCGTCGACTCGGTCATCGTGCTCAAGCGCAACGAGGCGGCCAACCAGTTCGACCTGTTCAGCGCGCTCGACGACCCGTCCGCCGGTGCCGGGCTGGCCATCGAGGTGCCGGACCTGCCCGAATGGGAGAAGAAGGACAAGCTCTCCTTCGAACGCGACATGCTCGGCCTCTACGTCTCGGACCACCCGTTGCAGGGGCTGGGCAGCCTGCTGGAGCAGCACGCCGACCTGTCCATCACCCAGGTCCTCTCCGAGGACGGGCCGCGCGACGGGCAGATCGTGACGATCTCGGGGATGATCACGTCCCTGCAGCGGCGCATCGCCAAGAACAGCGGCAACCCCTACGCCCGCTGCGAGGTGGAGGACCTGGGCGGTTCCATGGAGGTCATGTTCTTCGGGCAGGCCTACGGGCCGATCGCCAGCGTGCTCGCCGAGGACCTGATCGTGGTGGTCAAGGGCCGGTTGCAGCGCCGCGACGACGGCGCGGTCTCGTTGAACGCCCAGGAGCTGACGATCCCGGAAATCAGCGAGGACGGCCTGGCCGGGCCGGTGGTGATCTCCATGCCGGCCCACAAGGCCACCGAGAACGTCGTCTCGCAGCTTGGCGAGGTCCTGCAGACCCACTCGGGCAACACCGAGGTGCGCGTGAAGCTCTCCGGGACCCGCAGCGTCGAGCTGATGCGCCTGGGCATCGAATTCCGGGTCAACCCCAACCCGGCGCTCTTCGGCGACCTCAAGGTCCTGCTCGGTCCGGCCTGCCTGGACATCTGAGTCCGCCGGGGCGCCGCAACAGTCGGCGCCCTGGCAGGCCGCGGCGTAAACTTGGACGGTGACGAACTCAGCCAACGCCCCGGAACCCTTCAGCGTCCTGCGCACCCTCGACCTGCGGGGCACGGCCTTGGGCCATGCCGCGCTGAAGGCCACGCTGCCCCGGCCGGAGAACGACATCGCCTCCGCCTCCGACGCCGTCGAGCAGATCATCGCCGACGTCCGCACCCGCGGTTTCACCGCCCTGGCCGAACTGGCCCAGCGCTTCGACGGCGTCCAGCAGCGCGGCACGCTCGTGGCCGCCGACGCCCGGCGGCGCGCGCTGGAGGAACTGGACCCCACCGTGCGCCGCGCCCTCGAGGAATCGATCCGCCGGGCCCGGTTGTTCGCCGCGGCCCAGGTCCCGGCCCCGGCCTCCGTCGACTTCGGGACCGGAGCGGTGGTCACCCAGCGCTGGGAGCCCGTCCGCCGGGTCGGTCTCTACGTCCCGGGCGGCCTGGCCGTCTACCCGAGCTCGGTCATCATGAACGTCGTCCCCGCCCAGGCCGCCGGCGTGCAGTCCATCGCCCTGGCCTCCCCGCCGCAGAAGGAATTCGCCGGACTGCCCCACCCCACGATCCTCGCGGCAGCCGAACTGCTGGGCATCACAGAGGTCCACGCCATCGGCGGGGCCCAGGCCATCGCGGCCTTCGCCTACGGGGTCGACGCCGCCACCCTGCCCGGCGCTGGCAGCGGCGCCGGGAGCCCTGCGGGGAAGGACGCCGACGGGGCAACGGGCATCGAACCGGTTGACGTGATCACCGGCCCCGGGAACGTCTTCGTGGCCACCGCCAAGCGGCTGGTGAAGGGCGCCGTGGGCATCGACGCCGAAGCCGGGCCCACGGAGATCGCCATCCTGGCCGACGGCAACGCCACGCCGCACTACGTGGCCGCGGACATGATCAGCCAGGCCGAACACGATCCGAACGCGGCAGCGGTGCTCGTCACCGACTCCACCGGGCTCGCCGAGGCGGTCCGCGGGGAACTGGAGCTGCGGGTCGGGACCACCAAGCACGGGGAGCGCGTCCGGACGGCCCTTGCCGGCCGCCAATCCGCCATCATCCTGGTCGACGACCTGGAGGCCGGCTTGCGGGTGTGCAATGCGTACGCGGCCGAACACCTGGAGATCCTCACCGACGACGCCGCGGCCATTGCCGCCCGCGTCACGGCTGCCGGCGCCGTCTTCGTCGGGGAACACAGCCCGGTGAGCCTGGGCGACTACAGTGCCGGCTCCAACCACGTCCTGCCGACCAGCGGTTCGGCGGCCTTCGCCTCGGGGCTGAACGTCCTGACGTTCCTCAAGGCCATCCAGGTCATCGACTACCCGGAGGCCGCACTGCGCGCGGTCGGGGACCACGTGGTGGCCCTGGCCGACGCCGAGGACCTCCCGGCGCACGGCGAAGCGGTGAAGTGCCGGCTCGAGGAGGGGTAGCAGCGGCACCAACCACGGGCCCGACGTGACATGATGAGGAAGGCCACACCCCGGCCTTCGCGACGGCCCTGTCGGCGACGGACTGCCCGTCCCGGCCCACGACCACGGAAAGGATGGAGCCCATGCGCTGCCCATTTTGCCGGAACTCCGACTCCCGTGTCGTCGACAGCCGGCTGACGGAGGACGGCTCGTCCATCCGGCGGCGCCGGCTGTGCAGCAACTGCGAGCGGCGGTTCACCACGCTGGAGACCACCAGCCTGAACGTGGTCAAGCGCTCCGGGGTCGCCGAGCCCTTCGACCGCGCCAAGGTCATCTCCGGGGTCGGGAAGGCCTGCCAGGGCCGACCCGTCACCGACGACGACCTGGCCCTGCTCGCCCAGGAAGTCGAGGAAACCGTCCGCGCCTCCGGTGCCGCGGAAATCAACGCCAACGACGTCGGGCTGGCCATCCTGCGTCCGCTGCAGAACCTGGACCAGGTGGCCTACCTGCGCTTCGCGAGCGTCTACCAGGGCTTCGACTCCCTGGAGGACTTCGAGAGCGCGATCGCCAAGCTGCGCGCCGAGGCCAAGACCGGACCGGCCGCCGGACCCCAACGCCCGCTCACCGCGGAGTAGGCCCGCCCGGGACCGGCGCAGGGCTGCTTGCGCCGGGCTACTTGCGCAGGCCGAAGTGGATGGCCGCCTGCAGGGCGCCGCCGACGATGCCCGCGTTGTTCTTCAGGGCGGCCGGCCTGATCGGCGTGCGCAGCGACAGCTGCGGCAGGAAATCCTGGGAGCGCTTGGAGATGCCGCCGCCGACGACGAAGAGCCGGGGCGAGAAGAGGAATTCCACGTGGGAGAAGTAGCGCTGCAGGCGCACCGCGTAGTCCTCCCACGAGAGCCCATCGCGTTCCCGGGCGGCGGCCGAGGCCCGGGATTCGGCGTCGTACCCGTCGATCTCCAGGTGCCCGAGCTCGCAGTTGGGGACCAGGATGCCGTCGTGGATCAGCGCGGAGCCGATGCCGGTCCCCAGGGTGATGACCAGGACGGAGCCCTTCACCCCGTCGCCGGCACCGTACCTGACCTCCGCGAGGCCGGCGGCATCGGCGTCGTTCATCACCTGCACCGGGCGGCCCAGGGCCTGGGTGAAGAGGGTGTCGACATCGGTGTCGATCCACGACTTGTCCACGTTCGCGGCCGAGAGCGCGACGCCCTCGTGGATGATCGCCGGGAAGGTGACGCCCACCGGAGCGTCCGGGGCCGGGGCCCCGTCGCGCAGCGAAAGCTCCGCGACGATCTGGCGTACGACCCCGGCCACTGCTTCCGGCGTCGAGGGGCGGGGGGTGTCGATGCGGAAGCGGTCGCCGACCAGCTTGCCCTTCTTCAGGTCAACGATCCCGCCCTTGATGCCGGTCCCGCCGATGTCCAGGCCGATGGCGGTGGAGATCTTCTTCCGGCTCTTCTCGTCCTTCGACATGGGCGCTCCTCGGGGTCGGTGTGGCGGTGCCGCGGTTCGGGTCCGCGGGGTGTGGGGGTGGCCCGGCCGGGGCCGGGGGTCAGGCGACGGTCAGGATCTCCGCGCCGGAATCGGTGACCAGCAGCGTGTGCTCGAACTGGGCGGTGCGGCTGCGGTCGCGGGTCACGGCCGTCCAGCCGTCGTCCCACATGTCCCAGTCGATCCCGCCGAGGGTGAGCATCGGCTCGATGGTGAAGACCATGCCGGGTTCGATCACCCGGGAGTAGGCCGGCGCGGCGTCGTAGTGGGGGATGATCAGGCCGGTGTGGAAGGCCTCGCCGACCCCGTGGCCGGTGAAGTCGCGGACCACGCCGTAGCCGAATCGCTTGGCATAGGAGGCGATCGTGCGGCCGATGACGTTGATCTCCCGGCCGGGCATGACCGCCTTGATGGCCCGCCGCAGCGACTCCTCGGTGCGCTCGACCAGCAGGCGCGACTCCTCGTCGACCTCTCCCGCCAGGAAGGTCGCGTTCGTGTCGCCGTGGACCCCGCCGATGTAGGCGGTGATGTCGATGTTCACGATGTCCCCGTCCTGCACGACGGTCGAATCGGGGATGCCATGGCAGATGACCTCGTTGATCGAGGTGCACAGGGACTTGGTGAAGCCCCGGTAGCCCAGCGTGGAGGGGTAGGCCCCGTGTCCCACGAGGTACTCGTGGCCGATGCGGTCCAGCTCGTCGGTGGTGATGCCGGGGACAATGGCCTCCCCGACCAGTTGCAGGGCCTCGGCGGCGATCCGGGAGGCCCGGCGGATCCGCTCGATGGTCCCGGCGGACTTCACCTCGGATCCCTCGAACTTCGCCGGTGCGGGCTTGCCCACGTACTCCGGGCGTTCGATCGACGCCGGAACCTTCCGCTGCGGCGTGGGGGTTCCGGGGACGAGGCTTCCAAGGGGGGCGGTGGTCGTACGTGGCATGTCCTCGATCCTATCGCCAACTCGGCGCCCCGGAGTATGGTGGGCACGCAGGGCCCGGTCCCGGGCCCGGCGGCACGAGGCGAGGAGCACCATGGGCGACGGCAGCGAAACCACCGGCGGCGATTTCTGGTTCAACGTCAACACCAAGCAGGTCGAATCCGGTCCGCAGTCCGACTGGTCGCAGCTGCTGGGCCCCTACGCCACCCGCGAGGAGGCCCAGGGGGCGCTGGCCCAGGTGGAGCGCAACAACGAGGCGTGGGACGACGACGACGCCTGAGCGCCCGGGGCTGGTGAATCCGGCTAGAACCCGTGTTCGTCGGCGGGGAAGCTGCCGTCGAGGACGTCCCGGTGGTAGGCGGCGGCGGCCTCGCCCATGACGTGGCGCAGGTCGGCGTACTTCTTCACGAAGCGCGGCAACTTGCCCGGGTTCAGTCCCATCATGTCCTGCCATACCAGCACCTGGCCCGTCGTGGCCGCCCCGGCGCCGATGCCGATCGTGGGGACGGCGACGGCGGCGTCGACGGCCGCGGCGACATCGGCGGGAACCATTTCCAGCAGCACGCAGAACGCGCCGGCGGCCTCCAGGGCGCGGGCGTCGTCGATGAGCCGCTGGGCGGCCGCGCCCCGGCCCTGGACCTTGTAGCCGCCCAGGGCGTGCTCGGCCTGCGGGGTGAACCCGATGTGGGCCATCACGGGGATCCCGGCCTCGACGACGGCCTGGACGTGTGCTGCGCGGCGTGCGGTGCCCTCCATCTTCACGGCGTGGATGCCGGTCTCCTTCATCAACCGCACGGAGGATTCCACGGCGAGCTGCGGCGAGGCCTCGAAGCTGCCGAACGGCAGGTCGCAGACCACGAGGCTGCGCCGCGCCCCGGCGGTGACGGAGCGGGCGAACACGGCCATCTCCTCGAGGGTGATCGGCAGGGTCGTGGCGTGGCCCATGACGTTGTTCGCCGCCGAGTCGCCGACCAGCAGCACCTCGATGCCGGCCTCCTCGAAGATGGCGGCGGCGTACTGGTCGTACGCGGTCAACATGGCGAAGCGCCGGCCCTCGGCCTTCGCCTGGGCCAGGTGGCCGATGCGCACCCGTGCTGCCGGGCGGGGAGAGGGCGGGGTCTGGCCGGAGGCATAGGGGGGCGGCTGTTCGGGCGACATGTCCCTCAGGATACGGCAACAGCGGACCACGGACGCCCGGCTGACTACGGTTTCCGAGTAGAGTTGGCCTCGGTGGGACGGCCCGGAACCACCGCAGCAGTCGCCGGATCAGACGAGGAGCGCCCATGGACCGCCAGCAGGAATTCGTGCTCAGGACCATCGAGGAGCGCGACGTGCGTTTCGTGCGCATGTGGTTCACCGACGTCGTCGGCTCCCTGAAGTCGGTCGCGCTGGCCCCGGCCGAGGTCGAGGGCGCGTTCGAGGAGGGCCTGGGCTTCGACGGCTCGTCCATCGAGGGCCTCTCGCGCATCTACGAATCCGACATGCTCGCCCAGCCGGACCCCTCGACGTTCCAGATCCTGCCGTGGCGCGGGGAGATCGAGCCGACCTCGAGGATGTTCTGCGACATCCTCACCCCCGACGGCGAACCCTCCCCGGCGGACCCCCGGCAGGTGCTCAAGCGCCAGCTCGCGGCCGCCGCGGAGATGGGCTTCACCTGCTACACGCACCCCGAGGTCGAGTTCTACCTGCTGACCTCCGACAAGCTCGACGCGAACGCCGAACCCACCCCGGTGGACCATGGCGGCTACTTCGACCACGTGACCGGCGGCGTGGGGCAGGATTTCCGCCGTCGTGCCGTGACCATGCTCGAGGCGGTGGGCATCTCGGTGGAGTTCAGCCACCACGAGACCGGGCCCGGGCAGAACGAAATCGACCTGCGCTACGCCGACGCCCTGCAGACGGCGGACAACATCATGACCTTCCGCACCGTCATCAAGGAGGTGGCGCTGCAGCAGGGCATCTACGCCACGTTCATGCCCAAGCCGTTCTCGCGCCACCCCGGCTCGGGCATGCACACCCACTTCTCGCTCTTCGAGGGCGACACCAACGCGTTCTTCGAGGCCGGCCAGGAGTACCAGCTCTCCCAGACGGCCCGGCAGTTCATCGCCGGGGTGCTGCACCACGCCCCGGAGTTCACCGCGGTGACCAACCAGTTCGTGAACTCCTACAAGCGCCTCTGGGGCGGGGGAGAGGCACCCAGCCACCTGTCCTGGGGGCACAACAACCGTTCCGCGCTGGTCCGCGTGCCGCTCTACAAGCCGAACAAGGGCCAGTCCGCCCGCGTGGAGTACCGCGGCATCGACTCCGCGGCGAACCCGTACCTGGCCTACGCCGTGATCCTGGGCGCCG
The DNA here is from genome assembly GCA_035571895.1 of Arthrobacter sp. Classification (GTDB taxonomy): domain Bacteria; phylum Actinomycetota; class Actinomycetes; order Actinomycetales; family Micrococcaceae; genus Arthrobacter_H. The sequence goes on along the minus strand of DATNBS010000049.1, from coordinate 22,549 downwards.
GCCTCAAGGGCATCCAGGAGGGCTACGAGCTGCCGCCGGCCACGGACGACGACGTCTGGGGCCTCAGCGCCGCCGAACGCCGTGCCATGGGCCACGCCCCGCTGCCCGGGTCGCTGCACGATGCGATCCGCTCCATGGAGGACTCCGAACTGGTGGCCGGGATCCTCGGCGAGCAGGTCTTCGATTCGTTCCTGCGCAACAAGCAGGACGAGTGGAACGAGTACCGCCAATACGTCAGCCCCTTCGAGACCTCCCGCTACCTCGGCATCCTGTAGGCCACGCCATGAGCCTGACACGTCACCTGATCGCCGCCGGGTTCGACGACGTCGAGCGGGCCAAGCGGTTCCTGGGCGAGGGGATCCTCGCCGGGGCCGACGAGGCCGCGCTGCTGGCCGGGTTGCGCGCCGCCGCCGATCCCGACCAGGCGCTGCTGCTGTTGCTGCGGCTGGCCGAGCGCGCCCCCGCTGTCCTGGAAACAGTGCACGACGGCGGGGCAGGGCTGCCGCTGATGCGGCTGCTGGGTGCCTCCGAGGCCCTCGGTGACTTCCTCGTCCGGCACCCCGAACACCTCGACGTCGTCGTCCCGGCGACCGCGTCCGGCTGGGAGGCGGTGCCCGCCGCGCAGTTGCGCGCGGACCTGCTGCGCGCCGTCGGTGCCGACCCGGCCCCGGGCGCCGATGCCGACGCCGCCAGCGGCGCCGCCGGGCCGCCGGTGGCCACCCGGACGGGGAAGGACGGCTATGCGCGGCTGCGGATCGCCTACCGGGCGGCCCTGGCGCGGCTGGCCGTGCGCGACGTCTGCGCCCCGGACCCGTCGGCGGTGCTGCCCGCGGTGGCCGCCGAGCTGGCCGATCTGGCCGGGGCCGCGGTCGACGGGGCGCTGGCCATCGCGCGGGCCGAGGCCGCGGAGCGGTTCGACCCCGCCGAGGTGGCCGCCGTCCGGCTCGCCGTCATCGGGATGGGCAAGTGCGGCGCCGGCGAGCTGAACTACATCTCCGACGTGGACGTCATCTACGTGCACGAGGCCGACGGGCTCGACGACGACCGGGCCGCGGCGATCGCCGAGACCCTGGCGGTGGGGATCGGGCGTGCCATCAACAGCCCGGGCCCGGAGCCGGCGCTGTGGGAGGTCGACGCGAACCTGCGGCCCGAGGGCAAGGACGGGGCCCTGTCGCGGACCCTGTCATCCCATGTGGCCTACTACGAACGCTGGGCCAGGAGCTGGGAGTTCCAGGCCCTGCTCAAGGCCCGCTGCATTGCCGGGGACACCGCCCTGGGCCGGGCCTACGAGGACGCCGTCGGGCCGATGATCTGGAGTTCCTCGGAACGCGAGGGGTTCGTCGAATCGGTCCAGGGGATGCGCAAACGGGTCCTGGCGAACATTTCCCCCGACGAACTCGGCCGCCAGATCAAGCTCGGCCCCGGCGGCCTGCGCGACGTCGAGTTCACCGTGCAGCTGCTGCAGCTGGTGCACGGCCGGGTGGACGAGACCCTGCGGGTGCGGGACACGACCTCGGCCATCGCGGCGCTGAGCGATGGCGGGTACATCGGCCGCGCCGATGCCGCCGAATTCGACCAGGCCTACCGCTACCTGCGCGTGCTGGAGCACCGGATCCAGCTGGTCAACCTGCGCCGGACCCACCTGATGCCGGTGAAGGAGGAGGCCCTGCGCGTGCTGTTCCGGGCCTCCGGGGGGCGGGCCCGCAGCGGCAGCAAGCCAGCCGAGGAACTCGTGCGGCAGTGGCAGGCCACCAAGCGCTCGGTCCGGCGCCTGCACGAGTCGATCTTCTACCGGCCGCTGCTGGCCTCGGCCTCGAACCTGTCCACCGACGAGGTGCGGCTTTCCCCGGCCGCGGCCCAGGCCCGATTGGCAGCGCTGGGGTACCTGGACCCGCAGGGGGCCATGCGGCATATCGAGGCGCTGACCTCCGGCGTCCGCCGCCGTGCCTCCCTGCAGCGCCAGCTGCTGCCCGTGCTGCTGGAGTGGCTGGCCGACGGCGTCGACCCGGACGCCGGGCTGCTGGGCTTCCGCCGCCTCAGCGAGGCGCTGGGGGAGTCGCACTGGTACCTGGGGATGCTGCGCGACTCGAACGCAGCCGCCGAGCGGCTCTGCCACGTGCTCTCCGGCTCGCGGTTCATCACCGACCTGCTGGAGGTCTCGCCCGAGTCCGCGGCCTGGCTGGGCGATGACCGCGAATTGCGCCCGATGCCGTTCGAGCAGCTGTGGCAGGAGACCGCGGCAAAGCTCAAGCGGCACCGGAACCCCGCCTCCGGGATGCGCTTGATCCGGTTGAACCGGCGGCGTGAGCTGCTGCGGATCGCCCTGGCGGATTCGGCCGCCCTGCTGGACGTCGACGAGATCGGGCGGGCCCTCTCGGAGGTCGACCGGGCCGCCGTGCTGGCCGCGCTGCGCGTGGCCGAACAGCACGAGTTCGAGACCACCAGCCGCCTCACCGACCTGCTGGTCGTCGCCATGGGCCGGCAGGGCGGCCAGGAGATCGGGTACGGTTCCGATGCCGACGTGCTCTATGTGCACCGCCCGCTGGAGGGCGTGGACCAGAACGAGGCGCAGCAGCAGGCCCTGCGCATCTTCACCCACGTCGGCAAGCTGCTCACCCAGCCGCTGAAGCCGGCCGTCCTGGCCGAGCCCAAGCTCGTCGTCGATGCCGCCCTGCGGCCCGAGGGCAAGAACGGACCGCTGGCCCGCTCGATCGACTCCTACCGCGAGTACTACGGGCGCTGGGCGCTGGTCTGGGAACGCCAGGCGCTGCTGCGGGCCCGCCCCATGGCGGGGGAGGACAGCCTGGCCGCCGAGTTCATGGAGCTGGTCGACGGAATCCGGTACGGCCGCCCCATCGACGCCGGGGAGATCCGGGAGATCCGCCGCATCAAGGCGCGGGTGGAGGCCGAGCGGCTGCCGCGCGGTGCCGATCCGACGCGGCATGTGAAGCTGGGGCGCGGTGGGCTCAGCGACGTGGAATGGCTCGTCCAGCTCCTCCAGCTCGAGCACGCGGCCGGGCACCCCGGGCTGCGGACCACCTCCACGCGCCAGGCCCTGGCCGCGCTGGCGCAACTCGACCTCCTGCCACCGGGCGACGTCGAGCTGCTCGACCGCGCCTGGTCCCTGGCCACGCGGATCCGCAGCGCCACGGTGGCCTGCACCGGCCGGGCCTCCGATGTCCTGCCGCGCTCCTGGCGCGACATGGAGGCCGTGGCCCGGTGGTGCGGCTACCCGGCCGGCAGCGCAGCGGAGCTGGACAACGACTACCGGCGGGTCACGCGCCGGGCCCGCAGCGTCTTCGAGCGCCATTTCTACGGCTTCGAGGAGCATGAACAACAGTAGGTACGACGGCGGTGCCTCCCCCAGGCGCCGGCATAAGGGAAGGGAAGTGGTGACCATGCATGTCAGCAAGGCCGAACTGGACGACCTGGTGGGAGAACACCTCGAGAAGGCCAAGACCGCGCCGCACCGCCGCAGCGCCAGCGCGGTGCTCAAGGACGGCCGGCTGCGCCAGACCCTGATGGCGCTCGACGCGGGGTCCGAACTCGCGGACCACTCCAAGCCCGAATCGGCGACCTTGCTGGTCCTGCAGGGCAGCGTCACCGTGCGCTGGGACGGGGGCGAACAGGTCGTGGGGCACGGCGGGCTCTTCGTGATCCCCGACGTCGTGCACCACGTCATCGCCGACGAACCGGCTGCCTTCCTGCTCACGACCATCGCCGGCTAGGGCCCTCCGGCCTCCTCCCATTCGTCAAGACGCATTGACACCGGAAAACCCGTCAAGGTATCTTGACACCGACGAGCATGTCACTATACCTTGACGACATGGAGGTGGAACGCATGAAGACCCTGGTCGGATCCATGGACGCCGGAGGGCCGGTGGACCGGTTGCAGGCCGTTGCCGCATTGAGCCAGGAAGTCCGCCGCACCGAAGCGGTGCTGGTCCGCCGGGCGCGGGGCGAGGGCCTCTCCTGGGAGGCGATCGCCCAGGCGCTGGGCGTCAGCCGCCAGGCGGTGCACCAACGGTACGGCAGGCGCACCTGACGTCACCCTGGCACTGCCGTCATCGCCGGTGGCTCCCCGCCGCGATCGCCGTGCGCTGGTTGTGGTGCCCCCGGCCCCGCCGGGCCTCCGGGAGGCTGCCGTCGCCCTGACCCCACGGAATCTCCCGTGGACTCCACGAAGCCCCGTCGGGATCCACGGCGGCTCCCGCCGCAACTCTGGCCCCGCACAGTTGCCGGAGGCCGGGGGTTTTCAACCGTCCTGACCGCCAGCGCCAAACCGTCAGATGGGACTGGCAGAGTGGGGTTATGGAAGAGGTAGCGGAGTCGCTGACGGTCACCGGGTGGGAACTCACCCGGATGGCCGGGCCTCTGGTGGACGGTTCCACACGCCTGAAGGCTGCAGAGGCACTGGCCCGGTTTGCCGAATCGGAGAAGTTCCGCGCAGCCGCCATGCTCCACGACGAGGCACAGCATGCGGTCCCGCCACGGGTGGAGGCCCTGGAGGACCACCCGGGCATGAAGATCTCCGTTCGCACCGGCCGCATGGCCTCGTTCGCCGCCGCTGACAGCGCCGCCATGGAGATCGCCCTGGTCTCCGGTCTCTCCCAGGGCCAGGCCCACCGGATGTTGGACCAGGCAGACACGCTGGTGTCGGATACCCCGGAGGTCCTCGAGGCCTTGGCGCTGGGACGCATCGGGGCCAGCCATGTCCAGCGCATCGTCGAACAGACCCGGCAGATCGTCCCAGAAGTCCCGCCACCGCCGCCCCGGGATGCGGATCCGGCAATCCGTGAGGACTGGGAACACGATGCAGCTGCACGGGAGGCCCAGGCGCGGGTGGACCGGCGCGACTTCGGAGCCGACATGCTCGCCGTCGCTCCGGGGAAGTGCCCGTCCCAGCTGCGCTCACGAGGTGCGCAGGTGCTGGAGAAGTACTACGGGCTGTCCTTCACCAAGCGCTCCCGAACTGCCTTGCGGGACCGCCGGATCCTGGTGGAGGAAGCCTCCGATGGAATGGCCTGGTTGTCGGGCTACCTGCCGTCGGCAAGTTGCCACGCGATCTACACCAAGATCGACGCAATGGCCCGGCTCTTGAAGGCGGATCCGGACTCCGCGGCAGCCGTCGCCCGCGCGGCCCAGGAGGCCGGTGGCGGTCCGGAAGCACGGACACCGGCGGCTGACCCGGACGAGCACCGCACCCTGGATCAGCTGCGTGCCGACGTCCTCATCGATACCGTCCTGAATGGCCCCCGCGGTCAGGGACTCGAATCGGTCAACGCCGAAGTCTTCGTCACGGTACCGTCCACGCTCTTTCCGGGGACGCCTGGCGGGCCGGTCGCTGTGGACCGCACCCCGATCGATGGCGTAGCCACCGGCAGCAGCGACCAGGCTGCGGGCGACCTCCTCCCCGGCGAGGCGGCCCTGGAGGCACCCGGCGGCCTGGAGGTTGGCGAATTGAAGCCCGGTGCGGCGGTTCCGTCACTGCTCGGCGGCGGTCCCATCGACCTGACCTCCGCAGCGCGCTTGATGACCGCGGCCAGAACCTGGTGGCGGGTCATCACCGACCCGGTGACCGGAGCAGTGGTGGATTTCGGACAGAATCGATATCGACCCACGCGTGCGCAACGGGCGATCCTGCAGTTCAGGGATGGCTGCTGCACCACGCCCGGATGCACCGGAGCCGCCCGCTCCTGCGACGTCGACCACACGGATGAATGGCAAGACGGAGGCGGCACGGACATCGCGAACCTCCACTTCGCTTGCCGGCGCTGCCACAGAATGAAATCTCTGGGCCTGATCGACGTCGAACAACGCGCTGGTGGGACAATCCTGGTCACCAGCTTGTTCGGCACGCAACGCGTGTCCTATCCGGCCGCACCCTGGGCCGTCGCCGATGCCGGACAAGCCGCCACCCGGCAGGATGCGCCAGGGTGCCGAACCTTGCCCGCGCCTCCGACGGATCCCGACGCCGCCGTCCCCGAGGTGGAACCGCAGTACTATCACCCGGTTCCGCTGGACTGGCAGGACGACGACGATGACGACCCCGGGATGACGGAGGCCGAATACGATGCCTGGAGCGCGCAGATGCTCGCAGAGGGTGACCCGTGCGCAGCAGATCGCCTGGAGGAACGGATGCTGGAGAACATTTCCGTGGACGAGGTCCTCGAATCCCTGCAAGCGGACGAACAAGCGGAGTCGGGCGAGGGCCCGGCACCCGACACTGGCCATCCCCAGGCTCCGCGGAAACCCCACGATATCTCCGAGGAGAAGATCGAGTACCGGCACTACGAGGCACTGCAGATGCGCTTGTGGGGAAAGATCGAGGATGTCCCCGACCCCTCCAGCGAGAATCCCGAGCACGGCCGCTACGCCCGAACCACCCGCGCCAAGTCCAACCGGAAGCGCCGGCTGAAGCGCATTGCCGGTGCCTACGGGCCACGTTCCGTCAGCTGGCGCGATGAGCCGGAGAACTCCTCCGCACCGGACAGTGGACAGGCGCCCTTGGAGGACCCGCCCTTCTAACGTCCTTGAACGGTGCAACGCCCGCAGGGCGCCGGCGGGGGAGCGCAGGGGGCACACAAAAAGTCCGCACGGGCTGCCATCACCGAAGTGATGGCAGCCCGTGCGGATGGTGTGCGGACTAAACCCGATTCAGCCGCGGGATCTGGCTAGCAGCCGTAGTAGAGCTCGAACTCGTAGGGGTTCGGACGCAGCGACAGCGGCTTGATCTCGTTCTCGCGCTTGAAGTCAATCCATGTCCGGATCAGGTCCTCGGTGAACACGTCTCCGGCCAGCAGGAATTCGTAGTCTTCCTCCAGCGCCGCGAGCGCCTCCTCGAGCGAGCTGGGTGCCACCTGGATGTCCTTGGCCTCCTCGGCAGGCAACTCGTAGAGGTCCTTATCGATGGGGTCCGCCGGTTCGATTCGGTTCCGGATTCCGTCCAAGCCGGCCATCAGCTGTGCTGCGAAGGCCAGGTAGGGGTTGCCCGATGCGTCGGGGGCACGGAATTCGATGCGCTTGGCCTTGGGGTTCGATCCGGTGATCGGGATGCGGATGCCGGCTGAACGGTTGCCCTGCGAGTAGACCATGTTGACCGGGGCCTCGAAACCCTTCACGAGGCGCTTGTAGGAGTTCACGGTCGGGTTGGTGAACGCCAGGACGGCCGAGGCGTGCTTGAGCAGGCCGCCGATGTACCAGCGGGCGACATCGGACAGGCCGGCGTAGCCCTTCTCGTCGTAGAACAGCGGTTCGCCATCGGTCCACAGCGACTGGTGGCAGTGCATACCCGAACCGTTGTCGCCGAAGATCGGCTTCGGCATGAAGGTGGCGGACTTGCCCCAGGCGTCGGCGAGGTTCTTGACGATGTACTTGAACTTCAGGATGTCGTCGGCAGAGTGGGTCAGCGTGTTGAACTTGTAGTTGATTTCGGCCTGCCCCGGCGCGCCCACCTCGTGGTGGGAGCGTTCGACTTCCAGGCCGGCCGCCTCGAGTTCCAGGCAGATGGCGTCACGCAGATCCGCCTGCTTATCGGTGGGGGAGACCGGGAAGTAGCCGCCCTTGAACGGCGTCTTGTACGCCTGGTTGCCGCCCTCTTCCTTCTTGCCCGTGTTCCACGGCGCCTCGATGGAGTCGATCTTGTAGAAGGAGCCCTGCGGCTTCGACTCCCACTGCATGTTGTCGAAGATGAAGAACTCGGCCTCGGGGGCAAAGAATGCGGTATCGGCAATGCCCGTGGAGGCCAGGTAGGCTTCGGCGCGCTCGGCCACTCCCCGCGGATCGCGGTGGTAGGGCTCGCCGGTGCGCGGGTTCACGATCGAGAAGTTGAACGCGAGGGTCTTCTCCACGCGGAACGGGTCGACGAAACCGGAGGTGACGTCGGGGATCAACTGCATGTCGGAGTCGGCGATGCCCTGGAAGCCCTTGATCGAGGAGGCGTCGAAGAGCTGCCCATTGACGAAGAAATCCGCGTCGACCGTCTTGGCCGGGACGTTGAAGTGCTGCTGCACCCCCGGAAGGTCCGTGAATCGGATGTCGACGAATTTCACGTCTTCGTCGGCAATGTACTGGAGGACTTCGTCCGGGTTCTTGAACATCTGCTACTGCTCCTATGAGGTTTGCTCAGGCCAGGGAAGCACGCGGCCTTTGCACGTGTCGGCCCCTCGCTGTTGCCTCTACACTAGCGAATTCTGGTTTCCCGACCGTCACGCGTCTGTTTCGGCCACGTTACAGAGGGCCACAATGCAACCGGCACCCTGCGTCGGGACGGCTCCCGGCCAGGAGAGGCTCAGGGTCGCGTCAACAGGGCACACAGCGTGTGGTCCCGGGCACGACGCCGGGCTGCCCCACGCACCCCCACGGTAAGCTGGTGGCGTGGAAAGAAAAGACGTCAGCTCCTGGCTCGAGGGCCCGCCGCAACTGAACCCGGAGGCCTGGCCAGGCCAGCGGCTCGGCCGCCCCGAGTCCGGACCGGGATCGGTGGCGCGCATCGGGCGCAGGGCTGCGGCCTTGTGCATCGACTGGTTCCTGGCCATGATCCCTTCGCTGATCTTCTTCCAGGGCAGCTCGTTGGCCAACCTGACCTTCTTCGCGGCCATGCAGATCCTGTTCGTCGGCGTAACCGGGCATTCCATCGGGCACCGGATCCTGGGCATGCAGGTCCAAGGCATGGACGGATCCGCCATTCGCCCCTTGCAGGGTCTGATCCGGGCGCTTCTGTTGTGCCTGGTTGTCCCCCCGCTCGTGACGGATCCCGACCAGCGTGGGCTCCATGATCGCGCGATCAAGGCCATCCTCGTCCGCATCTGACCAGTTTTTCGCCACCGGGCGCTGCACCACCGAATGGCCGGGAGAGCGCGCCGCCGCGGCTGCCGACCGCACCTCCGTCATCGCGCCGGAGATCCCGCACCGCATCCATCGCCGTGCCAGATGAAAAGTGCCGGTTCCTCCGATGAGGAACCGGCACTTTTCATGTCGGGGCTAGCGGCCGCGCATGGCTCGGCGGTCCGGCCGCGCCTTGTTCGGGTCGATGCCCTTGGGGATCGGAAGCTTGGCGCTACCCAGCGTCGACAGCCGCAGGTCCACGGCGTGGACCTCCTGCTTGTTGATCGCCTTGGGGAGCTTCTTCATCTGCTTGGCAACCTCACCCAACGCGGTCTGCCCTTCGGCGGATCCGGCGTAGATGACGTGGATGGGGACGTTGGGCAGCACGCGGCCCATCCGCCGGCGCTCGGCGTCGACGAGCGGGCGCACGCGATGCGTCGGGCCCTCCGTCACGAGGACGACGCCGGGGCGTCCGATGCCGCGGAACACGAGGTCCTGGGTGCGGGGGCTGACGGCGACCGGCTGCTCGGTGAGGATCCATCCGCGACGGAGCACGGACATCGCCGCACCTGCGGCGCCCGGCTTGCCTTCCAGCTGCTTGAACGCGGCACGTTCGGCGCGCCGGGAGAGGATCAGCAGCGCGGCCAGCAGCCCGAGCGGGATGGAGACCAACAACGTCGTGATCCAGTTGTTGATCAACAAGCCGACGACCAGGCCGATGGCAACGATGCCGAGGAAGGCCAGGACCATCCACCAGACGGCGTTGGGGTCGTTGCGCCGGGTCATCTGGAAGACCTGGCCGAGCTGCTTCAGCCGGCCTGGCTCCTTGGTCGCCTTATCGGCCTTGGGCTTGCGAGAGAACAAGGAACGCTTGGGCTTGGCGTCGTCGTTTGAGGATGAATTAGAGGTCTTGGCCATAGTGGTTCAATTCTACGCGATGCGCGGGCAGCTAGCGGGCAGCCAGGAGGGTGGAGGCCTCCTGCTTGGTCGAACCCGAGCTTTCGATATGTGCCAGCTCCTCGGGGATCGGCAGCCCCTTCTTGCGCATCGCACCTGCCCACAGCCGGCCGGCACGGTAGGAAGAACGCACCAGAGGCCCCGACATGACGCCGAGGAAGCCGATCTCCTCGGCCTCCTTCTGCAGGTCGACGAACTCCTGCGGCTTGACCCAACGCTCTACGGGGTGGTGGCGTTCAGTGGGCCGGAGGTACTGGGTGATGGTCAAGAGATCGCAGCCCGCCTCATGGAGGTCGCGCATGGCCGAGGAGACCTCCTCCATCGTCTCGCCCATCCCGAGGATCAGGTTCGACTTCGTGATCATGCCGTTGTCGCGGCCCTGCGTGATGACATCCAGGGAACGCTCGTATCGGAACGCGGGGCGGATGGACTTGAACAAGCGCGGAACCGTCTCGACGTTGTGGGCGTAGACCTCGGGCGCCGACGCGCAGATCTCGTCCAGGAATTCCTTCTTGCCCGAGAAATCGGGGATGAGCAGCTCGACCCCGGTGGAGGGGTTGAACTGGTGGATCCGGCGCACGGTCTCGGCATAGAGCCAGGTGCCCTCGTCCTCGAGGTCGTCACGGGCCACGCCGGTCACGGTGGCGTAGCGCAATCCCATCTGCTTCACGGACTGGGCGACCTTGAACGGCTCGGCACGGTCGATCGCCTGGGGCTTGCCGGTATCGATCTGGCAGAAGTCGCAGCGGCGGGTGCATTCGGAACCGCCGATGAGGAACGTGGCCTCGCGGTCTTCCCAGCATTCGAAGATGTTGGGGCAGCCCGCCTCCTCGCAGACGGTGTTCAGCCCCTTGTCCTTCACCAGCTTCTTGAGCTCGACGAACTCCGGGCCGATCTCGACCTTGGCCTTGATCCACTCGGGCTTGCGTTCCACAGGGGTGGCCGAGTTGCGCTGTTCAATGCGCAGCATGCGGCGTCCTTCGGGGGCGAGGCTCACAGTAGGGCTCCTTCATCGGCGATGGACTGGTTGGGGTTCTTGATGGCTGGTTCGAGGAGGCGCGAGAGCTCCTCCTGGACCCTGTCGAGCACGTCGACGGGCCGCACGGTTTGTCCGGATTCCCGGGTGATGCTGGTGGTGGAGGCATCGGCGATCCCACAGGGGATGATGCGGGAGAACGCCGCGTCGTCGTTGTCGCAGTTCAAGGCGAACCCATGCATCGTCACACCATGGTCGACGCGGATGCCGATCGCGGCGATCTTGCGGTCCTGGGCGCCGTCACGGCCCACCACCCAGACGCCGGCCCGGCCCCGCACGCGTTCGGCAGAGATGCCGTAGTCGGCGACGACGTTGATGAGCATCTCCTCGAGGCGGTGTACGTAGTCGCGGATGCCGGCATGGTTTTCCAGCTCGACGATGGGATACCCCACCAGTTGTCCCGGACCGTGCCAGGTGATCTTGCCGCCGCGGTCCACGTCGACGACGGGGGTCCCATCCACGGGCAGGTCCTGGGGTTCGGTGCGCTTGCCCGCCGTGTAGACCGCGGCATGTTCAAGGAGGAGGACTTCCGGGCCGCTCGTTCCGGCAGCCACGTCGTCGTGGATGCGGCGCTGCAGGTCCCAGGCCTCCTGGTAGTCAACGTAGTCCGGGGCAAAGCCCAGCCGCTGGAAGGAGATGGTCATGGCTCCAACGCTACTCGTCGCCGCCAGCAGGTTCGAATTACATGAAGAACCCGGGCCTGTGGACAACTTCTGCAGCCGGTACGGAAAGGCGCTAGAACTGGATCATGGATGCGGCGAAGGCACAGGCGAAGGTCCCCGAGCTCGTGGACTGGGCCGTCGAGCGGGAGATCGGCAGCGGCGGATCCGGCACGGTCTTCGTCGTCCGCGACCGGAAGGACGGCAGCAGGGCCGCCCTGAAGGTCCCGACGACCGGCGACGGCTTGACCCGGGGCATGACGGCGGAAATCACGGCCTTGGCGTCCCTGCGGCACCAGCACATCGTCGAGCTGATCGGGACGGTCCCCACGGCCAGCGGTGAGGCCATCCTGATGGAGTACCTTCCCGGGGGATCCGTCGCGGACCTGGTTGCGGCGAGGGGGCCCGTGCCGCTCGGGGAGGCCGTCACCATTCTCGCCCCCATCGCCTCCGCCCTCGCCTTCCTGCATGACCGTGGCGGCGTCCACGGGGACATCGCTCCCGGGAACATCCTGTTCACTGCCGCCGGCATGCCCAAGCTGGCCGACCTGGGCTTGGCCGTGTTGGTCGGCGGTCGGCAGTCGGAATCCGGGACGCCGGGATTCCGGGCCCCGGCTCCCGAGGCCGACGGCAGCCGGGGGAGGAGGCTGCGGCCCGCCCGGGACGTCTACTCGCTCGCCGCCCTGGCCTGGTACATGGTCACGGGCCGCATCGCCGGCCCGACCCGGCAACGGCCACCCCTGTCCAGCCTGTTGGGCCGGGTGCCGGACCAGCTCGTGGACCTGCTGGAGGACGCCTTGGCCGAGGATGAGGCGCTGCGTCCCACCGCTGCCGAATTCGGCCGCCGGATCTTCGAAGCGGCCACGCCACGGCCCGTCAACCTGCGCGATGCCGTCCATTCCGCAGCACTGGGCCAGATGGTCACGCAGGTGGTCGCACAGCCATCCGCCCGCTCCGTGGCTTCGAAGCGGTGGTGGCGGAAGGACGGTGCTCCGCCCTTCCGGCGAGGTGGCACCCGGGCCGGCACCAACCGGCAGGCGCGCCGGAGTCGGGAGGACCGGCAGGCGCGCCGGCGTGGCGCGGACCCGTGGCTGGACCGTCGCCGGGGGCCGACCGCCCCCGGCACGCCGGAGGGCGCCCGCCGGCGGCCTCGCGGCGCTCCCCTCGTGTGGATCGCCGCGGCGGTCGGCGCGCTCGTGGTGTCCCTCGGAGCCGGTTCCCTGCTTCGGCCCGCGGAGCCGCCGTTGGCCTCGACGGCAACCCCGCGCCCCCTTCAGGACGCCGGAGCCACGCCGTCCCGGGCCATGCAGGGCACGGCCCCGGCCACCGACACCGCCAGGCCGGACGGGACCGTGCTCCGGGAGGCCGCCTTCCGCGACGACATCCCCGAGGATCCGCTCCAAGCCGTCCGGATACTCACGGCCCGGCGCGACCTGGCCCTGTCCGCAGCGGACCCGCGTGCCTTGCGCAGGGTCCACACGGGCCGGGGCGACTCGCTGGGACCAGACCTCGCCACCGCCAGCCAACTGCGTGCACGGGGCCTGCACTACGCGGGCCTGACCACCCGGCTGTCGCAGGCGAGTCTCCGGGAAGGAAGCACCCGGGACACGGTGGACATCGCGCTGACGAGCACCATCGGCCCCTACCGGATCGTGGGTGCCGACGGTGACACGGTGGAGCGCATCGAAAAGCAGGAGGTCCAGCACCTGGTGCTGCGGCTCTCCCGGCACGACGGCGGCTGGCTGATTTCCGGTGTCTTCGAGGACGGGGAAGACGGCGGAAGGAGGTCGTGAAGCGTGGCCGGTGACGAGGCCAGCGCATCTCGATAGGATCGGACGATGAGTCCGACCAGCTATCTTCGATACCCCCATGTCACCGACCAGCTCATCACCTTCGTCGCCGAAGACGATGTGTGGCTGGCACCCCTGGAGGGAGGCCGCGCCTGGCGTCTCTCGGCGCAGGGGCTTCCGGTCCGCAACCCGCGGTTCAGCCCGGATGGCCGCTCCGTCGTCTGGACGGTCGCCCGCGGGGGAGCCCAGGAAGTCGTGGCGGCATCGGTGGACGGCGGCGGCTACCGCCAGCTCACGTACTGGGGGCACGCGTCGACCCGGAACCGCGGCTTCACCCCGGAGGGGGACGTCGTTGCAGTAACCTCCCGCGGGCAGGGGGACTCACGGTTGACCTGGGCCCACGCCGTGCCGCTGGACGGCTCGCCGGCCCGCCGGCTGGATTACGGTCCGGTCGATTCCCTCGCGTGGGGCCCCTCGGTCGGTGATGAACGGCCCCTGGTCGTGGGCAGTGCCCTGAGCCGGGAACAGGCGTGGTGGAAGCGCTACCGGGGCGGCACGGCAGGCAAACTCTGGATCGACAACGACGGCGGCGGAGACTTCGAACGGCTGGCCCCCGAACTCGAGGGCAACGTGTGCGACCCCGTGTGGATCGGCCGGCGCATTGCCTTCCTGTCCGACCACGAGGGCTACGGGAACGTCTACTCCGTTGATTCCAACGGCGGGGATCTGAAGCGCCACACCGACCATGACCGGCACTACGCACGGCACCTCGCCTCCGACGGGCGACGCCTGGTCTACGAGTCGGCGGGTGAACTGTGGATGCTCGACGGGCTGGACAGCGAGGCCCACCGGCTGGACATCACCCTGGGCTCCGCCGGGCACGCCCGCCAACCGGTCGCCCTCGACGTCTCCCGGCACCTCGCCGGCGCCGTCCCCGACCACGACGGCAACGCCAGCATCATCGAAAGCCACGGAACGCTGCACCTGCTGGTCCACCGCCGCGGACCGGCCCGGGCGCTCGAGGCTGCACCCGGTACCCGTGCCCGGCTCGGCATACCCGTCGGACGGGACCGGTATGCCTTCGCCGCCACCGACGACGACGGCCAGGAGGCCATCCACCTCAAGGACCTCGACCCGCAGGCCCCCAGCCATCCCGTGTCGGCGCCCGAAGGGCGCGCGGACGGCACCGCCGGTCCCGAACGCCCGGCGGCGAGCCCGGCCGGCGGCGGGGCGGCGGACGAAGGCCTGGAGCTTCCGCAGCCGGTCAGCGCTGCCGGCCTGTCCTCCGGCGGCGCGTCTGCCAGCCCGTCGGAGGACACGGCGCACGAATCCCCGGCCACGGCGGTGGACACCGACAGCGCACAGGAGCAGCAGTCGTCCGAGCCGACCGAGGAGACCAGCGGGGAAGCGCCCGCGCCGGAGACACGCCGTTTCCGGCTTCCCGCCGGGCACCGGGTACGCACCCTGGCGGCCACGGCCGACGGCGCCTGGATCGCCGTGGCCGCGGAGACCGGACATACGTTCCTGCTGGACACCTCCGCCGGCAGGTGGCACCAGGTCAGCGCGGGCGGCCACGGCGCCGTGGAGCGGGTCGCCTTTTCCCCCGACGGCAGCTGGCTGGCCTTCGCCGAACCGGTCACTGCCTTCGGGGAACGCACCCGGATCCTGCTCGTCTCCACCGGGGATCCCTCGGCGGCACCGATCGAGGCAACGGACGGGCGCTTCCGCGACCATGCGCCGTCGTTCACTCCCGACGGGAAGTACCTGGCCTTCCTGTCCGACCGCAGTTTCGACCCGCTCTACGACACGCATGGCTTCGACCTGTCGTTCCCCGCATCGACGAAGCCCTTCCTGATCGCGCTGGACGACCGCACGCCCTCGCTGTATGGACCCGGGATCTACGGGCAGGACACCCCCGACGGCGGAGCGCCGCCCGAGTCGGCGGGCCCGGACACCACAGCCGGTGCGGACGGCCGCCGGCAGGACAGGGGGCAGCAGGCCGGCACGCGAGCCAGCGAAGCCGCCGCCGCACGGACCACGGTGGTGGAGGCGGGGCTGCCCTCGCGCCTGTTCGCTGCCCCCGTGCCGCAGGGCCGCTACGAATCGCTGGTGGCCGTTGCCGGAGGGCTGCTGTGGCTCTCGGACGTCTCGACCGGGGTGACCGGTGACGGCCGGGCCCCGGACGCGGCCGCCGACGCGAAGCACCTGGAGCGGTTCGACCACGGGACCCGGCAGACCTCCACCCTGCTCGAGGCGGCCGAGTCCTTCGCGGTCAGCGGGGACGGCAAGCGCCTGGTCGCGGTCAACGACGGCACCGTGCGGGCGGTTCCCACCGACAAGCCCGCCGAGAAGGATTCCCCCGACGCGCAGGACGTCGACCTCGGGCGGATCCGGGTCCGTCTGGATCCCCCGACGGTCTGGGCCCACGCCTTCGACGAGGCATGGCGCCTGCAGCGGGACTTCTACTGGGTCGGGGACATGGCCGGCCAGGACTGGGATGCGGTCGCCGACGCCTACCGGCCCCTCGTGGACCGCCTCGGCGGGCACGACGACCTCGTGGACCTGCTGTGGGAGCTCCACGGTGAATTGGGCACTTCGCATGCCTATGTGACGCCGCTTCCCTTGGCCGAGGACGGAGGGCAGGGCCTGCTCGGAGCCGACCTCGAATTCGTCGGCGGACAGTGGCGCATCGCCGACGTGCTGGCCGGGGAGTCCTCGGACCCGCAGGCCTATTCACCCCTCGCCGCCCCCGGCGTCGGCATCCGTGCCGGGGACACGCTGCTGGCGGTCGACGGGATCCCCGTCCCGGAAGCCGGGCCCGCGCGGCTGCTCCAGGGGGCGGCGGGGAAGACGGTCGAGTTGACCGTGCGCGCCGGCGAACAGTCACCGGTCCCCGGGTCGGTCCGCCGCGTCGGGGTGGTCCCCGTGCGCGATGACCAGCGGCTGCGCTACCACCAGTGGGTCGAGCGGAACCGGCGCGAGGTCCGGGAGTCGTCCGAGGGGACGTTCGGGTACCTGCACATCCCCGACATGATGCCCCTGGGGTGGGCCCAGCTGTTCCGCGACCTGGACCAGGAGGCCGCCCGGGACGCTCTGCTCATCGACGTGCGCCGCAACCGCGGGGGACACACCTCCCAGTTGGTCGCCGAGGTCATCTCCCGCAAGGTGACGGCCTGGTCTTTGGGCCGTGAGATGGAACCGTGGACCTACCCGGCCAGCGCGCCGCGGGGCCCGGTGGTCATCCTCACCGACGAGTGGGCCGGATCCGACGGCGACATCATCACCCAGGTCAGCAAACTGCGCGGGATCGGCCCCGTGGTCGGCATGCGGACGTGGGGTGGGGTGATCGGCATCGACGGGCTGTTCGACCTCGTCGACGGCACCCAGGTCACGCAGCCGCGCTACGCCACCTGGTTCACCGGGGGAGTCGGTTGGGGCGTGGAGAACCGGGGTGTGGATCCCGACATCGAGGTCCCCTTCCCGCCGCATGCCCATGTGGCGGGACAGGACCCGCAACTCGAGCAGGCCGTGGCGGTGCTCAAGGAGATGCTGCGCGAGATCCCGACGCAGCTGCCCCCGGAGCGTGCCGGATACCCGTCGCGGCGCCCCGGGGCCCTGCCGGACCGGCCGCAGGGTGCCTCCGGGCGGTGACACGCCGCCCGCGACGGTCCCCACGCGAAGGGCGCCGGAACCGTCGCGGTTCCGGCGCCCTCTGCGCCTGGTGCGGCCAGGCCGCAGGTGGCTGCTAGCCGACCAGCGTGGCGTCCAGGGTGATGCTCGGGACCGAGGCCAGCGCCTTCGACACCGGGCAGCCTTCCTTGGCGCCCTGGGCGGCCTCCTGGAAGGCGGCCTCGTCGATGCCGGGCACGGTGGCCTTGAGGACCAGGCGGATCTCGGAGATCAGCGGCCCGTCGGTCGTATCGAAGTCGACCTCTGCGGTGGTCTCGAGGGACTCCGGGGCGAACCCCGCCTCCTTCAACGTGTTGCTCAGGGCCATCGAATAGCACGAGGCGTGGGCAGCGGCGATGAGTTCCTCGGGGCTGGTCTTGCCCTCGGCCTGTTCGGCGCGGGCCTTCCAGGTGATGTCGTAGGTGCCGATGCCGGACGTTTCGAAGGTCGTCTGGCCGCTGCCGGTGAAAAGATCGCCGTTCCACACGGTGCGGGCTGAACGGGTTGTAGCCATGGTGACTCCTCCACATCTGGGGTGGACGCCCGGTTCCGGACGCCACCTCCCATCCTATGGCCCGGTGTCCGGGTGGCAAGCAGATGAACCCTCGGGTAGGAGGCGCGGCAGGAGGCGCGCCGCGGACGGACGCCGTCCCCGGACACACGACGACCCCCGATGGAACCCGGGGTTCCACGGGGGTCGTGCTGCGGGACGGGGGACGGGTCAGACCCAGAGGACGGCGATGGCGATGTTGACCAGGGCCAGGCCGCCGACGGCGTGGGCGATGCCGGTGGGGACCTCGTCGTTGCCCTTGACCTTCTTGCGCCCGATCCAGGCGGCAACGAGGACGCCCAGCGCGATGAGCAGCTTGATGCCCAGCTTGATCCGGTTCGGTTCGCCGTCGCCCATCTCCAGCAGGCCGAACATGATGATGCCGGTGACGACCTGGGTGATCGCGCCGACCCACTGCCACAGGCCCACGGTCGGGTTCCTGAAGGAGGCGAGCCAGCCGCCGAAGATCGCGGCTGCACCGAGGATGTGCAGGAAGATGAGCAAGGTGAAGAGGATGTCCATGGGACCAGTCTAGGGGCGACTTCGACAGCCTGTCGAAACCGCGCTGGCCCGCGAACGACGCCGGCTGGCGACTTCCGTGGGAAGTCGCCAGCCGCCGTCGTGCTGTGCCGGGGCCGCCGGGGCCGCCGGGGTGCCTAGAGGCCGAGGTCGGCCTCGAAGGCGCCCTCCTCCAGGCGCTTGCGCAGCGTCTGCAGGAAGCGGCCGGCGTCCGCGCCGTCGACCAGGCGGTGGTCGTAGGTCAGCGACAGGTACATCATGTGGCGGATGGCGATGGTGTCATCGCCGTCCGGGCCGGTGACGACCATCGGGCGCTTGACGATCGCGCCGGTGCCCAGGATGGCGACCTGCGGCTGGTTGATGATCGGCGTGTCGAACAGGGCGCCGACGGAGCCGATGTTCGTGATCGAGAATGTGCCGCCGGAGAGCTCGTCGGGACCGATCTTGTTGTCCCGGGTGCGCTGGGCGACGTCGGCGATCTTGCCGGCCACGCCGGCGAGGTTCAGGTCACCGGCGTTGGAGATGACCGGCACGAGCAGGCCCTTCTCCGTGTCCACCGCGATCGCCAGGTGCTCGGCGTCGTGGTAGGTGATCTCCTGCTTGTCCTCGTCGTATTCGGCATTCAACTTCGGGTGCTGCTTCAACGCCTCGGCCACGGCCTTGGCGATGAACGGCAGGAACGTCAGCTTGGTGCCGTTGACGGCCTGGAACTGGTCCTTGGCGGCCGTGCGCAGCTTGGCGACGCGGGTCATGTCGACCTCGTGCACCTGGGTCAGCTGCGTGGAGACGTCCAGCGACTCGCGCATGCGGCGGGCGATGACCTGCCGGATCCGGGGGGCCTTCTCCGTCTTCCCCCGCAAGGAGGACGGGACGACGGCGGCCGGGGCCTTCGGCGCGGACCCCTGGGGTGCCGACGGGGCCGCTGCCGAGGACTTCTTGGCCTCTGCGGCGTCCAGCACATCCTGCTTGCGGATGCGCCCGCCCACCCCGGTACCGGAAACGGTCGAGAGGTCGATGTCGTTCTGCGATGCCAGGCGGCGCACGAGCGGGGTGACGTAGCCGTCGTTGCCCGCTGCCGGAGCCGGGGTGGACGCGGCCGGCGCGGCTTCCTGCTGGGGCGCCTCCTGCTGGGGTGCCTCCTGCTTCGGGGCCTGCTCCTGGGGTGCCTCCTGCTTCGGGGCTTCCTCCTTGGGGGCGGAACCCGAACCCACGACGGCGAGGACGGAGCCGACCTCGGCCGTTTCGTCCTCGTTGACCTTGATTTCCAGCAGCGTGCCGGCCACCGGCGACGGGATCTCGGTATCGACCTTGTCGGTGGAGACCTCCAGCAGCGGCTCGTCGACCTCGACGCTGTCGCCGACCTGCTTGAGCCAGCGCGTCACGGTGCCTTCGGTGACGCTTTCACCCAATGCAGGCAGGGTCACCTCGGCGCGTTCACCGGATTCGGAACCCGTGTCGGCCTTCGGGGCCTCCTGGGGCTCCTCGGTTTCGGTGGACGGGGCCTCCGTGGGGGCCTCTTCCTGCGTGTCGTCCGCCTTGCCGCGGGAGGGCTGCTCCTCGTCGGCGGGGATGGACTCCTGCTGCCCGTCGTTGCCATCCTGCCCGGCATCGCTGCCGGACGAGGAGCCGTCGCCGATGCGGACCAACGGGGCGCCGACATCGGCGGTCTCGTCCTCGGGCACGAGGATCTCCTCGATGACCCCGGCGATGGGGGAGGGGATCTCGGTGTCGACCTTGTCGGTGGAGACCTCCAGCAGCGGCTCGTCGACTTCGACGCTGTCGCCGACCTGCTTGAGCCAGCGCGTCACGGTGCCTTCGGTGACGCTTTCACCGAGGGCGGGCAAGTTCACGGTTTCAGACATGGTGTCCCCGTTCTCCTAAAGCTATATGTCTTGACTTGGACGGCCGGCTACGAGAGCGGAGCGGCCGGTGTTCGGCTTGGTTCGAGCTTAGTCCACGGTGGCCGGGCTCCGGCCACCGTGGAAGCTCGAGCCGGTTAACCGTGAAGCGGCTTGCCCGCCAGGGCCAGTGCCGTCTCGCCCAGGGACTCGTTCTGGGTCGGGTGCGCGTGCACCAGCTGGGCGACATCCTCGGGGTAGGCCTCCCAGTTCACGATGAGCTGGGCCTCGCCGATCTGCTCTCCGATGCGGCCGCCAATGCCGTGGACGCCGACGATCGGGCCGTTCTTCACGCGCACCATCTTGATGATGCCGGACGTTCCCAGGATGGAGGACTTGCCGTTGCCGGCCAGGTTGTACTCCTGGATCTCGACCTGGTCGTCGCCGAACTTCTCCTTGGCCTTGGGCTCGGAGTAGCCGACGGAGGCGATCTCCGGCTCGCAGAAGGTGACCTTTGGGATGTTGATGTCCTCGACGACCACCGGGTTCTGCCCGGCGATCTCCTCGGCCACGAAGATGCCGTGCTGGTAGCCGCGGTGGGCCAACTGCACGCCGGGGACGATGTCGCCGATGGCGTAGATGTTGCCGACGCCGGTGTGCTGGCGCTCGTCGGTGATCACGAAACCACGGTCCATCGTGATGCCCTGCTCCTCGAAGCCCAGGCCCTCGGTGACCGGACCGCGGCCGACCGCCACGAGGACGATGTCGGCCTCGAGAACCTTGCCGTCGGCGAGGGTGACCTTGGCGGAGTTCTCGTCCTGCTCGACCTTTTCGAAGAAGACGCCGGTGTTGAACTTGATGCCGCGCTTCTTGAAGGCACGCTCGAGGTTCTTGATGATCGAGGGGTCCTCGTTCGGGACCAGCGACGGAAGGCCCTCGACGATGGTGACCTCGACGCCGAAGGACTTCCAGACGGAGGCGAATTCGACGCCGATGACGCCGCCGCCGAGCACGATGGCGCTCTTCGGGATGGAGTCCATGTTCAGCGCCTCGGTGCTGGTCAGCACGCGGCCGCCGATCTCCAGGCCCATGGTCTTCGACGTCGACCCCGTGGCCAGGATGATGTTCTCGCCCTTGTAGGCCACGCCGTCGACGTCGATGGTGTCCTGGGAGACGAGCCGGCCGTTGCCCTCGATGACATTGATCTTCTTCATCTTCATCAAGCCGGTAAGGCCCTTGTACTTGCCGGCGACGACGCCGTCCTTGTACTTGCGCACCGCACCCATGTCGATCGACTCGAGCGTCGTGTTGATGCCGTACTTGGCGCCTTCACGGGCGTTTTCGGCCAGTTCGGCGGCGTGAAGGTACGCCTTGGTCGGGATGCAGCCCCAGTGCAGGCACGTGCCGCCGAGCTTGGCCTTCTCCACGAGGCCGACGGTGAAGCCGAGCTGGACGGCGCGCAGCGCGGCCGAATAGCCGGCGCTGCCGCCGCCAAGGATGAGTACATCGAATTCTTGCGTTGTTGCCGAATCGGCCACGTTAACGCTCCCTCGCGAGTGAGATCGGGCCCCCGCAGCGCGGGGGCTCATTCCTTGTGTTTTGCCTGATCGACGGGTCGGCCGGGCAGGCACTGCCTACTGTTCTTTCACCGTTCACCTTAGCGTGGACCCGAGCCCATCCTCCACACGCCGTGACGGGCGGAGCGGGGTGCGGTGACCAGTTTCACGGGTGGTGCCGGGGACTACTTCGCGGCCAGCCGTTCGGCGAATGCCAGCAAGGTGCGCAGCCCGGCGCCGGTGCCGTTCTTGGGCACGTAGGCGTAGGGGGCGACGTCGTTGAAGGCAGGGCCGGCGATGTCGATGTGTCCCCAGGGGATCTTTTTGCCGTCGACCTCACCGACGAACTCCTGCAGGAAGACGGCCGCGGTCATCATCCCCCCGTTCCGGTCCCCGGCGTTGGCCAGATCGGCCACGGTCGAATCGAGTGCGGGCCGCAGTTCCTCGGGCAGGGGCATGCCCCACGCCGTCTCGCCGGACAGGGCCGCCGCCTCGACCAGGGCGTCGCGGACGCCGTCGTCGCCCATGATTCCACTGGTGCGGCGACCCAGGGCCACCATCTGCGCGCCGGTAAGGGTCGCGATGTCGATGACGACGTCGGGTTTTTCGGCGCTGGCCGCGACCAGCCCGTCGGCCATGACGAGCCGGCCTTCGGCATCCGTGTTCAGGATTTCGACGGTCTTGCCACCGAACATGGTGAAAACATCGCCGGGACGTGCGGCGTTCCCGCCGGGCATGTTCTCCGCCAGGCAGAGCCAGGCGGTGGTGCGCACTGCAAGCCCCAGCTCGGCGATGGCCGCGATGGTCCCCAGCACGGTGGCCGCGCCGGCCATGTCGGACTTCATGTGGTGCATGTTTGCCGGGGGCTTGAGGGAGATGCCGCCGGTGTCGAAGGTGATCCCCTTGCCCACCAGCGCGAGGTGCCGGGAGGCCTTGGCGGGAGTGTATTCCACCTTCACCAGACGCGGTGGCCGGGTCGATCCCTTGCCGACGCCCATCAGGCCGCCGTACCCGTCCTTCTCCAGGCGCTTCTCGTCGTAGACCGTCACCTTCACCGGCAGCGGCTTGGCCACGGTGCGGACTTCATGGGCAAAGGACTCGGGGTAGAGGTCGTTCGGCGCGGTGTTGACCAGGTCGCGGACGCTGCGG
>DATNBS010000048.1:0-13916 GCA_035571895.1 Arthrobacter sp. | reverse complement strand
TTCCGCCAGGACAACGTCCCCCCTGCCCGAGGGCGAGCTCCTCCTGGCCAGTGCCGGGCTACCCGGTGACGGCACCGTGCCCGCATCGACGGCGGTCTGGGTCCGGCACTAGCCGTACTGCCCACGCCGCGGTACCGCTGCCGTCGCGGGAACCCGGGTCACCGGGCGCCGGGGGCTGGGAGCCAGTTGAACGGGACCCTGTTGCCAAGGTCCGGACCATCTGGTTAGGTGGGAATTGGTTCAGCAGAGGGCCACCCGATCGATGATTGGAGCCCTTGTGCGCTGCATCCATCTCCCCCAAACCGCCGTCCATGCGGCGTGCCGCCCACCGATTCCCGGCCTGCCGGACGAGCCGCTTCCAGCGGAGATGGGCTGAACCATGACCATCGTCGTCGAGAACAATAGCGAGCAGCTCCAGTACCAGATCTTCAAGGCCGGGGACCTGGCCGGATTCGTGCAGTACAGCATGTCCGGAGGTGACATGTGGGTCCTGTACACGTCCATGAAGCGACGCTTCAAGTCGGCCGTGCTCGCTGACATCCTCATGCACCACGTGCTTTCGGATGCCCACAGCAGCCGTCTGGCCGTCCTGCCTTTCTGCCCTGCGTTGCGGACATTCATCGCCGAGCATCCGGAGTTCGCCAATCTGGTACCCGCCGAGTGGCAACACCGCGTGCCCGCGCTGGCCCGTGCAGAGCACGGCGGGGAGATGAAGGCACCGTTGGAATTCGTCCGCCTGACGGGGTCGCGGCGCGCCCGGCTGCAGGAAACCACCCTTGACTCCCCGGACGTCACCGAATACACGGGAAGCCTCGCGATCCAGGTGCAGACGCCGCAGCCGGAAGCGGGCGCACCAGCGGTGGCTGTCCACCCATCCGGGGGCTAGCCTGCAAACCTGCTGCCCTCGGCGAACGGCACAGCCAGTACCGCGGCCGGGGGGCGTGCCGATGACAGCGATGGGGGCCCCTCGGGAGGAACCATGACCGAGAACCAGCAGCTCGACAGCGAGACGCTGACCGGTCTCCTGCAGGAGTTCATCCTCGACAGTGAGCAAACCCAGGAGTTCCTGGGTCGGCTGGCCGTCCACTCGCCGGCGACGCTGTCCCGCCGCGGGGCGACCATCCACTGCGGGGTCACCCTGCTGCGCGAACGCCGGGCCGCGACGGCGGCCAGCAGCAGCCCCGAAGCACGGCTTATGGGCGAGGTGCAGTACAAGTACGACGAGGGCCCCTGCCTCAGCACATCGCGCACCGGAGAGGTGTTCCACGCCCCCGAGCTGGCAGCCGAGACGCGGTGGCCGGAGTACCTCCAGGAGAGCCAGGGCGCGGGCGTGCGTTCCATCATGGCGGTGCCCATGGATTTGGCCGGCGAGGCGCTGGGAGCGCTGGATTTCTACGGCGAGGCACCGCACGCCTTCGACGAGGAGACCCGGGCGTTGTGCGTGTCCTATGCGGCACAGGCGGCCGACAGCATCCGGCTGGCCGTGCGGATTGCGCAGCAGGTGGACACCGTGGAGGACCTGAAAGCGGCCATGGCCTCCCGCACGGTCATCGATGTCGTCGTCGGCATCGTCATGGCACAGAACCGCTGTGCCCAGAACGACGCCTTCGCGATACTCCAGCGTGCATCGAGCACTCGGAACCTCAAACTGCGCGACGTCGCCGCGAAGGTGGTGGGTTCCATCGCATCCGAAGACGTAGTGACCCATTTCGACACATGACCCGTCGTCGGCCTGGTCCCCACGCCATCCGGCATCCGGCGCCCCACATCCAGCCGCACGTCCCGGGCCCGACAAAGACCCGGGTGGTAAGGCACCGTGATGCCCACGCTCCGGTCCCCCGACCAGACCCTGGCTTTCCTGCGCGGAGGCTACTCTTTCATCGGATCCTGCTGCCACCGGTTCCGCATCGATGCGTTCTACGGCCGCCTGCTCGGCCGCCGGACGTTGTTCCTCGGCGGACCGCAGGCCGTCGAGCTGTTCTATGCACCCGGTGCCTCCCCGCGGGCCGGCGGCCTACCCGCGTCGGCCGTCACCTTGCTGCAGGACCGGGGCAGTGTCCAGCAGCTCGAAGGAGCCGCCCACCCGCAGCACAGGGACCTGTTCGTGCGGCTGGGGGCAGCGGGCGAGGCCGACCGGAAGACGGACGTCTTCGAACGCCACTTCACGCGGCCCGGCCCGCTGGCTGGACGCCGGGGACATCCGGCTGCACGACGAACTGATCTTCCTGCTCGGGCTCGCCGCCCAGGAGTGGGCCCGGTTCATCGATTTCGACGCCGTGGAGCTGGACCGGGACCGGCACGGCGGGAGCGGTTCCGCGGGGACGACCCGACCGGGGTCCACCACTTCGCCCAGAAGGTCCGCCGGACGACTCCGTTCTTCCCCGTCATCGCCGGGGTGGCGGACCGCGGGTTCAGCTGGGACGGCACCGCGGTGCCCGCGGGAACCCGCACGGTCGCCGACGTGTACGGCACCACCATGGACCCGCGCTCCTGGCCTGCCCCGCGGTACTTCGATCCCCGGCGATTCCCCGGCCGGAACGGCGTCGCGAACCACCTCGTGCCGCACGGCGGCGGCGACATCCATGCCAGCCGCCGCTGCCCCGGGGAATACCTGACGCTGGCACTGCTCGAACGGGCCATCGTCCTGCTGTCCCGGGCGAACGTCCACCTGTCGGCGCAGGACCTCAGCGTCAGCATGACCCGGATGCCCGCCCTGCCGGTCAACCGGTCATCGCCCGTTTCCCCTCCCCCGGCCCCAGGCCCTCGACCACGTCCCTCGAAGGACAACGGGTGGGTCCGGATTTCCTTCCCGCGGCCGAAGCACCGACCGGCTCCGGCGACCCCCGCCCAAAGCATTGACCTCTCCGGCGACGTCGCGGTTGACTGCAGGCAGGACGCCGGGTCGGTTCTTCCGCCCCGCCGTCCCGAGATGTTGTGGAGGATGACCATGAGCACCAACGAACCGCTGTCCGGGCCCACCGCCTCGATTCCAAGCGAACCGGGAACCGAGCCCCCGGGCGCTCCCGGCCCGGAGCTGCCCCCTGACCCCACGCAGCCGCCCACCGAGCCCCAGCCGAGTCCGAGCACGGTGCCGACCACCGATCCGCCGTCCTCCCCGGAGCCACCGACGGAGCCCTGGCCGGAACCGGCCATCGATCCGATCGTGGTTCCCCCTGAGCCGGAAACCGATCCCCGCCGCGAGGAGGCCGCGCGCCTACAACTGCCCCTGGACTCCCCGTGAGCGGCAGGCGCCGGACGCCGCTTCAGCGCGCGGAGTCCCGCCACGCGGCCGAGGTAGATCAGGACAGCGACGAGTTCCGGAACATGATGCGCCGACGCCAGGATGCGGAGGCCAAGCTCCAGCGGCACCTGGAAGGCGAACGCGACGGCCGCCCGGTTGATGATCCGAACGGCCCCGTTCGCGGTGCCCGGGAGGACGCCCGGGAAGACACCGACCCCGGATCGGGGCAGGCAGTGAAGGGGCACGACGACGGGGCCTGAGTAGTCCCCCGTGCCCACATCTCCGCGGGGCAGGCCGCTCACAGCGCAGCTGCACCTGCGCAGGCTGCCCCTCGGGAACCGATGCTCAGGATACGCAGAGGCAGAAGGGGTGCCCGGCCGGGTCCAGGAAGACGCGGAACGTCGTGCCGGGCTGCTCGGCGGCCAGCGCGCCCCCCAGACGCAGCACCTCGCGTTCCCCGGCGTCGAGATCCTGGACCATCAGATCGGGATGCATCTGTTGCGGAACCTCCTGGCCGGGCCACTGCGGGGCCCGGTAATCGGCCACGCGTTGGAAGGAGATGCAATTCGAACCGTCTTGCGGCCGGATGTCGAACCAGTCCTGCTCGTCCTCGGTGATGTCCTCGTTGACGCGCCAGCCGAGCAGTTCGGCATAGAACGTGGCGAGGGCCTCGGGGTCCGGGCAGTCGATGACGAAGCTGGGGTAACGTGCGATGGCCATGCCCGCACGCTACACCGGCCACTGTGGCTGGAAAAGGGCTCGGGTACGCGTTACCGGTTCAACCAGAAGAAGAACCCCGGAGCAGATACGCCCTCGTCGGAGCGTGTCCCCTTCCCGATGGCCTTGCGCTGCTTGACGGTCCGGTTGTTGGCAACCACGCAGCCGATCAACACCAGGCTGGCCGCCACCCAGGTTGCCACACACCAGAAGGGATGGGCCCCTGCCGCGGCCGAAAACGCCGCGGCCACCAGTGCAGCGGCGCTGGCCAGCATGGCCCCAGCTGCGGCCCGCCTCTCCCCCCGACCACATCGACTCGAAGTCGTTGGCATACGGCGCATCCGGCGGCGGCTTCCGGGCCGGGAAGAAGGTGGAGGGGAACCAGGTCACCGGCAGGACGACGACCATGACGGCAATGAAGCCCGCCAACGCGGATCCCAGACCCAGCAGCGAGGCAGTGAGTGCACACTGCCAGCGTCCGCCCTCCAGGTCGTCGCTGTAGTAGCCGGCCGGCAACGCAATGAGGGCGCCGAGGTGGTTGCCCACCACGATGGCCACGGCCGAGTTGGTCAGCAACCAGGGCAGGGGCCGGAGGTAGAGGCCGCCGAGTCACAAGCGGCGCCGCCAGGAGACGCGGCGTGCGAAGTACAGCCAGAACAGCGACTGCAGCAGCCCCGAGCCCGCGGCGGGGATGCCCAGGCAGCCATCCATTCCGCGCGGATGTCCGCTGTGGGATCGAACGTCATGACCCAGGTGCCCACCGGGGCTGCAGCCATGACCAGGGTGCAGCACGCCTGCCCCACGTGAAGCGGCGCGACGGCCCCGACGGGCAGCCGGGCGGGAGGCTCAGGCCGCCTTGGTGTAGCCGGCCTCCAGCAATTCATCGACGGTGGTCGGCGCCCCCGGCTGGCCGCGCCGGACAACCAGGGCCACCACGCAGGTCACCACCGCCATCGCCGTGGCACCGGCCAGTGCGGCCTGGGTACCCGGACCATCGATCAGGGCCCCGGCGACGGCCGATCCCAGGGCAACCCCGATCAGCTGCGCCGTCGTCGTCCAGCCGAAGGCCTCCGCGACGTCGGCTGCGGGAACACCGTTCGAGGTCATCTGCGTCAGGGCGGCGATGACGGGGGCGACTCCGAGGCCGGCCAGGAACACGGTCAGGGTGAGCCACCAGAATCCGGTGCCCAGCGTCGCCAGGGCCAGGCCGAGGCACACCACGGACATGCGCCGCGCAGTGCTCCAGCGGGTGATGCGCTTGCGTCCCAGGTAGAGGCCGGCGGCCAGCGACCCGACGCAGAAGACGCCCAGGATGATGCCCGAGGTGGCGCCGCCGTGGCCGAAGGTCGCCACGATCGAGGCCTCCACCATGGCGATGCAGGCGCAGATCAGGAAGCCGATCACCGCAGCCAGGCGCAGGGCCGGCGAGCGCAGCACCGAACCCAGGCGGCCGGTGGGCGGGACCGCCACGGCGCGGGAGATCTGTTCGGTGGTGATGAACCAGGCGCCGCCGCCGATGAGGAATGCCGCGGCCATGACGATGCCCAGCGAGGAGTTGATCGACAGCGAGACGAACGTGGTGAGCACCGGGCCGAGGATCCAGATGACCTCCTGCAGGGAGGCGTCGAAGGAGAACAGCGCGCCCCGGGCCCCGGGGACCACCAGTGAGGGGTAGACCGAGCGGGCGGCCTGCTGCACCGGCGGCGTGGCCAGGCCGCAGACCAGGGCGATGGCGGCGTAGGCGGCCACGGAGAGCCCGGGCAGCGCGAGGGCCAGGATGGAGATGCCGGAGAGCACGATGGTGGCCAGCAGTACCCGGTGCATGCCGAATCGGCCGAAGATGCGGCTGCTCAGCGGTCCGGCGATGGCCTGGCCGACCGCCAGGGCCGCGAGCACGAGGCCGGCGGCCGTGTAGGAGTCGTGGACGCGCTCGACGTGGATCAACGCGGCCAGCGACAGCATCCCCGCGGGGAAGCGCGCGACCAGTTGCGAGACCACGACGCGGAGCACGCCGGGGGCACGGAAAAGATCACGATAGGAAGTCATGCATCCATCGTAACGAAAAGTGCACAATACTGCACTATGCAGTGCATCACCATACGATGCCGGTGCCCGCCCGGGTAGGATGGCCAGTGACCCACCGGAAGGAACCCCGTGACCGGACACCAGGACATCGCGGCGCTGATCGGCCAGCGCATCCGCGCCCGCCGCACCTCCCGCCAGTGGTCCCTCGACGAGGTCGCCACCCGCTCGGGCGTCAGCCGGCGCACCCTGGTGGCCATCGAACAGGGTCAGGCGAACCCGTCGATCGCCGTGCTCTCGGGCATCTCGGACGCCCTGGGCATCGCGTTCGCCGCACTGGTCGGCTCGGGCGAGACGGAGGCGCTGCAGGTCCGCCGCTCCGGCGAGGGCCCGCTGCTCTGGGAGGGGGACGCCGGCGGTACCGCCCACCTGGCCGGAAGCTTGGGCGGGGCCAACGTCTCCGAACTCTGGGAGTGGCGCGTGCTTCCCGGCGAAGTCCACCACAGCGCCCCGCATCCCCCGGGTACCAGGGAACTGCTCTCGGTCCATTCGGGCAAGGTGACCCTGGGCGTGAGCGAATCCAACGTGGTGCTGGCCGCGGGTGATTCGGCGTCCCACGCCGGGGATGTGGAGCACAGCTACGCCAATGAAGGCCGCTCCGCCGCCGTCTTCTCCGTGGTGGTCCACTACCCCGCGGCCGCCGGCATCGAGCCCAGCGGCCACTGAGGAGAGGCGGCCGGGCGTCCGCCCGTGCGAGTCTGCCCGTGGGAGTCTGCGCGGGTCAGCGCGCCTCGAGCACCGCGACGATCGCCCGGTGGTCGGTCCCGCCACCGGAAGACGGGATGACCCGCAGGCTCCGGGCGGTCCAGGCCGACCCGACCAGCACGTGGTCGATCGGCGACCCCATCCACGCGGGCAGGTCCGCTGGCCACGTCCCCACCGCGCCGGCGTTGGCCTGCAGCCCCGCATCCCGGCAGTGGCCGATGAGCGCTCCTTCCGCGGCACCCAGCCCGGACAGGTGGTCGACCGTCGCATTGAGGTCCCCGGCGACGATCACCTCCGGTGCATCGCAGACCTGGGCGACCCACCGCAAACCGGCCTTCCAATCGCCCCAGGACTCGACGAGCGGAGGAGCAGGATGCGCCGCGACGACGGCCGGTCCGCTGCCATCGATCGGTCGCCACACTGCGCTGGGCAGCCCGGGGGTCGAGCCGGCGGAGGTGTCCTGGCGGTACCGGCCCAGGTCCTCTGCGATGAGTACCGAGGTCGGGATCCACGAATCACCCGCCTCGCCATAGGCGGTGTCGGGCGTCATCCGGCGTCCCCCGGCGGCCACGATGCGAGCAACGTCCGCGGCAGCCGCGTCGTCCATCTCCGGCAAGCTGACGATGTCGGCGTGAGTGGCCAGGACCAGCCGGGCAACCTCACCGGGCGGGGTGGCACCGCCCTGGGTGTTCCATGCGACGACGGTCAGGTCCCCGGCGCCATCGGCGTTGCCCGCCGTGCGGGCGGAGTCCGCACCGCGCACGGCCAGGACCGCACCGTTGGCCAGGCAGCCGGATGCGAGAACCATCGCCATCCCCGCCGCCGCACCGGCACGCCTCCTGGCCACGGCAACCGATGCGGCCACCACGGCGACACCGCCCAGACCGAGCGCCAACAGAGCCCGGACCGCCACCAGGTGGGAGATGACAGGTGCCCGCTGCAGCCCGACGGCCTGGGGCCAGACGAGGAGCACGGCCACGAAGAAACCAACGGCCAGCGTGGCCACGAGTGCCCTGGGGCCCCGTGGACGACCGGGGCTGTTCTGGCCCGGGCGCGTCTTCCCCCGTCGTGTCTTCCGGCCCAGTCGGCTGTTCTCGTTCCGCCGCCGCGGGACCGCCGGATCAGCCGTCGTCGGAGAGGCGATTGCTGCGCTGCTGCAGACGGTCGATGTGTTCGGAGGCCTCGGCCTTCGTCAGGTCGGCGGGGAGCTCCTCGCCCGCCTCACGCGCCAAGGTGTCGAGGTAGCTGCGTTGCGCCGAGGTCATCGGCTCGTCCCCGGTGACCCATTCTTCCGGGTCCCGGTTCACATTGGCGGTCGTCTCCGGGGTGGGGCTTCCCAGCGTTTCATCATCGTCTGACATACGCCCACTGTAGGACAGCGGCACCCCGCGCCACAGGATCCGCGTCACCGCCCTCGACCTACCGCATCCGCGCCCCCGTCCGACCGCCCCGTCCGACTGCGCCCCGTCGACGACGCCACCGGTGGTCCGCCGCATCCCCGGGTCTTAAGCTGGACAGCCACCACCACCTTCCCGAAGCAGGCCCACATGACGAAGCAACAGCAGGAAACGGTCGCCGCGCTCCTGGAGCGGCACGGGACCACCTACGCCGAGGAAGCCGGCATCCGCCTGGCGGACAAGCCCTCGCCCCTCTACGAGCTGCTGGTCCTCTCCACCCTGCTTTCCGCACGCATCAGCTCCCGGATTGCCGTGGACGCCGCCCGCGAGCTCTTCTCCGCCGGGATGCGCACGCCCGAACGCATGCGCTCGGCCACCTGGCAGCAGCGGGTCAGCGCCCTCGGGCGCGGCTCCTACCGGCGCTACGACGAGCGCACCGCCACGATGCTCGGCGACGGCGCGGACCTGCTGATCACCCAGCACCACGCGGACCTGCGCACCCTGCATACCGCCGATGCCACCGTGCGCCAGTTGTCCGGGGCGCTGCAAGGGTTCCCCGGCATCGGCCCCACCGGGGCGGCCATCTTCCTGCGCGAGGTCCAGGACGTCTGGTCCCTCCCGGACCCCGTGGCGGACCAGAAGGTGCTCGACGGTGCCGCCAAGCTCGGACTGCCCACCGACGCCGCGCAACTCGTCGCTCTGGCCCCCGCCGGCCAGCGTGCCCGGCTGGCCGCCGCCTGCGTCCGCGCCGCGCTGGAGAAGAACGTCGTCGACGACGTCCTCGGAGCCGCCGCCCAGACGCCAACCGACTGACCCGCCGGCCATCACCCCAGCCCTGTTCCGCCGTCGTGCACCGTGGCATCGTGGGGGCATGGACACCGCATTCGATGTGATCGTGCTGGGCATGGGGCCCGGCGGGGAAGTCGCGGCCGGCCGGCTGCTCGATGCCGGGCGCACGGTCGCCGTGGTGGAGCGGGAGCTGATCGGCGGCGAATGCGGCTACTGGGCCTGCATCCCGTCCAAGACGGTGCTGCGCCCGGTCCAGCTGGGCACCGACGCGCACGGGGCGGCCGGAGTCACCGGGACCACCCTGGACTGGCCGGACGCCGCCGCCTACCGCGACACCATGATCCGCCACCTCGACGACTCCGCCCAGGTGGACGGCTACCGCGAGCGCGGTGCAACCGTCCTCAAGGGCGCCGGGCGGATCACCGGGCGCACGGCAGGCCGGATCCGGGTCCAGGTCGGCGACGACGAGCTCACCGCAGAACACCTCATCATCGCCACGGGCACGACGCCGATGCTCCCCCAGCTGCCCGGGCTCGGGGACATCACGGTCTGGACCAATCGCGAGACCTACACCGCGCGGGAGTTGCCGCGCCGGGCGGTCGTGGTCGGCGGCAGCGCCGTCGGCGTGGAGACGGCGACCTTCCTGGCCGGGTTCGGCGTCGAGGTGACCCTGGTCCAGCGCGGCGGCTCGCTGCTCTCCCGCGAGGAACCCCGGGTCGGCGAACTGGCCCGGGAGCACCTCGAGGCCGCCGGGGTGCGCGTGGTGCTCGGTGCCTCCCCGGCCCGGGCGCGACGCGAGGGCGGCCACGAGGACGGCCACGAGGACGGTGACAGCATCCTGGTGCTGGAAAGCACCGAGAAGGACTCCGATTCTCCCGATCCGGCCTCCGTGACCGAGGTGCGGGCCGACGTCGTCGTCTTCGCCACCGGCCGCACGCCCCGCACGGACGAGCTCGGGTTGGACACCGTGGACATCGAGCCGGACGGGCACGGGGCGATCCGCGTCGACGGCTCCTGCCGGGCGGCCGAGGGCGTGTGGGCCATCGGGGACGTCAACGGCGTCATGCCCTTCACCCACGTCGCCAAGTACCAGGGCCGGATCGCCGCCGAGGCCATCCTCGGCGCCCCGCGCACCGCGCACTACGACGGGATCCCGCGCGTGGTGTTCGGCGTCCCGGACATCGCCTGCGTCGGGCTGACCGAGGCCCAGGCCACCACCCAGGGACTGTCGGTCGAATCGGTCGAGCTCGACGTCGCCGCGGCGCTCGCCCGTCCGTGGACGTACGAGCGCGACCCCGAGGGCCACCTGGGCCTGCTGGCCGACACGGACCGGAAGGTGCTCGTCGGTGCGTGGGCGGTCGGCCCGGAGGCCGGCGAGTGGATCCACTTTGCGGCACTGGCCATCCGGGCGGGGATCCGGCTGGAGGTGCTGCGCGACCAGGTCGCCCAGTTCCCGACCTTCCACGAGGCCTACCTCGCGGCGCTGGACCTGTTCGAGGCGTAGGCGGCGCCCTACCCCAGCCCGGTCTCCCGCAGCGTGATGTTGATCCGCCCGGTGGCCAGCCCGCAGCCGGCCGGCGCGGTCCCGGGCAGCACCCTGGTGACGCCGTGGTACGCCAGCCGTGCCGGACCGCCGAAGACGAACAGGTCGCCGGAGGCCAGGTCGATGTCCTCGTAGGGCTTGTTGCGGTGCCCGGTGTTGCCGAAGCGGAACCGGCAGGTGTCCCCGATGGACAGGGAGACCACCGGGGCGCGGGAGCGTTCGTCCCGGTCCTGGTGCATGCCCATGTGGGCGGCGTCGTCGTAGTAGTTCACCAGCGCAGTGTCCGGGGTGTAGGCCTCGCCAGCGGCCGGGTCCCCGGTGGCTTCGGTGACGGCCTGGCGGCCGAGCCGGACCATCCACTCGGGGACGTCGAGCACGCGGTTGCCGTTCACGTCGACGGCGTCACGGGTGTATTCGTAGGGCCGCCAGTGCCAGCCCAGGCAAACGGTCTTCACGCTCATCTCGTGCCCGCCGACGCGGGCCGAGCGCAGCGGGACCGGGCCATGCGCCCACTCGCGGAACCGGTCGACCAGCCACCGCTGCTGGCCCGCGTCCAGCCAGCCGGGCACCCACACGGCACCGGGCGCCAGCTCCCGGCGGGGACGGTGCAGCAGCTCGTCGCCGAACAGCGGCTCACCGCTCATGCCGCCTCCTCGAGGTGCAGCAGGGTGGTCTTGGCCTCGAGTCCGCCGATGTACCCGCCGAGGCCCCCGTCGGAGCGCAGCACGCGGTGGCAGGGCACGACGACGGGCAGCGGGTTGGTGGCGCAGGCGGTGCCGACCGCGCGGACGGCGTTCGGGTTCCCGACGTGGTCGGCGACCTGTTTGTAGGTGGCGGTGTGCCCGTAGCCGATCCGGGGCAGGTAGGCCTGGACGGCCTGCCGGAATCCCGAGGAGAGCCGGTGGTCCAGTTCCAGGTCGAAGGTGGTGCGCTGGTGGGCGAAGTACTCCTCGAGTTGGCGGGCGGCGGCATCGAGCCGGGAGGTCCCGCGCAGGATGCGGGGGCCGATGTGTTCGGCGAGGGCCGCTACCACGGCGTCGAAGCCTTCACGTTCGTAGGCCACCCGGACCAGGCCGTGTTCCGTGGCCGCCAGCAGCAGCGGACCGACCGGCGAATCGACGGTCCGGTAGGCCAGATCGAGCAGGCCCGCGGCGTCGGCGCGCTGGGCCAGCGTGGCGCGCAGGGCGTCCAGATCGCGTGCTTCTGACGTGCTGGGGGTAAAGGTGGCGAGGGCCTGCGGTGTGGTGCTCATGGGGTGGGTCCTTCCCGGTAGGCGTCGAGGCCGTGGGTCCGGCGCAGGGTCTTCAGTCCGTCGGCGGCTGCCCGGCGTACGGCGTCGGGGCTTCCGCCGATCAGGAGGGCGGTTTCGGTGTGGGCGAGTCCCCCCAGGTAGTGGTAGGCGATGGCCAGCCGTTGGCGCTCGGGCAGGAGCGCGACGGCGGCCCACAGGTCGGGCTCACCCTCCCCCGGGTTGCCCAGCGGTGGGATCCCCATCGGTAAGCCGCCGGCGGAGCCGCGTTCCGCCGTCGCGCCCTCGGGCCATCCGGGATCGCCGGCCTGCCCCGCCGGGATCGGCTGGCGGGCGCGGGCACGGGTGATGTCGATCGCCTTGCGGTGCGCGACGGTGACCAGCCACGCCTGGACGTTGGTGTCGGGGGCGAGGCCCGGCCAGGCCTTCAGCGCGGCCAGGAAGGTCTCGGACCAGGCGTCGTCGGCGTCGGCGCCGGTTCCGAGCACCGCGCGGCAAACGCGCAGCACGGTGAGGCCATGGGTCTCGACGACCGTTTCGAATGCTGGGGAGTTCTTCATCAACCTGTAGACGCGCGGCGGGAGGACAACGTGAGATTGCTTCCCACCCTAGGCCCTGGCCCTGCCGTGGCGGGCGCTCGCGACCGCCCCACGTGCCCCCGGGTGGCCTCAGCCGGCGTCGACGGTGACGACCGGCCGGGAGGCCTGCCCGGATCCTGCGGCCAGATCCGGCCGGCGGTCGGCCACGCGCGTGCGGTCCTCGAAGGCGCGGGCATACCGCAGCAGGTCGACGTCGCGATAGTGGTTGGCGGCCAGCTGGAATCCGACCGGCAGGCCGCTGTCCGTGAACCCGGCAGGCATCGCCAGCACGGGCAGGCCCGTCGCCGACAGCACGCAGGCCGAGCGCATCCAATCCAGGTACGACGTCGGTTCGATCCCGTTGATCGCCCCGGGGTAGCGCTGCGTCGCGTCGAAGGGCAGGACCTGGGCGCCGGGGGCCAGGAAGAGGTCGTATCGGGAGTAGAAGGCGCGGACCGCGGCGGCCAGGCGGGTGCGCGCCGCCGTCGCCTCGATCAGCTCGGTGGCCGTCAGCGACTGGCCGAGTTCGACGTTCCAGGTGACCTCGGGCTTGATGAGTTCGCGGTGCGTGTCCACCAGCGGGCCGAGGTTGGCCGCGAAGTCGGTGGCCCGGGTGCGTTGGAAGACGACGTCGGCGTCGGTGAAGTCGATGGTGGCTTCCTCCACGATCGCCCCGGCGTCCTCGAAGTGGTGCAGTTGGGCGCGCAGGACCTCCAGCACCCCGGCCTCGACCGGCATGCCGAGGCCGAAGTCGGGACTCCAGCCGATCCGCACCCCGCGCAGGTCGCCGGGCTCGCGGCCGGCGAAGATCCCGGCGAAGTCGGTTCCGGTGACCGGGGCCGGGGGCAGCACGCGGTCGGAGGGGCCGGCCACCGCTTCCATGAACAGGGCGATGTCGGCGACCTCGCGGGCCATGGGTCCGGTCCGGCCGAGCCAGGCCCAGTCGTTGCCGGCCGCCGGCATCGGGACGACCCCGTACGAGGGGCGGAAGCCGACCACGTTGCAGAACGAGGCGGGGATGCGCAATGAACCGCCCATGTCCGATCCATCGCCGAGCGGCTGGATGCCTGCCGCAATGGCGGCGGCCACCCCGCCGGAGGAACCGCCCGCGCTGCGGCTGGGGTCGTACGGGTTGGTCGTGGTGCCGAAGACCGGGTTGAACGTGTGGGAGCCGACGGCGAATTCGGGGACGTTCGTCTTGCCGGTGCTCACCACCCCGGCCGCCTTCAGCCCCGCGACGATCGGCGCGTCGGCCGTCGGTACGTGGTCTGCGAAGATCGGCGAGCCCTGGGTGCTGCGCATCCCGGCGACGTCGTGCGTGTCCTTGTGGGTCATCGGCAGCCCGTGCAGCAGGGGCAGGTCGGCTCCGGAGGCGGCCAGCCGGTCGGCAGCATCCGCTGCGGCCAGGGCCGCGTCGGCATCGAGCGTGACGACCGCGTTGATCGCCGGGTTGACGGCAGCGATCCGCTCCAGGTGGGCTTCGGTCATCTCCCGTGAAGACACGGTACGACGCCGGATCGCCGCCACGATCTCGGTGGCCGTCATCTGCTCGATCTCGGTCATGCTGGGACTCCCTCGCGGTCGCATCTGCGGGCACCCCCGCCACTGGTGGTCC
>DATNBS010000047.1:0-3945 GCA_035571895.1 Arthrobacter sp. | reverse complement strand
GACCTGCTCCCGGGCTGAGCCAGCGGGCCCCCGGATCGTCCGGGGGCCCGCTGCGGGTCCGGCTACCCCTGGGCGGCCGCTGGGATCCGCCCGCCGGCGACGACCATGCCGACCTGCCGCTTCGACAGCTTCTGGCGCAGCACGATCTCCTTGCCGCCCAGGGTGGCGGCCACGTCGTGCCCGGCCTCCAACTGGGCCCGGAGCCCGCGGATGACCAAGCGCTCCCCCTGGGCACCGGCGTCGTAGTCACCGGGATCGGCGAATTCGAGGGCGAGGATGCCGAAGTTTGCCAGGTTTTGCCAGTGGATGCGGGCGAAGGACTTGGCGACCACGACGCGCAAACCGAGGTAGCGCGGGGCGATGACCGCATGTTCGCGCGAGGACCCCTGCCCGTAGTTCTCGCCGGCGACCACCGCGTGGCCCTCCTCGGCGGCCTTGGCGTGGGCCGGGTAGTCGGGGTCGATGCGGGTGAAGCTGAAGTCGGCGATCTTGGGGATGTTGCTGCGGAAGGGCAGCACCCGCGAGCCGGCGGGCATGATCTCGTCGGTGGAGACGTTGTCGCCCATCTGCAACAGGACCGGCAGGTCGAGGTCGTCCGGGATGGCGTCGAAATCGGGCAGGGACGAGATGTTCGATCCCTTGACCAGGTCGACGTCGGCCGCTTCCTCCGGGGCCAAGGGCGACTGGAGCATGCTGGTGTTCTGGCTGAAGACGGCGGGCAGCTCCGGGCGCGGATAGGCCAGCCCCAGCTCGCTGCCGAGCTCGCGCGGATCGGTGATCCTGCCGGTCAGTGCGGCCGCTGCGGCGGTTTCCGGGGAACACAGCCAGACGGCGTCCTCCTCCGTGCCCGACCTGCCCGGGAAGTTCCGTGGCATGGTGCGCAGGCTGTTGCGCCCGGTGGCCGGTGCCTGGCCCATCCCGATGCAGCCCATGCAGCCCGACTGGTGGACCCGGGCCCCGGCACCGACCAGCCGGGTCAGCCAGCCGCCGGAGATGAGGTCGGCGAGGACCTCGCGCGAGGTGGGGTTGATGTCGACGGAGACCTGCGGGTGGGCTTGGCGTCCATCCAGGATCTCGGCAACGACGGCGAAGTCGCGCAGGCCGGGGTTCGCCGAGGAACCGACGACGACCTGGAACACGTCCTCGCCGGCGGCCTCGGCCACCGTGACGACGTTCCCGGGCGACGAGGGCTTGGCGATCAGTGGTTCCAGCGACGAGAGGTCGATGGAGTCGGTGACGTCGTAGCCGGCACCGGGGTCGGCGACCAGCTCGGTGAAGTCGCCGGCCCGGCCGACGGCTTCGAGGTAGTCGCGCACCGCAGCGTCGGCAGGGAACACGGTGGTGGTGGCCCCGAGCTCGGCCCCCATGTTGGCGATGACGTGGCGGTCCATGGCGGTCAGCCCGGCCAGGCCCGGCCCGTGGTACTCGATGATCCGGCCGACCCCGCCCTTCACCCCGTGGCGGCGCAGCATCTCCAGGATGACGTCCTTCGCCGAGACCCAGTCGGGCAGTTCGCCGGTCAGTTCCACCCCCCAGATGTCCGGCATGGACACGTACAGCGGCTCCCCGGCCATTGCCATCGCGACCTCGAGGCCGCCGACGCCGATGGCCAGCATGCCGATGGCCCCCGCGGCGCAGGTATGCGAGTCGGAGCCGACCATCGTGGCCCCCGGCTTGCCGAAACGCGACTGGTGGACGGGGTGGGAGACCCCGTTGCCGGCCTTGGAGTACCAGAGGCCGAAGCGCTGGGCAGCCGATTGCAGGAACAGGTGGTCCTCGGGGTTCTTCGCATCGGTCTGCAGCAGGTTGTGGTCAACGTATTGGGCCGACAGCTCGGTCTTGACCCGGTCCAGGCCCATGGCCTCCAGCTCCAGCATGACCATGGTCCCGGTGGCGTCCTGCGTCAGCGTCTGGTCGATGGCGATGCCCACTTCCGTGCCCGGCACCATCTCCCCCTCGACCAGGTGCGAGGCGATCAGCTGCTGGGCGACGTTGCGGGCTGGGGACTGGCGGGCTGGAGAACTGGTGGACTGCGTGGTCATGGTGGGCTCCCTCCGGCTTGCGGTCCGCCACCAGGCCGGCTGCGGACCCACTGTCCATGCTAGGCACGAACGCCGGATGCCGACAGGGTAACCGGGGCAGACAAAAGCGGCCCCGACATCGTTCGATGTCAGGGCCGCTTTTGTATCCGCGGAGGATGGGGGATTTGAACCCCCGAGGGCGTGAACCCAACACGCGTTCCAGGCGTGCGCCATAGGCCGCTAGGCGAATCCTCCAGACTGCCCAAAAGAGCAGGCTCCAGCTTACCGGAAGAAATGCCGCAGGCCGAATCGGGCCCCCGGCGACCCGCCGGATGCCCCCTACGGCGACCCCGCCTGCGTCGGACGCAGCCCGATGTCGGGTACACTATTTGTCGGCCCCTCATGTGGTGTCATCCCGCCGAACTCCCCCAGGACCGGAAGGTAGCAAGGGTAGGTGGGCTCTGGCAGGTGCATGAGGGGTCTTTACGTACCCACCGCCTGCGAGGAGGCCGCCATGGGCGCCGGACGCTACGCCCCCAGCCCCTCGGGTGAACTGCACCTGGGCAACCTGCGCACCGCGGTGCTGGCCTGGCTGTTCGCCCGCTCCACGGGCCGGGACTTCCTGCTGCGCGTCGAGGACCTGGACCGCGCCCGCGCCGGGGCCGAGGAACTCCAACTGGCCGACTTGCGGGCCATCGGCCTGGACTGGGACGGTCCCGTCGTCCGGCAAACCGAACGCGCCGACGGCTACAACGCAGCCATCGACCTGCTGCGCGGGGCCGGCCTGCTCTACGAATGCTTCTGCACCCGCCGGGACATCGCCGAGGCGCCTTCGGCACCGCATGCTGCACCCGGCGCCTACCCGGGCACCTGCCGGAACCTGACCGAGGCCGAACGCGCCGTCCAACGGGCCAAACGGCCGGCGGCCTGGCGATTGCGCACCGACATCGTGCAGCACACCGTCACCGACATGCTCCACGGCGACTACACCGGGCTCGTGGACGACTTCGTCGTCGTGCGCAATGACGGCGTGCCCGCCTACAACCTTGCCGTGGTGGTCGACGACGCGCTGCAGGGCATCGACCAGGTGGTCCGCGGCGACGACCTGCTGCCCTCGACGCCGCGCCAGGCCCATCTGGCCACTCTGCTCGCGGGCTTGCGCGGCGACGGCGGGCCGGTGGTACCGCAGTACGCGCACGTGCCGCTGGTGCTCAACGACCAGGGCAAGCGGCTGGCCAAACGCGACGGATCGGTGACCCTGGCCCGGCTCCGCGCGGACGGCGTCGGCGCCGAGCAGGTGCGCACCGTGCTGCTGGAATCGGCGGGCCTTCCCGGCGCCTCGCTGGAGGCCGCCGTGGAGGCGTTCGACCCGGCCGCGTTGCCCCGCGAACCCTGGGTTTTCACCGGCTTCCCGACTCCCTGGGGAGGGATGCATTGAGCACCACGAAACAGATAGGCTTCAAGGCGTGAGTACAGCCCTTTACCGTCGCTACCGTCCGGATACCTTCGCGGACGTGATCGGGCAGGAGCACGTCACCACCCCCCTGATGGCCGCCCTGTCCAAGAACCGGGTCAGCCATGCCTACCTCTTCTCCGGACCGCGCGGTTGCGGCAAGACCACCTCGGCCCGCATCCTGGCGCGCTGCCTGAACTGCGCCCAGGGTCCCACACCGACCCCCTGCGGCGAATGCGACAGCTGCCGCGAGCTGGCCACCGGCGGCGCCGGATCGCTGGACGTCATCGAGATCGACGCGGCCTCCCACGGCGGCGTCGACGACGCCCGTGACCTGCGCGAACGCGCCTCCTACGGGCCGGCGCAGAGCCGCTACAAGGTCTACATCATCGACGAGGCGCACATGGTGACGCCGCAGGGCTTCAACGCCCTGCTCAAGATCGTCGAGGAGCCGCCGGAGCACGTGAAGTT
>DATNBS010000046.1:0-8863 GCA_035571895.1 Arthrobacter sp. | reverse complement strand
ATCAACGCCGCCAGCTTCGCCGCCGTGCTGCTCTCGATCTGGAAGATGAAGCCCGAGCAGCTCTACACCCCCCGGCCCGCGGCGCGGGCCAAGCACCAGATCCGCGAGGGCATGCACTACATCAAGGGCCGCCCCGACCTGGTCATGATCCTCGTCCTGGCGGCCTTGATCGGCACGTTCGGACTGAACTTCCAGATCACCAACGCCATGATGGCCACCCAGGCCTACGGGGTGGGCCCGGGGGAGTACGGGCTGCTCGGCTCGGTCATGGCCGTCGGCACGCTCGCCGGGGCCCTGCTGGCCGCCCGGCGCGGCCGGTTCAGGCTGCGCTACCTGATCGGCGGTGCCGTCCTCTTCGGGGTCTTCAGCATCGGCGCCTCGGTCATGCCGACATTCTGGCTCTACGCGGTGGCGCTGGTGCCGGTGGGGCTGGCCTCGCTGACCTTCCTGAACAGCTGCAACACATCGATCCAGCTCTCCGTCGAGCCGCGCTTCCGCGGCCGCGTGCTGGCGATCTACATGATGGTCATCCAGGGCGGGACCCCGATCGGGGCGCCCCTGGTCGGCTGGCTCGGCACCGAGTTCGGGGCCCGCTGGTCCATTGCCGCCGGCGGGATCATCGCGCTGGCGGCCGGGCTCTGGGCCCTGCAGTTCGTCCGGCACGGCCGCCTGAACCAGCCGGTGTTCGCCACCGGCGACGGGCAGCCGGCCGTCGAGGCCGAGGAAGTTCAGGCTCCAGGACGGGGTCCGGCACAGGACCACCGGAAGCAGGCCACGGAGGAGGGGCGTGCCGCCGGGACCCGGCGCTGGCGCGACTAGCGCCTGCGACCTGCGGGTGCGGCCGTCCCGGCCGGGCCCGGTCAGTACCCGACGACGGGGGTCACCGTGACCGAGTCGCCGGAGACCTCCAGTTTCGCGGTGAAGCCGAAATCGTGCTCGACCGTGTTCTTGGTCTTCGCGCCGCTCATCAGGTCCTGCTCGACCAGGCTCAACGACGTGCCGACCTCCAGCGGACGCAGCACCCACCCGCCGTCGTAGGGGCCGACCTCGGCCTCGGGGTAGTCGGTGATCTTCCAGTGGATGGTGTCGGCGGAGACCCGGGCGTCGGTGTCGTAGCTCAGGGGGCAGCCGGCCGGCTTGAGGACCTGCTGCTTCGCGCAATCGTCCAGGTACTGCTTCAGCTGGGCGTCGATGTCCTGCTCCAGCTTGCGGGTCGGCTTGGTGGTCAGCGCCAGCCCGTCCGTGCCCGCCGCGGATGCGGAGTCGACGACCACCTGGCGCTTGGCGCCCTGGAAGTACTTGTCGCGGTAGCTGGCCTCGACGACGGACGGCAGGAAGACCGGCAGCTTCGCGGTGCCCTTGGACAGCGGGGCCGTCTCGCCGTTGACCCTCACCTCGTTGGTGGTATCGGCCTTCACGGTGACCTCGGGCAGGTCGGTGGCGGCGAAGGCCCAGCGGTCGAAGAACAGCCAGTCCTTGCCGGTGCGCGTGAGGTGGAAGACGGTCCGGTGCTGCTTGCCGCCGACCTGGTAGGTCGTGGTGACCTCGACCTTGCCGTCGGTGACCTCCCGGCCCGGCTGGACCTCGAAGTCCTCGATGGGCGCGACGGCGGCCTTGAGGGCACCGCCGTCGAGCAGCAGCGCATTGCCCGTCGGAGCCGCGGGGTCCAGCAGGCCCATCGCCTGTTCTCCCTCGCCGGCCTGCAGCATGCCGAAGTAGGCGCCGACCTGCCGCTCGGGCCCGAAGACCTTCTGGTTCACCAGGGTGATGGTCACGACGGCGGCGACGGCGAGGAGCATCAGCACGGCCAGCCACAGGGCCAGGACCCGGATGGACGGGGAAGCATTTTTCACCTGTTACACGTTACCGGGAATCGTCCCGCCCCCGTGAAACGGGGACGACGGCGGGGGCTCAGCGGCGTCGGCGGCGCCGGGTGCCGAACATCCCCCGCATGAACTCCTTGCCCAGGATGCCGGCGGCCTGCAGGGCGAAGTCCATGATCGGGTTGGCCTGCTGTGCCGGCGGACGGCTCTGCGACGGACGCCGCGTGCCCCGGTCCTCCCGCTGCCGCGGTGCGCCGCCCTCGGCGTCCCCTGTCCCCGGGCCGGGGGCGGCATCGGCCTGCTGCCGGGAGGCCAGGACCTCGAAGGCGGATTCGCGGTCGACGGCGGTCCCGTACTCCTGCATCAACGGGGAGGCGGAGGCGACCTCGGCGACGGTGCCGGCCGGCGAAGCGCCCATCGTCGAGCGCGGGCTCCACATACGGGTCCACGCCACCGGCGTCGGGGCACCCTGCTCGTTCATCACCACGACGATGGCCTCGCCGGTCCCGGCCTGGGTCAGGGCGGCCTCGAGGTCGTAGTCGCTGGTTGGGAACGTGGAGACTGTTGCCTTCAGCGCCTTGGCGTCATCGGGGGTGAAGGCGCGCAGGGCGTGCTGCACGCGGTTTGCCAGCTGCCCCAGGATGTCCCCGGGGACGTCCTGGGGGGTCTGCGTGATGAAGAAGACGCCCACGCCCTTGGACCGGATCAGGCGGACTGTGGTGGTGATCGAATCCATGAACGCCTTCGAGGCGTCCTTGAACAGCAGGTGGGCCTCGTCGAGGAAGAAGACCAGCTTCGGCTTGTCGGCGTCTCCGACTTCGGGCAATTCCTCGAAGAGGTCGGCCAGCAACCAGATGAGGAAGGTGGAGAATACCAGGGGCTGCTGGAGCAGCGTCGGAAGCTCCAGGCAGGACAGCACGCCGCGCCCATCGTCGGCGACGCGCAGCAACTCGGTGGTGTCGAATTCGGGTTCGCCGAAGAACTGGTCCATGCCCTTGGCCTCCAGGGTGACCAGCCCGCGCAGGATCACCCCGGCGGTCGCCTTGGACATCCCGCCCAAGCCGGACAGGTCGCCCTTGCCCTTGTCGGAGACCAGGTGCTGGATGACGGCGCGCAGGTCCCTCAGGTCATAGAGTTCCAGGTCCTGCTGGTCGGCATAGTGGAAGACCAGCAGCAGGCTGGATTCCTGCGTCTCGTTCAGCTCCATGATCCGCGCCAGCAAGACGGGGCCGAACGAGGAGACCGTCGCACGGATCGGAACCCCCTCGCCGCTGCCGCCCAGGCTGTAGTAGCCGACCGGGAAGGACGCTGCCTGCCAGTCCATGCCCACGCTCTGCGTGCGGGCCAGCAGCTTGTCGCTGGCGGCGCCGGGGGTGGACAGGCCGGTCAGGTCGCCCTTGACGTCCGCGAGGAAGACCGGCACACCGGCGGTGGAGAGTTGCTCGGCCATGACCTGCAATGTGATC
Source organism: Arthrobacter sp. (assembly GCA_035571895.1). Classification (GTDB taxonomy): domain Bacteria; phylum Actinomycetota; class Actinomycetes; order Actinomycetales; family Micrococcaceae; genus Arthrobacter_H. The sequence continues at coordinate 5,574 of DATNBS010000046.1, read as the reverse complement.
GTCTTGCCGGTACCCGTCGCCCCGGCGACCAGGCCGTGGCGGTTCATCATCTTCAGCGGGAGCCTGACGTGCGCCTCGCGGTGGACCTGGCCATCGACGAGCGCGGCCCCGAGGGTGATCGACCCGCCCTCGAAGGTGTAGCCGCTGCTGATCTTCTCGGCCTGCTGTTCCGCTGTGTTCTTCGCCATGGAAGTCACACTATGCGCAGCTGAGGCCGTGCGCAGCGGATTTCCCGGACCAATTCCGGGCGGACCCGTGGCGCCGGCCGCACCGCGGCGGGACGCGCCGCGCGGGGGCGGCGGATCAGAACGGGTTGAGCAGGCGGTGCACGAATTGCCGGGTGCGTTCCTCGCGCGGCTCGCGCAGCACGGTATCGGGGTGGCCCTGTTCGACGACGACGCCGCCGTCCATGAAGACCACGTGGTCGGCGACTTCCCGGGCGAAGGCCAGCTCGTGGGTGACGAGGACCATCGTCCAGCCCTCCTGGGCCAGTTCCTTGATGACGGTGAGCACGTCCCCGACCAGCTCGGGATCCAGGGCGGAGGTCGGTTCGTCGAAGAGCAGCAACGACGGCTTCAGGGCCAACGCCCGGACGATGCCCACCCGCTGCTGTTGGCCGCCCGAGAGCTCATGCGGGTATTGGCCGGCCTTGTCCGAGAGGCCGACGCGCTCGAGCAGCGAGGTCGCCTCCGCGAGGGCCTCGGCCTTGGGGCGGCGCTGGACCTGGATCGGGCCCTCGGTGACGTTCTCCAGCACCGTCTTGTGCGGGAAGAGGTTGTAGTTCTGGAAGACCATGGCGCTGCGCGTGCGCAGCGACTGGGCTTCCTTCATGCTGGTCGTGGCCGAGAAGGCCACGGACGGGCCGCCGGCGAAGGCGACCGTGCCGGCGTCGGGCTTCTCGAGCCCGTTCAGGCAGCGCAGCACGGTGGTCTTGCCCGAACCCGAGGGGCCGATGAGCGCCAGCACGCCACCGGCATCGACGGAGAGGTCGATCGACTTCAGCACGTCGTTGGCACCGAAGGACTTCTGCAACCCCGTCACCTGCAGCAACGGCTCAGTGGGCAACATAGCGGTCCAGCCTTTCCTCGATCTTCGACTGCCCGGAGGAGAGGACCAGGCAGAACACCCAGTAGACCAGCGCGGCCTCCAGGTAGAGCAGCATGAACTGCTGGCTGAAGGAGGTGATCTCCTGGGCCTTGCGGAACAGCTCGGTGACCAGGATCAGGGACGCCAGCGACGAGTCCTTGACCAGCGAGATGAAGGTGTTCGACAACGGCGGGACGGAGACCCGCGCTGCCTGCGGCAGGATCAGCCGGCGCAGGGTCTTACCCCGTGACATGCCGATGGTGTATCCGGCCTCCCATTGGCCCCGGGGCACGGAGAGGATGGAGGCCCGGATGACCTCGGCGGCATAGCCGCCGACGTTCAGCGAGAACGCGATGATCGCGCTCGGCCAGGGGTTGAGGGTCACCCCGACGGAGGGCAGGCCGTAGAAGATCACGAACAGCTGGACCAGCAGCGGGGTGCCGCGGATCACCGAGATGTAGGCGCGGGCGATCCACGCCAGCACGGGGTTCGACCCGATGCGCATCAGCGCGATGACCAGCGCGATGAGCAGGCCCAGGACGAAGCTGGCCACGGAGAGGGGGATGGTCCCCGAGAGCCCGCCGAGCACGATCGGCCACAACGAGTCGAGGAACAGGGCCCAGTCGACGTTCATCAGCCCAGCCTATGTCCTGCCCGCTACTGGGAGACGTCCTCGCCGAAGTACTTGTCCGAGATCTTCGCCAGCGTCCCGTCAGCGGAGAGGTCGGCCAGCGCCTGGTCGACGGCCTTGACGAGGTCCTCGCTGCCCTGCGGGAAGGCCAGGGCGGCCTCGGAGGTCTCCTTGGTCTCGGCTGCGACCTTGATCCCGGAATCCGGGGTGGACTTCTGGTAGTCGAGGTAGGTCAGCTTGTCGTTGATGGTGGCGTCGACGCGGCCCTGCTTGAGCAGCGTGATGGACTGGGCCCAGCCTTCGACACCCTGGACGGTGGCCCCGGATTCCTTGGCCAGGTCGTTCCAGTTGCTCGTCAGCGACTGCGCGGTGGTCTTGCCCTTGAGGTCGGCGAAGGAGCTGATGTCGGTGTTGTCCGCCGTCGTGACGATCACGCCGCGGCTGATCGTGTACGGGGTGGAGAAGTCGTAGGCCTTCTTCCGCGCGTCGTTGATGGTCACCTGGTTCGCGATGACATCGAACCGGCCGGCTTCCAGGCCCGCGAAGATCGCATCCCACTGCGTCTCCTTGAACTCGGGCTTGACCCCGAGCTTGTCGGCGACGGCCGTGACGACCTCGACGTCGTAGCCGGTCAGGTCCCCGGTGCCGCCTGCGTGGTAGGAGAACGGCTTGTAGGTGCCCTCGGTGCCCACGGTGAGCACGCCGGAATCCTTGACCTCCTGCAGTGTCAGGCCGTCGGCCGCCTGCTCCGAGGGGGTTCCCGTTTCGGAGGGCGACGAGCACCCGGAGACGGCAAGGGCCAGGGCGGCGGCAGCGGCGGCGAAGGGGAGGATGCGGCGGTTCATGGTCAGGTCCTTAGGGTGCGGGGGACGGGGGTCCGGAATCGTGCGGGCCCGGCGGTGGCCGGGGAAACTGAACGCTAACATCGCCAGCGTCGGAGGACGGCGGATTATTCCGAAGTACGACGCCGGCACGGTCCTGCCGCGGAGGGCACCACCCGTGCAGGCGGCTACCGCTCGGGAGGCTACCCGTGCAGGATGGCCGGAACGAGCATCATGGCCGGGACGGCGGCGATCGTGGTCAGCAGGACCGTGTCCTTGGCGACGACCAGCCCCTGCTCGTACCGCGAGGCGGTGACGAAGACGTTCTGGGCCGACGGCAGCGCGCCCATGATCACGACGGCGAAGAGGTCCGGCCCCTCAAGGCCGAAGACCAGCGAGCCGGCCAGCCACGCCAGCACGGGGTGCACCAGCAGCTTCAGGCCCGTTCCCACCAGGACGTCGGAACGCCGGGCCGAGGCCTTTTCCAACGGCTTGGATCCCACCAGCGAGATGCCGAAGGCGATCAGCATGGCCGGGATCGAGGCCCCGGCGATGAGCTCGACCGGCTCCTGGAGGGGCTGGGGCAGCCTCCAGCCGAAGACGGCGAAGAGCAGGCCCACCAGCGATGCGACGATCATGGGATTGCGCAGCGTGGTCAGCACCAGCGCGGTCGGGGTGGTCCGGCGCCCGGAGGTGGAGGCATCCAGGATGGCCAGGAAAACCGGGCTCCACAAGGCCAGCTGGAACAGGATGACCGGGGCGGCGTGCGAGGTGTTGCCCAGCACGTAGGCGGCGATGGGCAGGCCGAGGTTGGCCGAGTTCACCGTGGAGGCGCTCATCGCCCCGACCAGCCGCTCCGGCCGCGCCCGCTTGAGCCACCATCCGGTGATGGCGAAGTAGAGCAGGGCCACGCCGGCGGCGCTGAACGCGGCGACGGCCAGGCTGGGGCCCAGGACAGCTGAGGGATCGGAGCCGGCCACCGTGATGAAGAGCAGGGCCGGGCTGGCGACGAAGAACGTCAGGCGGTTCAGGACGAATCGGGCATCGGGTCCGAGGACCCCGGTGCGTCCGACGAAGTAGCCGACGACGATGACGGCCCAGACGACGGAGAAACCGGAGAGGACCCCGAGCACGTCCTAGAAGTCCGCGGGGATTCCGGCGATCGCATGCGGCGGACGCATGGCACCGGTGGAGAGGGATTCGGACGGGTCGCTGCCGAGGCCGACCATGGAGTTGTTCGCGTCGACGTGGACGACCCGGGGCACGTAGCTGCGGGCTTCCGCGGTGTCCATTTCGGCATAGCTGATGAGGATGACCGTGTCGCCGGGGTGGACCAGATGCGCGGCGGCGCCGTTGATGCCCAGCACGCCGGTGCCGCGCTCGCCGGCAATCGTGTAGGTCTCGAGCCGGGCGCCATTGGTGACATCGACAATGCTGACCAGTTCCCCGGGCAGGATGTCGGAGGCCTCGAGCAGGTCGAGGTCGACGGTGACCGAGCCGACATAGTGCAGGTCGGCATGGGTGACCGTGGCGCGGTGGATTTTTGATTTGAACATTGTGCGTTTCATGGCATTCCTATTCTACGCGCCGCGCACTCGCCGGGCTGTGGCCCTGGGCACAAAGAGAGCGGGCGACGGGAATCGAACCCGCGTGTCCAGCTTGGGAAGCTGGCGCTCTACCATTGAGCTACGCCCGCAAAACACCCGCCGGTCCGTTCGTACCCGCGGGTGCATCTCAGCATAGCCCACGCGCCGGCGAGTTGCACCTTGACCCCGTCACGGCCGGGCCCGCGGGGTCACTGCGGGTCCGCCGAACCCAGGCCGGCCCCCTGCGAGGCAGGGCCGCGGCGCGCCGCGACGGCGCGTCCGAGCGGTTCGGCCACCCGGGTGGCGACGGGACCGAGCACCGCGAGCAACATCACGTACGTGGTCGCCAGGGCCGCCAGCTCGGGGGATACCCCGCCGCCTGCCACCGCCAGGCCGGCGATGACGATGGAGAACTCGCCGCGGGCGATCAAGGCCGTCCCGGCGCGGATCCGGCCCGGAACCCCGATGCCCATCCGCCGGGCGGCCCACGCACCGGTGCCGATCTTCGTCAGCGAGGTCAGCAGGGCCAGGCCCAGGGCCAGCAGCAGCACCGGCGGGATGGTCCGCGGGTCGGTGTTGATCCCGAAGACGACGAAGAACATGGCGGCGAACAGATCACGCAGCGGAGCCAGGACCTTCGTCGCCGAGTGGGCCGTCGCCCCGGAGATGGCGATGCCCAGCAGGAAGGCGCCAACGGCCGCCGAGACCTGAAGGGCGGCGGCGATCCCGGCGACCAGCAGGGCCGCCCCGATCAGCTTGAGCAGGAAGTTCTCCTGGTCCGGGGAATGCAGCAGGCGCGAGATGAGCGGGCCGAACCGCAGCGCCAACAGCAGCACGATGCTCACGGCCAGCAGGGCGAGGGCCTCGGTCCGCAACCCGCCGATGAAGCTGACCCCGGCCAGGGCGGCGGTGAGCATCGGCAGGTACACGGCCATCGCCAGGTCCTCGAGCACCAGGATGGAGAGCACGACGGGTGTCTCGCGGTTGCCGAGGCGGCCGAGGTCGGTCAGGACCTTGGCGATGATGCCGGACGAGGAGATGTAGGTGACCCCGCCCAGCACCAGGGCCCCGATGGGGCCCCATCCGAGCACGAGGGCCAGCGCCGCCCCGGGTGTGAAATTCAGGACCAGGTCGACCACGCCGGCCAGCCAGGAGGCACGCAACCCCGTGACGAGCTCCTTGGCCGTGTACTCCAGGCCGAGCATCAGCAACAGCAGCACGACGCCGAGTTCGCTGGCGATGTCGCCGAACTCCTCGATGCCGGAGAGCGGGACGATCCCGCCGTGGCCGAAGACCAGGCCGCCGAGCAGGTACAGCGGGACCGGGGACATGCCGATCCGCGCCGCCACGCGTCCGAGGAGCCCGAGGCCGAGGAAGACGGCCCCGAGTTCGATCAGGACGAGTGTGGTGTGGTCCACCGGCGGTTCCTATCCGTGGTTGAGCAGGTGGG
>DATNBS010000045.1:0-6430 GCA_035571895.1 Arthrobacter sp. | reverse complement strand
TCGGGGAACATCGTGGCGCTGAACAACTCGTTCGGCTTCGGTGGACACAACGCCGTGGTGGCGATCCGCAGCGTCTAACGCCTTCACGCACCACGCGAGGCCCGCACCGGAAACGGTGCGGGCCTCACTTGTTGGGGCGTCGAGCCTCTGGTGATAAGTCGACTGGAGGACGACTCACCGGACGTCAGTTCGGCTAGCCCTGCCCTTGCGGAAGGTGCTGGTACGGTCAGCCGACCTGGTGCAGCCAGCGCACCGGGGCTCCTTCGCTGGCGTGCCGGAAGGGCTCGAGTTCCTCGTCCCACGCCTCACCCAGCGCGAGGGACAGCTCGTGGTAGACCGCTGCCGGGTTCCCCGCACCTTGTTCGTAGGCAAAGCGGATCCGGTCCTCGCCGACCATGATGTTGCCGGCGGTATCGGTGGTTGCATGGAAGATGCCCAGCTCCGGGGTGTGGGACCAGCGGCTGCCGTCGACGCCCCGGCTCGGCTCCTCGGTGACCTCGTAGCGCAGGTGCGCCCACCCACGCAGAGCGGAGGCGAGTTGGGCCCCAGTTCCCTGGGGGCCGGCCCAATGGACCTCGGCACGGTACATTCCGGGCGCGGCGGATTGCGGCGCCCAGTTCAGATCCGTGCGGTCTTCGACCACGGATCCAATGGCCCACTCGATATGCGGGCACAACGCCGTCGGGGCCGAGTGTACGAACAGTACGCCCCGGGTCATGGGTACAGACATGCCATCCTCCAGTTCCTGTTGGTACGTCTTCCCCAACGACCACAGTCACTTGCGAAGGCCTTCACATGCTGCCTGACATCATTGTGCATGATTCCGCAGCGAATCGCCACCTTGACCTGCGGTGTTCCGCGCATGACCGAGGGCGCAGACGCAGTCAGGCCCGCGGATGGGCCTGCTGGTAGCTCGTGCGCAGGCGGTCGACGGAGACATGCGTATAGAGCTGCGTGGTGGCCAGGGAGCTGTGGCCCAGCAGTTCCTGGACCGTCCGCAGATCGGCACCACCGTCGAGCAGGTGTGTAGCGGCCGTGTGGCGTAGCGCGTGCGGACCCCGGGCGGCAGTATCTCCCAGACCTGCCAGGGCCCGTTCGACCATGGCCCGCACTTGGCGTTGCCCCAGACGTGCTCCGCGCTCACCGAGGAACAACGCCGGCCCCGATCGGTCGATGACCAGTTGCGGCCGGCCACGGGATAGCCAGTTGCTCAATGCCTCGTGGGCCGGCTGCCCAAAGGGGACCGTCCGCTCCTTGTTGCCCTTGCCCAGGACCCGCAGTGTCAGCTGGTCATGGTCGATGTCGTCAATGTCCAGTCCGGTGAGTTCACCCACGCGGATTCCGGTGGCGTAGAGCAGTTCCAGGATGGCGTGGTCCCGCTCCACGACAGCCCGCTGGCGCGCCGTGGGTTTCGGCGGCTCCGGGGCGGTTGCCGCACCGGGCTGGGATCCCACGGATTCCCTGGTGCCGGCAGCTTCCACACGAGTGCTTCCCGACGGCCGTTGAGAGTCTCGCACCGGATGTTCCGTGTCGAGCAGCCGGCCCACCTGTGTGGCCTGCAGGACATGTGGCAGCCGCTTCGCGTTTTTCGGCGACCGCAGTCGCAGCGACGGATCCGCGGTAATCAGTTCTTCACGCACGGCCCACCCCATGAAAGTCCGAACCGCCGCCGCGTGCCGAGCCAGTGTGGAGGGTGCCCTGCCGGTGGCCTGCTGCTCACCCAACCAGAGCCTGAGCAGGGCCAGGTCGATGTCCGCCAGATTGCGGACGGCATGCCGTCCGGCGGCGAATTCCAGTAGCGAGGAAATATCCCCGACGTAGGCCCGGACCGTGTGCCCGCTGCGGGAGCGCTCCAGCGACAGGTAGCGTTCGAAATCGTCCACCGCCGCCTCGAATCCCGCCGGCCAGGGCTGGGCGGGGCTTTCGGACCCCGGGTCCCCTGGGCGCGGCGGAGTGGTCATGGCACCAGCATCCCGTGTTGGCCCCCGGGGACGAAGCAGCCACGCCGGGCGACGGGTGTTCAGGTGGTCCGGCGGCGCCGCCACCCGTCGGCTGATTTTTGCGCCAGTCCCCTGGCCTCGAGTCGGCTGAGACCCCCGAGGACCGCGCCAATGCCCAACCCGGAGACCGTGGCCAGCTTGTCGGGTGCGGCAGCTTGGCGGACCGGCAGGGCATCCATCAACAGCAGGTCCTGGATATCCAGCCCGTCATGTACCCGTACATCCGAGGGGCCCTCGTGCGGGCTCCTCGCGTTCGAAGGCACGGCCTTGTCGGCGACACCGAGCAGTTCGAGTGCCTCGTCGGCGTCGGTCACCGCAACCGCTGATCCCTCGCGGAGTAGCCGGTGGCACCCGGCGGAGTTCGAGGAGAGCACCGATCCGGGGACCGCACCGACTTCACGGCCGATCTCGCTGGCGCGGCGTGCGGTGGTCAACGCCCCCGAGCGCCAGCGTGCCTCGACCACGAGGGTCGCACCGCACAGGGCGGCTAGCAGCCTGTTGCGCTGGAGGAACCGCCAGCGGGTCGGGGCGGTCCCCGGGGGTACTTCCGCCAGAAGCAGGCCAGCGGATTCGACACGGCGGAGCAGTTCGTCGTTGCCGGCCGGGTAGAAGCGGTCCAGTCCCCCGGCCATGACCGCCATGGTACCGGGATGGTCCGGGGCGTGCCCTCCCCAGCTGGCGTGCAGTGCCGCCTCGTGGGCGCGGGCGTCGATCCCGTAGGCACCGCCGGAGACGATGGTGATCCCTCGTGGGACCAGATCGGCGACCAGTTCGTAGGTGACATGGCGTCCGTAGTCGGTCGCGTCACGGCTTCCCACCACGGCAAGCATTGTCTCGGCCCCGGGGAGGCGGGCCGGTCCGGCTGCTCCGCGCCACCAGAGGCAAAGGGGCGCGCTGAGGCCCAGGTCGTCGAATTGCCGTGGCCAGTTGTCGTCTTCCGGGACGAGCAGGCCACCGCCGAAGCGCCGGATGGTGGACAGGTCCCGCTGCGGGCCGCCGGGGTCCACGCGTGGCCGCCACCGTTCGAGACCGGCGTCGAGGCGGTGTGCACCGCGCTGGCCGGCATCGCCGCCGAGCAGGTCGGCCACCGCCTGCTGTTCCGTGGCCGGCGCGGGGTCGGTGCTGGCGGTGATCAGCCGATACGCCTCGACAGGTCCTGCGACGGCCACCAGGGCCGTCCCGGTGAGGTCGTTGGGTTCCATCAGGCGCGCGAGGCCCGCACGGGCCAGCAAGACGCCGGATTCGGTGTTCATGCAATGCCTCCTTGTGCATGCTGGCGCAGTTGCAGGGCCACGTCGACGTCTGCGGGGCGGGGGGTTTCCTGGCCGGAGAGGTCGCTGATCGTCCAGGCCAGGCGCAGGACCCGGTGGAGGCCGCGCACCGTGAGGTGACCTCGTTCGAGTTGCCGGTCCGCGCTGGCGGTGGTGGACTTCGGCAGGGCCAGCTCGCGGCGCAGGACGGTTCCGGGGAGGTCGGAGTTGCGGGCGAACCCCAGTCGCTGCAGTCGCGTGTGTTGTGCCGCCCGCGCGGCGGCCACGCGGCGCCGCACCATCAGGGTCGTTTCTTCTCCCCGGCCTTCCCGGAGGCGGGTGGCGTTGACGCGGGGCACCTCGATCTGCAGGTCGATGCGGTCCAGGAAGGGACCGGATAGCCGGTCGAAGTAGCGGCGGCGCTGCATGGGGCTGCAGCGGCATTCGATGGCCTTGCCGCTGGAGAGCCCGCAAGGGCAGGGGTTGGCGGCGAGGACGAGCTGGAAGCGGGCGGGATACGTGGCCGTTCCGGCGGCGCGGTGCAAGGTGATTTCCCCGGATTCCAGGGGTTGCCGGAGGCCGTCCAGGGCCTTGGCGTTGAACTCCGGGGCCTCGTCGAGGAAGAGGACGCCGTGGTGGGCGCGTGATGCGGCGCCGGGCCGTGGCAGTCCCGCTCCCCCGCCGATGAGCGCCACCATGCTGGCGCTGTGGTGTGGGCTCTCGAATGGTGGTCGACGCAGGAGGCGGTCCAAGCGCAGGCTGCCCCGTTGCAGCGAGTGGATTGCCGTGGCTTCCATGGCCTCGGCGTCCTCGAGATCCGGTAAGAGGCCCGGGAGGCGTTCGGCCAGCATGGTCTTGCCGGCGCCCGGAGGTCCAACCATCAGCAGATGGTGCCCGCCGGCCGCCGCCACCTCCAGTGCGAACCGGGCTAACGGCTGGCCGATGACCTCGCCCAGGTCCGGAACCTCGGTGCTGCGAGCCGTGGACGTGCCTCCGTCCCCCACCCGTTGTCCGGCCCGGTCCGCGGGGATCCCGGAGCCGGATGGCGGCACCACGGCCTCGTGGGCGCCATAAGCGGTCATGACCTCGGCCAGGTGGCGGTACGCGGTGACCCTGGCCCCGGGGACCAGCCGTGCTTCGGCTTCGTTGCCGGCTGCAACGACGACGTCCGGTCGTCCGGCCCGGACGGCTGCCATGACCGCCGGCAGGACACCGGGAACCGGGCGCAGGGACCCGTCCAGTCCCAGTTCGGCGATGTAGACGACGCCCTCTGGATTCTGGATGGTCCCGGCGGCGGCCACGGCTGCAACGACGATGGCCAAATCGAACGAGGAGCCGCGTTTGGGCAGCGAGGCGGGGATGAGGTTCACGGTGATGCGTCGGGGGCTCAGCGCGACGCCGGAGTTGCGCGCGGCCGAGCGGATTCGGTCCCTCGCCTCGATCAAGGAGGCATCGGGAAGGCCCAGGAGCAGGAACGAGGGCAGTCCCCCGCCGATGTCGGCCTCGACGTCGATGATGTGTCCGTTCAGGCCCACGAGCGAGACTCCCGAGGCGTGTCCCAGGCTCACAGGGTCACCTCGGGGTAGTACGCGAATTGGGGATCTTTTCCCGGTGCGGTGAGGACGCTGACGACGTCGACGCGCCGACGCTGCCGGCCGCAGCCGTTCTCCCGGCACCAGGCGCTGGCGAGGCGGTGCAGCCGCAACAACTTGCGTGCATCGACCGCCTCCGCCGGGTGGCCGAAGCCCAGGCCCGAGCGGGTCTTGACCTCCACGGCGACGATCGTGCCGCCGTCGACGGCGACGATGTCGAGTTCGCCGGTCCGGCATCGCCAGTTGCGGGCGAGCACCCGCATGCCGCGGTCGGCAAGGAATTGGGCGGCGAGCAGTTCGCCGGTGTTGCCCAGCTGCTGGTTGTGGTTCATGTGGCACCTCCACGTCCACTTTCCGCGGTGGTGGAGGCGCCGGAGGGTGCAGGTGCGCGGTTGTGGACGGCCGGGGGCTGCAGGGGCTTGTGGAGGAGCCGAGGTGTCCTGGGAAGGGAGGCGGAGGTACCCCGGGCTGCGGTCGGGCCAGACGCCAGCGGCGTTCAGGCGGTGGCGAGCCGCCAGAGGGAGGTGGTCTCGGCCGAGCGGGCGGCATGGAAGGGGTCCCCGGCGTCGAGCGCACGCCGGTGGGTCGGGCGGGTGTCCAGCCGGTCGACGACCCGCAGGCCGGCCGAGGCGATCCAGCCGAGCAGTTCGTCCCGGCTGCGCAGCCCCAGATGCTCGGCGAGGTCGGAGATGACGAGCCAGCCTTCGCCGTCGTGCTCCAGGTGCCCGGGTAGGCCGGTGAGGAAGGCGCGGAGCATGCGCGACTTGGGGTCGTACACGGCCTGGTCGAGCAGGGTGGCGGCGCTGCCGGGCAGCCAGGGCGGGTTGCACACGAGGAGGCCGGCGCGGCCGGGCGGGAACATGTCGGCGACCTCCAGGTGCACGCGGTCGGCCAGGCCCAACCGGGTGAGGTTGTCGCGGGCGCAGGCGATAACCCGGGCGGAGAGGTCGGTGGCGGTGACGAGGCGCAGGCCGCGGCGGGCGAGGATCGCGGCGATGACCCCGGTGCCGGTGCCGATGTCGACCGCGGTGCCGGTCGGTGGCAGCGGGGCCGCCGCCACGAGGTCCAGGTATTCCCCGCGCACGGGGGCGAACGTGCCGTAGTGCGGGTGGATGGTGGCTTCGAGGGCGGGGACGAAGACGCCGCGTTCGCGCCATTGCTGGGCACCGAGCACGCCGAGCAGGTCCTGCAGCGGGACCACCGAGGGTTCGTCCACCGGGCCGTGGGCGTTGGACCAGGCGGTGGCGATGTCCGGGGAGCGGCGCAGGGGGACGACGGGCCCGGGGCCTGGGTTGGGGGCTGGTCCGGAGTCGGGGCCGGGGGCGAGCGGGACCAGCAGCGTGGCCAGCAGGCGCGAGCGGTGGGCGCGGGCCTGCCGCAGCCGGTAGAACCGGGCGGCGGTCGCTGTCGTGGTCGACTCGGTCGTCTCGGGCGCGCCTGCCGCGTCTTTCGTGTCTGGCGCACCGACCGGGGTGCCGGTGTCCGCGGCGCGGGGCGCCCGTGGCCCGGGGATCCGGCGGCCGAGTGCGCCGAGGAGCTGGCGGGCGTTGTGGTAGTCGCCGGTCCAGAGCATCGCGGTGCCGGCGGT
>DATNBS010000044.1:0-3536 GCA_035571895.1 Arthrobacter sp. | reverse complement strand
CGGGCACCGGTACCATGGGAGGCATGACTTCCACCTCGGCCCAGCCCGCTTCTGCCCTGAATGACTCCGCCGCCCCGGTCCGCCTCGCCTCCGGTTGCGGCCTGGCCACCGTCGCCGCCGACGGCACGGTGCTGGACGTCTGGTTCCCCGCCCCCATCCTGGGGTCCCTGGATGAAGCCCCCCAGCTGGCCGGCGAGCTGACCTCGGCCGCCGTCAAGGACAGCGACCGCGGCACCACCCAGCGGGTCGTGGAACTCGAAGTCAACCTCGACGTCGCCCCGGCCGACACGGCCGACGTCTGGCTGCGGCTGCACCTGTTGTCCCATCGGCTGGCTGCCCCCAACACCATCAACCTCGACGGGATCTTCGCCTTCCTGGCCAATGTCGTCTGGACGAACTTCGGGCCGTGCCCGGTGCAGGACTTCGAGCGCACCCGCCTGCGGCTGCGGCGTCGCGGTGCCGTCGTGGTCTACGGCGTGGACAAGTTCCCGCGCATGGTCGACTACGTGCTCCCACAGGGTGTGCGCATCGCCGATGCCGATCGGGTGCGACTGGGTGCCCATCTGGCGGAGGGGACTACTGTCATGCACGAGGGCTTCGTGAACTTCAATGCCGGCACGTTGGGGTCCTCGATGGTCGAAGGCCGCATCTCGGCCTCGGTCGTGGTCGGCAACGGCTCCGACGTGGGCGGTGGCGCCTCCATCATGGGCACGCTCTCCGGTGGCGGCAAGGAGAGGATCACCATCGGCGAACGCGTCCTGCTCGGCGCCAACTCCGGTGTGGGCATCTCCGTGGGCGACGATTCCGTTGTCGAGGCCGGGCTCTATGTCACGGCGGGAACCAGGGTCGAGCTCGAGGGGCGCACGGTCAAGGCCCTGGAACTGTCCGGCGTCCCGAACCTGCTGTTCCGCCGCAATTCGACCACCGGTGCCGTCGAGGCCCTGGCCAGGGAGGGCCAGACCGTGGAACTGAATTCTGCCTTGCATGCCAACTGACCTGCGGGACAGCGTGTTCTCGCTGTCCACCCATCCAGCCGCTGGGCATCCCGGCAGCGGTCCGCTGCACCGCCGCCACAGGGGGCTCCGCGCCTTCATTGCCATCGCGTTGGGTTTCGGCGTCGTCGGCGGGGGCGTCTATGCCGCGTCGCGTTTCCTCACCGACCAGGAGACGCTGGTCCGGGAGCGTTGCACCGCGGTCGTGGGCCCGGACCAGCACCAGCTGGATCCGGAGCAGGCTTCCAACGCCGCCCTCATCGCGGCGGTGGCGGTCCGGCGCGGGATGCCCGCGCGCGCCGCGACGATCGGCATTGCCACGGCCGTGCAGGAGTCCAAGCTGCGCAACATCGACTACGGGGACCAGGCGGGACCGGATTCGCGCGGGCTGTTCCAGCAGCGGCCGTCGCAGGGGTGGGGCACCAGCCGGCAGATCATGGACCCGCTCTATGCGGCCGACCGCTTCTACCAGGAGTTGGAGACGTTCGACTACCGTTCGATGCCGGTGACCGAGGCGGCCCAGAAGGTCCAGCGCAGCGCGTTCCCCCAGGCCTATGCCGACCATGAGCCAGAAGGCAGGGCCTATGCCTCGGCCTTAACGGGGTACTCCCCCGCCGCGCTGAATTGCATCCTCCGCCGTCCGACGGCTGCCGGCGACCCGGCGGCCACGGCGGACCGGCTGACGGCCGCCTTCGGAAACCTGCCGGTCTCCGTCGGACGGCACAGCCTCTCCATCGCCGCGTCGGACCGGCTGGGCTGGTCGGTCGCGCAGTGGGCGGTGGCCAATGCCTCCGCGGAGCAGATCACCTCGGTCAGCAATTCGGGGCTGTTGTGGAACCGGGCCGAGCACGAGTGGGTTCCGGCCACCGCAGAAGATTCCCGCGTGGTCATCACCTTCGCCGACGAGACCCGCTGACCCTGCTGCCGTCGTCGGCCTAGAGCATGAAGCGGATCACTGGCTCCAGGAAGCTCCGGTAGAGTTCGGCGTCGCGGGGAAGATCCTGGCTGAGGATGACGGTGCCGGGGTCAACGAACCAGGCCCTGCGTTGGGCCAGCGGGAGCTCGACCATCTTCAACTGCATCGGCCGTGGTTCCCGCTCCAATTCCAGTGCCCGTTCGGCGATCATCTGCTCGAGCATCCGGCGGCGGCCGGCGGCGTGGTGCTCGGCGCTGACGTGGGAGTACTCGGCCAGGCGCTCGCGGCTCCAGCTCAGGGCGGAGCCGTAATGGGCGCGCAGGAGACGTTGCAGCGTCGGCGAATCGGCAAAGAAGGGGAAGCCAGGTGGGGCGAAGGAGGCCTCCTCGTCATCGTCATGGTGCAGGATGCGGTGCCACCAGTCCTGCCACTCCTGCCTCAGTTCCGCGGCCCGGTACCCGGAGAACTCGGCGGCGGCATGTGGTTTGACGGCGGGCGCCAGCCGGGCGATCACCGGCAGGCCGGGGTGGTCGATGCCGGCCAGGTCACGGATGTACAGGGCCAGCAGCATCTGCAGGTGGCTCTGCGCCGAAATCTGCCATCCGTCCCCACGGAATTCGTACATGCGGCCGTCCTTTGTCCGGGAACCCCTTCCAGAATAGGCCCGTCCCCCGGATCCGGGTAGCGCCGCACCAGAACGGCGGCCGCCTCCCCGAAGGGTGGCAGCCGCCGTCGTACAGTCGCAAGCGAGCGGGTCAGAGACCCGGGTAGTTGCGCTCACCCTCGCCCACGTAGAGTTGGCGCGGGCGCCCGATCTTCAGGGCGGGGTCCCGGGCCATCTCGCGCCACTGCGCGATCCAGCCGGGCAGGCGGCCGATGGCGAACAGGACGGTGAACATCTTCTCCGGGAAGCCCATGGCCTTGTAGATCAGGCCGGTGTAGAAGTCCACGTTCGGGTAGAGCTTGCGCTCGATGAAGTAGTCGTCCGCGAGGGCCTTCTCCTCCAGCCGCATGGCAATGTCCAGCAGCTCGTCGTTGCCGCCGAGCTTGCCCAGGATGTCGTGGGCGGTGGCCTTGATGATCTTCGCGCGCGGGTCGTAGTTCTTGTAGACCCGGTGCCCGAAGCCCATGAGGCGGACACCGTCCTCCTTGTTCTTGACCTTCTCCATGAAGTCCTCGGGCTTGATGCCGTCGGCCTGGATGGAACGCAGCATCTTCAGCACGGCCTCGTTGGCACCGCCGTGGGCGGGGCCGAAGAGGGCGCTGATGCCCGCGGAGATGGAGGCGAACATGTTGGCGTTCGACGAGCCGACGAGGCGGACCGTGGAGGTCGAGCAGTTCTGCTCGTGGTCGGCGTGCAGGATCAGCAGCTGGTCCAGGGCCTTGACCAGGTCCGGGTCGAGGTCATACGGCTCGGCGGCGATGCCGAAGTTCAGCCGCATGAAGTTCTCCACCAGGTTCATGGAGTTGTCCGGGTAGAGCAGCGCCTGGCCCACGGACTTCTTGTGGGCGTAGGCGGCGATGACCGGGACCTTCGCCAGCAGCCGGATGGTGGAGAGCTCGACCTGCTCGTCGTCGAAGGGATCCAGCGAATCCTGGTACCAGGTCGACAGGGCCGAGACGGCCGA
>DATNBS010000043.1:0-2172 GCA_035571895.1 Arthrobacter sp. | reverse complement strand
GACCGCCCGGCCGACCAGCCGCGGGCCGGCCTCCAGCACGGTCACCCGCTTGCCCAGCTTGGTCAGGCTCGCGGCGGCCTCCAGTCCGATGAAGCCGCCGCCGATGACCACCACGTCCCTGACCGCCGGCACCCGGGCCTTGAGCTCGAGGGCGTCGTCGGCGTTGCGCAGGTAGAGCACGCCGGGCAGGTCGGCGCCCGGGAGCTGCAGGCGCCGCGCCCGGGCACCGACGGTGAGCGCCAGCCGGTCGAAGTCGAAGCTCGCCCCCGATCGGGCGAACGCCGTCCCGGAGCCGTCGTCCTTCTTCTCGATGCGGACGATCCGCTCGTTCTTCACCACCGTGATCCGGTGCTCGTCCCAGTACTCCTGGGTCCGGAAGATGAGCGACTCCTTCGTGATGATGCCCTGCAGGAACTCCTTGGACAGAGCCGGCCGCTGGTAGGGCCGGTGGTTCTCCTCGCCGAGGAGCGTGATCGGCCCCTCGTGGCCGAGTGCCCGCAGTGAGACCGCCAGCTGCACACCCGCCTGGCTGGCGCCGATGATCAGCAGCCCGGACATCGTCAGACCTGCGTCTCGGGCGTGGTGACGTGCAGGTCCATGTCCTCGGTGACCCGGATCTGGCAGCTCAGCCGGGAGGTGTCCGCCCGGTCGACGGCCGCGCCGTAGAGCATCTCGTCCTCCATGTCCTCCATGGGCGGCAGCGAAGCGAAGTCCACCGGGTCGACGAAGACGTGGCAGGTGGCGCAGGACAGCGAGCCGCCGCATTCGGCGACGATCCCCGGCACGCCGTTGCGCACCGCGGTTTCCATGACCGAGTCGCCGGGGTTGCCTTCCACGTCGCGGACGGCGCCTTCAGCGTCGGTGAAATGAACCGTAGGCATGGGTTCTCCTTCTTACTTGCAGTGCTAGATGAACTGGCGGCCGCCGTCGACCACCATGGTTTGTCCGGAGATGTAGGAGCTGTCCGGCCCGGCCAGGAACAGGGCCGCGCCCACAATGTCCTCGGGCTGGCTGGCGCGCTTGAGCGCGCCGCGGTCCACGCCGTAGTTCTCGGCGTTCTCCATCAGCCCGTAGCTGGCCTCGGTGAGGGTGAAGCCGGGCGCGATCGCGTTGACGGTGATGTTGCGCCGGCCCAGTTCCTTGGCCAGCACCCGGGTCATCGCCACCACGCCGCCCTTGGACGCCACGTAGTGCAGCCACTGTTCCGAGCCGGAGTAGATGGTGGCGGAGGACAGGTTGATGACGCGTCCGCCGTCGGGAAGGTACGGGCTGGCGGCACGGGTCACCAGCCACGGACCCTTGAGGTTCACGTTCATCACCAGGTCCCATTCGGCCGGGTCGATCTCCTCGAACGGGGTCCGGGTCACCGTGGCGTAAATGGCGGCGTTATTGAGCACGACGTCGATGCTCCCCTGCCCGAAGTCGGCGCACCTCTGGGCGAGGGCCTCGGTGGAGGCGACGTCGGTGACGTCGGCCTCGAAGGCTTCCGCCTCCGCTCCGGCTTCGCGGACCAGTGCCGCGGTCTTCTCGGCGCCGGCCAGGTTGGTGTCGGCCGCCGCCACCCGGTAGCCGCGGGCCGCGAAGCCCAGGGCGAAGGCCCGGCCGAGGCCGCCGGCGGCGCCGGTGATCAGCACCGTCCGCGTGCCGGACCTGGCGGCGGGGTGCCCGCCGTCGGGGGTGGCTGCGGGATCCTGTGGAGGCTGTGTCATGGGTCTAACTTTCCTGTTGGGAGGTGCCGGGCCGGGGCCCGAGAAGGGTTCGTCCGGCCCGGCACTGGGAGCGCGTGTTGTGGGCGCCGCTGCTCAGGCGTGGCTGTGGCTGTGCGCGCCGGGACCGGTGACGGCTGGTTCGGTCTCTGCGTCCAGGATCTGCACCGTGCCCTTGGTGCCGTCCACCCGCAGGCGCTGGCCCGTCTTAATGGTGGTGGAGGCGGAACCCGTGCCGGTGACTGCCGGCAGCCCATACTCGCGGCAGACGATGGCCGCGTGGCTCATCATGCCGCCGATGTCCGTGACGGTGGCCTTGATCTTGCCGAAGATCGGGCCCCAGGACGGTGCGGTCACCGTGGCCACCAGGATCTCGTCCTGCTGCACCTCGGAGAGCTGGTCGGAGTCGTGGACCACCCGCGCGTAGCCTTCCACTATGCCCGGTGATGCGGCCATGCCGCGCAGC
>DATNBS010000042.1:0-3174 GCA_035571895.1 Arthrobacter sp. | reverse complement strand
CCGCGTGCCCGAACTCGGCCCCGCCGACCGGCAGTTCCCCGGCGGCATGGCGCGCCGGCGCATCGGCTGACGGCCAGAAGTGCGGCACACGGTGCTCGGAGGCGTCCAGGACCTCCACGGTGTCGGCCCGCCAAAACCGGGCCCCCTCCCCCGCGTCGGTCAGCCGGGCCCTGACCCGTTCGCCGGGCAGGGCATGGCGGACGAAGACCACGCGGCCCTCGTGGCGGGCCACGAAGTGCCCGCCGTGGGCCGGGGCACCGATCTCGACCTCGATCAGCTCCCCCGGGATCTGTGGTGCCTGCGTGCTCACGTGCTGCTCCCGCCGTCGTGCTGTGCTGTTGTCTGGCCGCGCTGGCTGGCGTCGTGGCGGCCTGCGTCGTGGTGGCTCGCGTGGTGGTCGCTGCGTTCGGCCTCGAAGAGTGCCCGGCCGTGGGTTTCCTCCGAGAGCTGCCAGGGGACGCTGGCCACCACGACCCCGGGTTCGAAGTGGAGCCGGGCCTTGATGCGCAGCGCCGTCTGGTTGTGGACGAGTTGCTCCCACCAGCGTCCCACGACGTACTCGGGGATGTAGACCACGACGAGGTCGCGCGGGGAATCGGACTTGATGCCCTTGATGTAGTCGATGATCGGTGCAGCCGTTTCGCGGTAGGGCGAGGCCAGCACGGTGATCGGGACCGGGATCTGCAACCGGTCCCATGCGGCGACGGTCCGGGCGGTGGCTTCCTGGTCGATGTCCACGATGACCGCGTCGAGCTTGGAGGGCCGGCTGGCGCGGGCGAAGGCCACGGCCCGCAGCACCGGCTTGCGCAACGTCGAGACCAGGATCAGGGCGTGCACGCGCGCGGGCAGCGCCTTGGCGGTTCCGGTGTCGTCGACTGCCAGTTCACGGTCCACCGCCGCATAGTGGGCGCGGATGGAGAACATAACGAGGTAGAGCACCACGATGCCCAGCACCGCCAGCCACGCCCCGAAGATGAACTTGGTCAGCAGCACGATGACCAGCACCGCCGCGGTGAGCACGAAGCCCACGAGGTTCAGCAGGCGCGAACGCATGATCCGGTGCCGCACCCGCGGGCTGGCGGTGCTGGCCAGCTGCCGGGTCCAGTGCCGCACCATGCCCAGCTGGCTGAGCGTGAAGGACAGGAAGACCCCGACGACGTAGAGCTGGATGAGCGTGGCCACGTGCGCATTGAAGACCAGGACCAGCACCAGGGCTCCCACGCCCAGGGCGATGATGCCGTTGCTGAAGCCCAGGCGGTCCCCACGTTTGCGCAGCTGGCGCGGCAGGTAGCCATCGGCGGCCAGGTGCGAGGCGAGGTTCGGGAACGAGGTGAAGGCGGTGTGCCCGGCCATCCAGAGCACCGCCACGGTGACCGCGAGGATCGCGAAGAACCCCAGGCTGTCGGCACCGAAGACCGCCTGGGCGAGCTGGCCGAGCACGGGGTGCTGGATGTAGTCCGCCGGGACCGGTCCCCCGCCGGCGTGCAGGTTCGCCTGCGGGTCCTCCACCACGTGCACGCGGGCCGCGCGGGCCAGGAACATGGTGCCCAGGGTCAGCACGGCGGCGATGATCCCGAGCATCAGCAGGATCGAGGCGGCGTTGCGGGCGCGCGGCCGGGCCAGGTTCTGCACGTTGGAAATGGGGGCCTCGATGCCGGTCAGCGCCGCGGAGCCGGTGGAGAAGGCCCGCAGCACCAGCACGACCCCGAACAGGCCCGTCAGCGAGGAGTCGTATCCCGGCTGCGGGACGATCTCGAACCCGGCGCTGGGCGCGGTGCCCAGCGTCCCCAGCGCGGAGCTGATGCCCCCGGCGAGGATCATCACCAGCATCGCGCCGATGAACAGGTACGTCGGCACCGCGTTGCCCAGCCGCGACCGGCCCAGCCCGCGCAGGTTCAGCAAAGCCAAGAGCACGACGCCGGCCCCGGCCAGCTGCGTCTGGTGGCCGTTGAGCGCGGGGAAGGCGGCCACGGCGTAGTGCGCCGCGGAGGACATGGACACGGCCACGGTGAGCACGAAGTCGATCAGCAGCGCCGCGGCCACGGTGGTCCCGGCGCGCGGACCGAGGTTGGCGCTGGCGATCTCGTAGTCCCCCCGTCCGGAGGGGTAGGCCTTCACCGATTGCCGGTACGAGGCGATGATGACCAGCATGACCGCCATGATGGCGACGCCGACCCAGGGCGAGAAGTAGATGGCCGAGACCCCGGCGATCGCCAGCGTGATCAGGACCTCGTCGGGGGCATAGGCCACCGAGGACAGCGCGTTGGAGGAGAGCAGGGGAAGCGCGAGCCGGCGGCGCAACGGCGCCTGTTTCAGCCGTTCGGTGCGGAATGGCCTGCCCACCAGGATCCGCTTCAGCGCGTCGAGGAACGTCAGCACCAGACAAAGTTAGCCCGTCGGCGGCGCATCTGTCATACGGCCCGCCGGGCGGGGCCCGCCCGGCGGGCCCCTGCACCGCCGCCCACCACGCAGGGGTACACGCCGCAGCGGCACCCGGCCCACGGCGCCGCGGCGTGGGAGACTGGTAGCCACGGACGCGGCATCGGCCCACCGACACCCCGTCCGGACCAGTCCAGACCTGCCAGACCACGACCAGCGGGGAGCGTTGCATGGCCCACTTCGTCATCATGGGGTGCGGACGCGTCGGCGTCACGCTGGCCCATACCTTGGACGACGCCGGACACACGGTGGCGATCATCGACCAGGACGAGCGCGCGTTCCGGCGGCTGCGTCGCGGCTTCTCCGGGCAGAAGGTCAGCGGGGTCGGCTTCGACCGGGAGACGCTGGAACGGGCGGACATCGCCAACGCCTACGCGTTCGCCGCCGTGTCCAGCGGCGACAACTCCAACATCCTGGCCACCCGCGTGGCCCGCGAGAACTACCACGTCCCGCACGTGGTGGCGCGGATCTACGACCCGGGCCGGGCGGAGATCTACCAGCGCCTGGGGATCCCGACCGTGGCCGCGGTGCGCTGGAGCGCCGACCAGGTCCTGCGGCGGATCCTGCCCGAACAGGGCATCAACGGCGACTTCCGCGAGGCCTCGGGGCGGCTGATCCTCGGCGAGGTGTCGGTCCACGACCAGTGGTACGGCCACACGCTGGCCGAGCTCGAGGAGGCCTCGGGCATCCGCGTGGCCTACGTGACCCGTTTCGGCGAGGGGATGATCCCCGCCG
>DATNBS010000041.1:0-2078 GCA_035571895.1 Arthrobacter sp. | reverse complement strand
AACCGCGGTTCGGTGACGCCACGGGCTTCACGAGCCGTGGCGACGTCGGGCATGGACGCCGCGGCGAGGCGCCGGTACGGCCGGGCCATCGGCCATTGCCGGTCCTCGAGCACGGTACCGGCGTCGAACTGACCCATGCTCTGGATCAGCCGCGCCACGAGGCCGGTCCAGCCGGTCTGGTGGGAGGCACCCAGCCCGGCTCCGTTGTCGCCGTGGAAGTACTCGTAGAACAAGATGAGGTCACGCCAGTGCGGGTCGTCCTGGAAGAGCCGGGTCCCGCCGTAGACGGGGCGCTGCCCGTCACCGTCCCGCAGGAAGGTGCCGACCAGGCGGCGGGACAGTTCCTGGGCCACCTCGAACAGCGTCATCATCGTCCCGGAGCCGGTCGGGCATTCAATCCTCAGGTCGTTGCCGTAGTACCGGTAGTGCTGGATCAGGGCGCGGATCAGCAGCAGGTTGACCGGGAACCACACCGGCCCGCGCCAGTTGGAGTTGCCGCCGAACATTCCGCTGGTCGACTCGGCCGGCTCGTACTGCACTCGGTGCTCAGTCCCGGCGACATCGAAGGCGTAGGGGTGTTCGAGGTGCCAGCGCGAGACTGAGCGGATGCCGTGCGGGCCCAGGAACCGCTCCTCGTCCAGCATGCGGGCCAGGATGCGCCGCAGCTTGTCCTCGTTCACCAGGGACAGCAGCCGCCGGCCGTGGACGCCAGGCACGAACGGGTCGGCGATATTGGCGAGCAGGTCCTGGTTGCGCCGGATGAAGGTGGCCACATGCTCGGCGATGTGCGGATAGCGGTCGATGACGTCGGCCTCGACCACCGTCGTGGCGCACAGGGGCAGCAGGCCCACCAGGGACCGGACCTTGAGCCGGGCCCCGGTGCCGTCGGGCAGGCGCAGCACGTCATAGAAGAAGCCGTCCTCTTCGTCCCACATCTCGTCGGGATGCTCACCGACCGGGTCCACCGCGGCTGCGATCCAGAAGAAATGCTCGACGAACTTGAGCACGAACCCCTCGTAGGTCGCATCATGCTCCAGCAGAGTCAGGGCCAGCTGGAGCATGTCCTGGCTGAACATCGCCATCCAGGCCGTGCCGTCAGCCTGCTCCAGCCGCCCGCCGGTGGGCAGCGTCGCGCTGCGGTCGAACACGCCGATGTTGTCCAGGCCGAGGAAGCCCCCCTCGAACACATTGCGGCCGGAGGGATCCTTGCGGTTCACCCACCAGGTGAAGTTCAGCAGCAACTTGGCGAAGCTCTCCTGCAGGAACGGAAGGTCCACCTGGCCCAGGTCAGCCTCCAGGTTCGCCAGGAACAAGGTGGCCATGGCGTGGACCGGGGGGTTCACGTCCCCGAAGTTCCACTCATAGGCAGGCATCTGGCCGGTCGAGTGGAGGTAACCCTCGGACAGCATCAGGTCGAGCTGGCTCTTGGCGAAGTCGGGATCGACCATGGCCAGCGGGATGCAATGGAACGCCAGATCCCAGGCGGCATACCACGGGTACTCCCATTTGTCGGGCATGGACACGACATCATGGTTGACCATGTGGAACCACGACTCGTTGCGGGTACCCCGCCGGGCCGGCCCTCGCAGCGGGTGCCGGTGGCGCTCACGCAACCAGCGGTCCACGTCGAAGTAGTAGCACTGCTTGGACCACAACATCCCCGCCAGCGCCTGCCGCATGACCGCCTTCGCGTCATCGGTCACCGCCGGCGGCGTGATGGCCTCGTAGAACTCGTCCGCCTCGGCCCGCCTCCGCGCGATCAGCTCATCCGCGCCGGCGAACGGCGCCATGAGGGTCTCCGGCCCCTCGCGGGTGAGCCGCACCCGCACCGCCGCCTGGCCGCCGGCCGGCACGGCCAGCCGGACCCGCGCCGCCACCTTGGTCCCCTCGCCGTCGGGATTCACGGTGTCCGCGCCATGCAGGAGATGGTCGCCGATGCCGTCCTTGGCGAAGCGCGTCGCAGGCTCGGCGCCGAACACGCGGGCCATATTCGTTTCATTCTCACAAAACAGCAGGGCCGCTTCCGGCTCGGCGTAGAGGTAGAAAACTCCGAGCTGATCGTGCTCGGCCCGGACGAC
>DATNBS010000040.1:0-19403 GCA_035571895.1 Arthrobacter sp. | reverse complement strand
GTGCCCGACGGGGTTCCGGTCGGCGAAGGGACGACGGCGGACGCCCGCCCCTGAGGCTGTACCCGGGCCTGCGGTCAGGGGGACCGCAGAGCCGTCAGGCTGCGGGGGCGGCCGCCGCTGGGGCGGACCCTGACCAGACCGGTGCCGGGACATAGGTGCCCAGCAGCCGCATCGCATCGCGCAGCGGCACCGAGGCATGGGGCGCGGCGGCTGTCTCCGAGCGGATCCGGCGGGCCTGGTCCGGGTGGTCGGTGACGACCCCGTCCACTCCGTCGTAGAGGTAGCCGCGGATGCGTTCGGGGCGGTTGACGGTCCAGACGTAGACGGGTTTTCCGGCGGCGCGGGCCTGGCGCAGGAACTCCCGCGAGTAGGAGGACTGCTCGACGACCAGGAAGTCGCAGTCCACCTCGGGGATGCCGCCGAGGGTCATCGCGATGGTGTAGCCGACCTGCACGTCGGGACGCCGCGCCTTCAGCGACTCGACGAGCCCGGCGTCCAGGGAGTGGTAGATGTTGGCATCCAGCGGCCCCACCGATTCCAGCTCGCTGATGAACCGGTCGAGGTAGTCTGCCGTTTCGTGGTGGTGGACCTTGGGCTCGATGAGCAGCTTGACGCCCAGCTCCTGGGCCCGGCGCACGTAGTCCACCATCGAGGGGACGGTGTCGGAGAAGCCCCGCGCACTCACGGTCACCTGTTCGGCCTCGGCCAGCGTCAGGTCGTACGTGTTCACGTTGCGGCCCGAGAGCAGCAGCAGGTTGGTGTCGTGGCTGGCGATGAAGTGCCCGTCCTTGGTTTGCTGGACGTCGACCTCCACGATGTCGGGATGCTGGGTGGCCGCGGCTTCCAGGGCCCCGATGGTGTTTTCGACGCCGCCCCAGACATGGCCGCGGTGCGCGATGACCAGTGGATCGGCGGTCGTCGGGCTGCCAGCCGCCATGGCCGGGGAGCCGGCCACGGCGATGACGACGACGCCGGCACCCGCCCCGACACGCAGGGCCAACCGCGGGGGACGGACCGGAGGGTGGTCGGCCGCCGGCTGGGACTCGGGATCGGAGCTGATGGCTGCCGGCTCACGGGCCTCCAGCCGACCCAGCAGCAGGTCGGTTACCGCCACGGCTGCCAGGGCGAGCACGATGAAGGCCACCGCTCGTATGGCATCCTGCGCCAGTGCGGCGACGAAGCGCGAATCGGTGCCCAGCAGGGCGCCGGGCAGGGTCGAGCACCAGGCCAGCAGCCGTTCCGGCAGCCCGTAGGCCAGCACCACGGCAGCGACCGGTGCGCAAGCGATCAACGGCAGGCGCAGGTGCCGGGTGCGGGTGGCGTCCCAGCTGGCCAGCATGGCGCGCAGCGGGGTCATCCGCCGCACCACGAGCAGGGGCAGGGTCGCGACCAGGCGGAAGTTCAGGTACACCACGGCGCCGATCGCCGAGACGTAGATGGCCAGGCTCAGCGGCTTCTTCAGGTACTCCGCGGTGACGAAGGGCGGGACGCCGATGTCGCGGGTCAGCGGCGACAACGCACCCAGCCCGCTCAGCGGCAGGACCAGGAAGAGGTACGCCGCCAGCAGCGGGAGCTGCGCCACCACGGCCCAACCTCCGGCCCGGTTCCGTGGTGCCGACGCCTGCCGGACGGGTGCGGCGCGTTGCCGGCTCACGGCGGCGATGACCACCGCGTACTGCAGGCAGAGGGCCACCAGGGCGACCGCGCCGGCGCATGCCAGCAGGACCACCGCGAGCGGGCAGTCCAGCAGGTGCCCGTAATTGCGGTCGGTCAGGTTCGCCATCCCGGCCGCCTCCAGGGCACCGGTGAAGAGAGACCGGACCACCGGCAGGACCAGGAGCAAGGTTGCCGACTGGCAGAGGATCAGCACGCCGAACGGCGTCCCCAGCCCCCGCAGCGATCCCCGCAGGGAGCGCAGACGCCGGCGGACGGGCGCAGGCGGGGGCGGAGTCGGGGCGTGGTGGTTCACGTTGGCGATACCCCGCGTCCTTTCCGGCCTGTTCGACAAGAGGTCAACGGCCGACTTTACCGGAACGCCCCGGCCAGCCGCGGTCAGTAGCCCTGGTCAGTGCCCCTGGTCAGTGCATGTCGATCGATGCGCGGTCGCCACCGGGCAGCAACCCGGCCTCCGCCTGCGCGGCGATCTGCCGGACCCGGCCGCGGCAGGCGTACCAGCCGGCCATCAGGGCCGGGACGATGACCACGATCGAGGCGACCGTCCAGGTGCCCACGGGGGAGTCGAAGGCCATCAGGACCACGACGCCGAGCAGGAATGCCAGCGTGAGGTAGCCGCTCCAGGGGGCGAAGACCATGTGGAAGGCCGGGCGGACCGCCTCGCCGCGTTGGGTCAGCCGGTGGAAGGCCAGCTGGCAGAGGATGATCATGGCCCAGCAGGAGATGATGCCCAACGAGGCGATGTTCAACACGATCTCGAACGCCTTCGCGGGCACGATCGCGTTGAGCAGCACACCGAGGCAGGCGACGACGGCGGTGAGCAGGATGCCCCCGTAGGGCACGCCGCTGCGGTTCATCCGCGAGGCGAACTTCGGGGCGGATCCGGCCAGCGACATGGTGCGCATGATGCGCCCGGTCGAGTAGAGCCCCGCGTTCAGCGACGACAGCGCGGCGGTGAGGACCACCAGGTTCATGATCGAGTCCATGCCGGAGACGCCGATGGAGCCGAAGAACGTCACGAACGGGCTGACCCCGGCCTGGTAGTCGGTGAAGGGCAGCAGCAGCGAGAGCAGGGTCAGCGAGCCGACGTAGAACACGGCGATGCGGATGACCACGGTGTTGATCGCCTTGGGCATGATCTTCTCCGGGTTCTCGGTCTCGCCGGCGGCGGTGCCCAGCAGCTCGATCGAGGCGTAGGAAAACACCACGCCCTGCATGACCACCAGCACCGGCAGCAGGCCGTGGGGCAGGATCCCGCCGTTGCCCGACAGCAGCGCGAAGCCGACCTCGTGTCCCTCGATCGGGGTGCCGAAGACGACGAAGTAGATGCCCACGGCCAGGAAGCCGACCAGGGCCACGACCTTGACCAGGGCGAACCAGAACTCCAGCTCGCCGAAGACCTTCACCGAGACCAGGTTGGCCGAGAGCACCACGAGCAGGGCGGCCAGCGCCCACATCCACTGCGGGACCGCGCCGATCCACGGCACGTACCTGGCGAAGAAGTGCATGTAGAGCGCGACGGCGGTGATGTCCACGATCGCCGTCATCGACCAGTTCAGCCAGTACAGCCAGCCGGTGACGAAGGCGGCCTTCTCGCCGAAGAACTCGCGGGCGTAGGAGACGAAGGAGCCGGTGGTCGGGCGGTGCAGGACCAGCTCGCCCAGCGCCCGCAGGATCAGGAAGGCGAAGAACCCGCAGACCGCGAAGGCGATCACCAGGCCCGGCCCGGCGTCGGCCAGGCGCCCGCCGGCACCCATGAACAGGCCGGTGCCGATGGCCCCGCCGATGGCGATCATCTGGATCTGCCGGTTGTGCAGGCCCTTGCGGTAGTCGCCGTCGCCGACGGTCAGGGCGGCCTCGGAGGCGTGGCGGGTGGCCGGCTGGCCGGGGGGTTTCGTGCTCGGGGTCATGCGGGGGTTGTCCTTTGGTCGAACGGAACGGGACGGTGCGGAAGAAGACGGTGTGGAAGAAGACGGTGCGGAAGAACGGGTGTGGACGAACGGGTCAGTCGGAGAGGTTGGCCAGGCGCTCGGGGCGCAGCAGCTCGTCGAGCTCGGCACGGCTGAGCAGGTCCTGCTCGAGGACCAGCTCGGCGATGCCGCGGCCGGAGTGCAGGGCCTGCAGGGCGATGGCGGTCGAGGCGGCGTAGCCCAGCTGCGGGGTCAGCGCGGTGACCAGCCCGATCGAGTTCTCCACGTTGCGGCGCAGCTGTTCGGCGTTGGCGGTGATCCCGGCGACGCAGTTGCGGGCCAGGGTCTGGCAGGCGGCCTCGAGGTGGCGCATCGACATCGACAGCGAGTGCACGATCACCGGTTCGAAGGCGTTCAGCTGCAGCTGCCCGCCCTCGGCGGCCATGGAGATGGTCACGTCGTGCCCGATCACCTGGTAGGCGACCTGGTTGACGACCTCGGGGATCACCGGGTTGACCTTGCCGGGCATGATCGAGGACCCGGCCTGCACGGCGGGCAGGTTGATCTCGTTGAATCCCACGCGCGGGCCGGAGGAGAGCAGGCGCAGGTCGTTGCAGATCTTCGAGAGCTTCACGGCCACGCGCTTGAGCACCCCGGAGAGGTGCACGAAGGCGCCCACGTCCTGGGTGGCCTCGATGAGGTCGGGCGAGGTGGTCAGCGACAGCCCGGTCAGCTCCACCAGGTGGCGGCAGGCGGTCTCGGTGTAGCCGGCCGGGGCGTTGAGCGAGGTGCCGATCGCAGTGGCGCCGAGGTTGATCTCGTGCACCAGTTCCAGCGATTCGGCCAGCCGGTCGCGGTCCTCGCGGATGGTCACCGCATAGGTGCCGAACTCCTGACCCAGGGTCATCGGCACGGCGTCCTGCAGCTGGGTGCGGCCCATCTTCACCACGGTCCGGAATTCCAGCGCCTTGCGCGCGAACGCCGCCTCGAGTTCCTCGATCGCGGCCAGCAGCGGGACGGCGGTGAACGAGGTCGCGACGTTCACGGCGGTGGGGTAGACGTCGTTGGTGGACTGCGAGAGGTTCACGTGGTCGTTGGGGTGCAGGTGCCGGTAGTCACCGCGCTCGTGGCCCAGGAGCTCCAGCGCGCGGTTGGCGATGACCTCGTTGGCGTTCATGTTGGTGCTGGTCCCGGCACCGCCCTGGATGACGTCGACGATGAACTGCTCGTGCAGGGCGCCGTCGGCGATCTCCGCGCAGGCTGCCTCGATGGCGTCGGCCCGGGTGGCATCGAGCAGGCCGAGTTCGCGGTTGGCCCGGGCGGCGGCCTGCTTGACCAGGGCGAGCGCGCGGATCAGGTGCGGGTTCGAGGCCAGCTGCTGGCCGGTGATGGGGAAGTTCTCCGCGGCGCGGAGCGTGTGCACGCCCCAGTAGGCGTCGGCGGGGACCTCGCGGTCGCCGATCAGGTCGTGCTCGAGGCGGGTGGCGGCCGGGCTGGCGGTGGACATGACGGGGCGTTCTCCTGGGGTGGGTGTTCCGGTGGTGGAGTGGTGGTCCCGCCGCACTCGCGATGCGGCAGGGTCGGGTGTGGATGGGCTGAGGTGGACGGGTTGGGCTGGAGGGGAGATCAGTGCACGACGGCGGAAAGCTCGCCCACGCGCTGGCCTCCGCCGAGGGCGGGCATGGTCAGCAGCGGGTGCAGGGCCGCGGCCAGGGCCGCGTCGCCGAGCATGCTGCCGGCCGTGGCCGGGACGGTGCGGCCGGACAGGGCTGCGGCGGCGACGGGCATGCGGGCCCGGTCCCCGCCGTCGGAGATCTTCACGGCCAGGCCGGTGCCGTCGGGCAGCCCGATGGCCTGGATGCCCTCGAAGCCGTCCTTGGCCACCAGGCCGGGGACTGCGTGCATGATGTCGGTGACGTCCCGGCCCTCCCCGGCGACCAGCTCGGGGTGGGCGCGCATGGCGTCGGCGACCTGGCGCTCGGGGGTGCCCTCGGCGGCGGCGGCCAGCCGGCCGAACGCGCGGGCGAGCCCGGCGAGGGTGAGCGTGTAGACCGGCGTGCCGCAGCCGTCGGTGCTGGTGGCGCCCACCGGTTCGCCGGTGAGGTCCTCGACGGAGGTGCGCATCAGTTCGTTCAGCGGGTGCCCGGTCCCGAGGTATCCCTGAACCGGCCAGCCGCGCTGGACGCACAACGCCAGCAGCGCGGCGTGCTTGCCGGAGCAGTTCTGCGCCAGCCGGGTGGGGCCGTGGCCGGCGGCCAGCCACGCGGCGCGTTCGGACGGGCCGTAGGGCAGGTCGGTGCTGTTGCCCAGCGCTGAAGCGTCCAGACCGGCGTCGGCCAGCGTGGAGGTGGCAACGTCCTGGTGGCGGGCGGAGCCGTTGTGGCTGGCCGCGGCCAGGGCCAGCTGTTCCGGCGTGACGCGCAGCCCGGCGCGGAGCATGCCGACGGCGAAGAGCGGCTTCAGGGCCGAGCGCGGGTAGAAGCGAGCCGCCGCGTCGCCGAGCGATGCGAAGGCCGACCCGTCGGGAGCGGTGGCCACGAGCGAGCCGTAGTGGATGGATTCGACGGCGTCGCCGCGGGTGGCGGCGGCCAGCGGGGCGTGGGCGGGGAGGGTCATGGTGATGCGGTCCTGACTATCCGTTCCGGACAAGGTGGGCGACGGCGCCGCGGACGGCCCCGAGGTGGTTCTGCATGGCGCGTTCGGCGGCTTCCGCATCGCGGGCCTCGATGGCAGCGACGATGTCCTGGTGCTCGGCGTCCGAGGGCCGGCGGCGTCCGGAGACCAGGTTCAGCGTCTCGGACTGGCGGGCCATCGCATCGCGGATGTCTCCGACGACCTTGAGGAACACGCCGTTGCCGCTCGCGGAGGCAATGGCGAGGTGGAAGGCGGCATCGAGTTCGACCCAGGCACCGGCGTCGTCCTCGGTGCGCATGGCCTCCATCAGGGAGGTGAGCCGTTCGAGGTCCTCGGGGCTGCGGCGCTCGGCGGCGAGGCGGGCGGCGGGCGCCTCGATGTGGGGGCGGGCCTCGAGCAGGTCGGAGGAGGAGAAGGTGCCCAGCTGCAGGTCCTGTTGCGGGGCGGCGGCGATGACGAAGGTGCCGCGGCCGGTCTCGGTGCGGGTCAGGCCCAGGGCGGCGCAGGAGCGCAGGGCCTCGCGCACCACCGAGCGGCTGACGCCGAACTGGGTGCCGAGGGTGGCCTCGGAGCTCAGCCGGGTGCCGACGGCCAGTTCGCCGGAGGCGATGGCGTCCCGGAGGGAGCGGAAGACCGCTTCGGAGGCGCTCGTGCGCTCGATGCGCGGCTGTTCTGCTGTCCAGCTGTCTGACAGGTTCATGCTCAGTACTATGGCACCGCTCACAGGCCGCGGTCAAAACGGCGGAGCCGGGCGGACTCCAGCTCCAGGCGCCACCTCTGGACACCCCGGACACCACTTCCCAGCACCGGAACCGGTGGGGGCCTCGTGCCCGCCTCGTCCTCTGGCGTAGGGTGCAAGGGGACGGACACCAGCGGCGTCGGGGCCGTCCGCAGGTCCTGCCGGCGGCTGCCCCCGACGCCTCCAGCGAAGGAGCCACCATGACGTTGAAACCCGCAGAGCGCCAGGCCACCAGCGAGCAGCTCACCGCCAACCTCCAGCTTTCCGGGCTGAATCGCCAGCAGGTGTGCGAAGACCTCGACTTCAGCGAGGACGAGCTCGAGGCCGCCCTGGAACTGCGCGAACTCGTCGACCCGGTGGACGTCTGGGTGCTGCGCGACTACCTGGAACTGGCAGTGCACCAGGCCGGTGCCGAGCCCGAAGGCTACACGGTGCTCACCGAGGAAGCGCGGACCGAGGCCTACAAGTGGTACGTGTTGCGCGACGCCCCACAGCCCGGGACCGGCACGCCCGCCGAGGTCCCGGAACGCGCCGACATCGACTGATCTCCGGCGCGCCGCGATACTCCAACCGGCGTAGGAGGGGCACGTGACGGGGGCCGGCCGACAGCATGGCCAGGTAGGCGGAGATTCGTAGGTTCCCTCGGTCGTGGGTAGCTTAAGACCAACGTATTACCTGAGGGTAGGGAGCAGTTCGATGCGGTTGTATCTGGTGCGGCACGGGCAAACGGCGTCGAACGTCGGGGGATACCTCGACACCACGGTCCCCGGTGCCCCGTTGAACGACCTCGGCCGGCAGCAGGCCGGCCTGCTCGTTGATGCCCTGGACGGACTCCCGCTGGAGGCGATCTACGCCTCGACCCAGCAGCGTGCCCAGCAGACGGCGGCCCCCTTGGCCGCCTCCCGGGGGCTCGACGTCCTGGTGCGCGAAGGCCTGCGGGAGATCGCAGCCGGCGAACTGGAAATGCGCAACGACGAGGAGGCCGTCCGTACCTACTTCAGGGGATTCGGCGCCTTCGCCGGCGGCGACCTGGAGGCAAGCATGCCCGGAGGCGAAACCGGGGCGGGCGTCCTGGGCCGGTTCGACGCCGTTGTCCGGGAGATCGCCTCCCGTGGTCTCGAGGCGGCGGCGATCGTCAGCCATGGCGCCATGCTGCGTACGTGGTCCGGCTACCACTGCTCCAACCTGGACGTGGACTTCGTGCTGCGCAACCCGCTAACCAACACCGGGGTGGTCGTCGTGGACGGCGACCCGGAATCTGGCTGGCGGGCCGACACCTGGATTGGCGAGCCCGTCCTCTCCCCGGAAGAAGACGCCGGCCCCACCGGCGAATCCGTCGGCGATGCCGTCGAGGATGCCGGGGAGCGTGGAGAACGCGGCGACCGCGGATTCTGAGTCGCTGGCCTGCCGGCACGGCGTTCCAGGCCTGTACCGCGGGCAGTGCCGGCACTACCGCGCAGCAAGGTCCCGCCATGGGCGGACCCCGCTAGCACCGCCGGCGGCACCTCCGGCAGCCGACCGGCCACCGGCATCGTACCGGTGCGTTTTTTGCGGTCTCGGCCCATACTGGACGAAGAGGCCGCCGCCGATGGGGCTGGCTGCAGCGGTCCGACCACGTGGTCCGCCGCGCCGTGGCCACGCCCCAGCCAGCCGGGAGGCCGCCATGTACCCCGAGTGCATCCTCGACCTGGCCCCCAGCCGTGCCGGCTGCCCGCCCGGCCGGCCCTGCCCGGAGGAGGAAGCACCATGCAGCGCCACTGGGGGTTGAGCGCCATCGTCGCGCTGGCGGTCGCCGCGCTCACCGGGTGTGCGCCGGGGCAGACGGATCCCGGTGGAGCGGCCAGCCTTCCCGCGTCGGCCGGCCCGGGGGCTTCATCCCCAGTGTCAGGATCGGCGGATGGCCAGCGGACCCGTTCACCGGTGCGCGGGGAACCCGAGGTCGTGGTCCAGGGGCTGAACGCCCCCTGGTCGATCGTCTTCCGCGGGGACACCGCCCTGGTCAGCGAGCGGGACAGCGGTCGTATCCTCGAACTCACGGACGACGGCGGCACCCGGGAAATCGGGGTCGTCCCCGGGGTGGTCCACGGCGGGGAAGGCGGGCTGCTGGGACTGGCGCTGCAAGATGATGGCTGGCTCTATGCCTACTCGACGGCCCAGGACGGCAACCGGATCCAGCGGTTCGGCCTCTCCGGGACGCCCGGATCGCTGACCCTGGGGAAGGCAACGACCCTACTCGAGGGCATCCCCTCCGGCCCCAACCACAACGGCGGGCGGCTGGCCTTCGGCCCCGACGGCATGCTCTACGCCACCACCGGTGACGCCGGCGACCGGTCCCACGCCCAGGACCTGGACAGCCTGGCCGGGAAGATCCTGCGCATGGCCCCGGAAGGCGCGATCCCGAAAGACAACCCGTTTCCGGACTCGTACGTCTACAGCTACGGGCACCGCAACCCCCAGGGGCTGGGGTGGACGCAGGACGACCAGATGTATGCCACCGAATTCGGGCAGAACACCTGGGACGAACTAAATGTCATCACCGCAGGGTCCAACTACGGCTGGCCGACCGTCGAGGGGATTGCCGGGCGCGCCGATTTCGTCGATCCCGTGCAGCAGTGGGAGCCCGCCGCGGCCAGCCCCAGCGGGATCGCGCTCGCCGCGGGCACGATCTTCATCGCCAACCTGCGCGGCGCTGCCCTGCGGACCGTCCCGCTCGCGGAAACCAGCGCATCGACCGAGTACTACGTGGGGGAGTTCGGCAGGCTGCGAGATGCCGTGATCACCCCGGACGGGGACCTGTGGTTCCTGACCAACAACACCGACGGCCGGGGCAGCCCGGGACCGGATGACGACATGATCTACAGCGTCGAACTGGTGGACCGGTAGCCGTGATGGAAAGCTGCAGCCGCCGACCGGAGAGCAGCACAACGAACAAACAGGAGACAAGCATGGATGCGATCCGCAAGACCACGGGCCCGCCCACCATCACCCAGGTCGTTGCCGGAACCGGCCCCTTCGCCGCAGCCCGTCCGCCGGACGAACCCTCCGCGCTGCGTGCCGGCGGGACCGGCGGCACGTTCTCCGGTGGGGAGTCAGGCTGGTTGTGCTACACGGAAATGCCCGATGATGGCGATGGAGACTGAAGCCCATTCCCGGAGCAGGAGGGATCTCCATGGACAGGTTGGCCGAGGTCCGTTCCGTGGTGGACGCCATCCCCGCCGGAACGGTGATGGCCTACGGTGACATCGCCGCCATCGTCGGGGTTGGTCCCCGGCAGGCCGGACGCCTGGTGGCCGCGCTGGACGACAACGTCCCGTGGTGGCGCGTGGTCTATGCCGATGGAACCCCGGCGACCTGCCACGACGGCGCCGCCCCGGACTTGCTGCGCCGGGAAGGCGTGCCCTTCCGCGGCGCGCGGGTCGACCGAGGGGCGGTGGACCGCTCGACCCGGCAAGGCGGCTGACGGGACGGGCTGGCACGCGGTGTCACGGCCACTTCTGCACGGGAACGCCATCGGCCCGCTCCTGCCGGGGCAGAAGCGGGCCGAAGACCTCGACGCAGGCTAGCTGATGGAGGTCAGGTCGCGATCGCGTCCTTCCGGGGCCAGCAGGACCGCGATCGCGCAGATGGCGAGGACACCGATCCACCCCATGCCCAGGACCGTGGTCCCGGTGGTGGCGGCCATAATCCCGGCGGCGATCATCGGCGTGAAGCCCGCACCGAGGGTGGATGAGGCCTGGTAGGCGATGGAGGACCCGGTGTAGCGCACCCGGGTCGGGAACATCTCGGCGATG
This sequence comes from Arthrobacter sp., assembly GCA_035571895.1. Classification (GTDB taxonomy): domain Bacteria; phylum Actinomycetota; class Actinomycetes; order Actinomycetales; family Micrococcaceae; genus Arthrobacter_H. The sequence continues at coordinate 8,655 of DATNBS010000040.1, read as the reverse complement.
AACGCAGCCAGCGGGCCGAACATGAAGCCCTGGATGGCCTGGCCGAGGATGACGGCGGTCGCGTAGCCGGCCACTGTTCCCGTCCCGACCAGATGCAGGATCGGGACCACGGAGGCCATCCCGGCCAGGATGCCGGCTAGCAGGATGCGTTTGCGGCCGAACCGGTCGCAGAGGCGGGCGCTGATGATCGTGGCGACGAGCATGGCAGCGGCGGCCAGGGCCTTGGCGTTGAGTACCCCGGTCTTGTCTGCTCCGTTGGCCACGGCCTCGCTCACGGCCCACACGGTGACCATCCCGGCCATGGTGAACTGGGCGATGCCGGCCAGGATGCCCAGGCCCAGCTGCCGCGGGTGCCGGGTGAAGACCTCGAGGATCGGGAGGCGACGCCGATCGGCTTCCTGCTCGAACTGCTGGAACAGGGGGCTCTCGGAGACCTTCAGGCGGATGACCAGGGCCAAGGCCACCAAGGCCGCGCTGAACAGGAAGGGAATCCGCCAGCCCCAAGCCAGGAACTGCGCATCGGGCAGAAGTGTGGCGGCGGACATCGCCAGGGTGGCCAGTGCGGCACCTGCAGGTGCCCCCATGTTGGCGAAGCTGGCGGCGAAACCGCGCTTGCCGTTCGGCGCCTGCTCCAGGGCGATGAGCATCGCCCCGCCCCACTCCCCGCCGACGGCGATGCCCTGGAGGACACGGAGCGTGATCAATAGCGCCGGGGCCAGCACGCCGATCGCGGTGGCGGTGGGTAGCAGGCCGATCGCCGTGGTGGCGATGCCCATCATCGTCATGGACAGGATGAGCATCTTCTTGCGCCCCAGACGGTCGCCGAAGTGCCCGAAGATGGCACCGCCGAGCGGCCGGGCGGCATAGCCGGCCGCCAAAGTGCCGAAGGAGGCAAAGGTAGCCCAGCCGGCGCTGAGGTCGACGAAGAAGACCTTGTTGAACACGACGGCTGCTGCCGTGGCGTAGAGCAGGAAGTCGTAGTATTCGACGGCGCTGCCGATGAAGCTCGAGGCGAGGATGCGCCTCATGTGGGGCGTGTTCAGCGACGTGGCGACTTCAGGGGCGGGGGAGTGGTCGGTGCCGGTGTCGGCGGTGAAGTGTGACATTCTCAATCCCTTGTCATGCTGGTGGTGGGGGCTGATGCGGTGCGGGAACGGGCGAAGCTGATGGTTTCCAGGTCGTCGGGGACAAAGACCGGGCCGCCGAACGTCTCCTCGGCGCGGCGCCAGACCGCCGGGTCGGCATTGCCCGGCACGAGGTGGTGCAGGGCCAGGGCGCCGGCGCCGGCGGCCGTGGCGAGCTCCCCGGCCTGCAGCGGTGTCGTGTGCGCCTTGCGGTGGTGTTCGATCGTCGCGTTGCGTGTGGACTCATCGACGTCGGCGTAGGCGCCGGCGGCCCAGTCCAGGTCGATGGCTTCGTGGAGGAGCAGGTCGGTTCCGCGGGCGAGCCTGACCAGGTTGGAGCAGGGGGCGGTGTCGCCGGAGATGGTGACTGAGCCCTGGACGGTGTCGAAGCGGAAGGCGAAGGCCGGGGCCACCGGGGGGTGGGCGACGAGTGTGGCCGTGACGGTCACCAGGTCATCGGAGTAGATGGTGAACGGCTCCATGCCCTCCGGGGTGGGTTTCGCCTCCGGGTGGTAGCCCAGTCCGGCGGGGAGCTCGATGTCGGCCGTCGCGAAGACCTCGTAGGGCGAGGGGCGCAGGGAATCGAACATACGGTCCGCCAGATCGGTGGAGTAGGCGCGGAAGAGATGCTCGACCATGGACGCCGTGCCCGCTGCCGGCGTATCGGCGAAGAGCGGCCGGACGTCCACTGCGGCGTTGGCGTTGATCGGGGGGAGCATCCCGCGGTCGCCGGGACCCAGGACCCTGACGCGGTTGCCTTGCCGGCGTCCGGCCATCATCCAGCCGAACAGCAGCATGCCGGAGAGGTCGACAGCGTGGTCCGAGTGCAGGTGCGTCAGGAAGATGCCCCGCAGGTCGGCCGGATCCAGGCCGGCTTCGGCGAATTGGCTGCTGGTGCCGCGGCCGCAGTCGACCAGGTAAACGGCAGAGCCGACGACGACGGCGGTGGCGATACCGTGGCGTTGGCGCCCGGTGGCGGGTGCACCCCACCAGCGGGGCCCGCCGGCGGTGCCCAGCGTGACGACATGGGGAAAGAGGTCCATCAAAGCTCCTGGGAAAGGGGGGAAGATCTGCACCTACTATGACCCAGGACATATACGATGGAAAACGAAAGTATTCATCGATCTTCTTTGAAGGAACCAACTTTGACGTCCGTCACCCTGCGGCAACTCGAGATTCTGGTCGCGGTCGTCGAGGAGGGCACGCTGGCCGCTGCCGCCCAGCGGCTCCACATGACCGCGGGTACCCTCTCGGTGGCATTGAGTTCCCTGGAGAAGACGCTGGGGCTCCAGCTGCTGGTGCGGCGCCGGGCCAAGGGGGCCGTCCTCAGCCGGGCCGGGCGCGAATTGATGGAGACGGCCCGCCGGGTGGTGTCATCGGCCGGCGAACTGGAGGCCTCGGCAGCGGCCATCCGCGGGGAACTGGCCGGTCCATTGGTGATCGGCTGCTTCGACACCCTCTCCCCGTGGCTGCTGCCGCCAGTCCTGGAGTACTTCGCCGAACACCACCCGGCCGTGGACATCAACGTCGTGGAGGCCTCGTCCGACGAACTCCAGCGCCGGATGCTCCATGGGGACCTCGATGCGGCCTTCATGTACCAGCTGCACGTCGACACGGACCTGGAACGCGCCCTCGTTGCTGCCGTCCGGCTCCAGCTCGTCCTGCCGGCGGGCCACCGCCTGTCCGACCGGGCGGAGATCTCCTTCGCAGAACTCGGAGACGAACCGGCGGTGCTCCTCGGGCTGAACCCGGCGCCGAACCTCATCCTGTCCATGACCGAGGCAGCCGGCTTCGTCCCGAACGTGCGATGGCAACTGCGCAACGTCGAGACGATCCGCTCGGTGGTCGGCCGGGGGCTGGGCTACACCGTGATCATGGGCCGACCCAGCGGGGACCGGACCTACGACGGGCACGGGCTCGTATACAAGCGCATCGCGGACGATTTGCCGGAGAACTCCGTGCAGCTGGTCTACCAATCCGGCGCCCTGGGCAACGCCAAAGTCCGCGAGCTCCACGAATTCGCCACCACGCAACTCGAGGGCATCGCCGATCCCATGCAGCACTGGGCCCCCGAGGGTTGAGCCTGCGGGGTGGGTGCCCGATCGTTCCAGCCCGGCGGTTCTTAACGACTTCTGACGGTGCAGCGCGCACGCTGGTTCACGAGAACCTCGACGAACCGGAGAACCATGGCAGACACCACCAGCCGCACCCCGCCCCCAGCTCTGTCCCCGACGCCCACCGCAACCGGCGGGCGCTGGTGGCCCGGCGCCGCCGTCGTGCTCTACACCGGGGCCCTGCTGCTCGGCTTCTGGGCGAAGGGGGCCGGTCGGAACCCCCCGGAACTCGGGTGGGACGTTGCACTCAGCCACGACCGAACCGGCGCGCTCTCCGCCGTCGCCCTGTGGATCAACACGGTGCTGCAGCCCCTTGGCGGAGTGGTGATCCTCGGCGCCGTCTGCCTGCTGCTGTGGTCCCGCCGCGGGCTGCCGACCGCCCTGGCCTATGGGAGCACCGTCTGCGCGGCCTGGCTGCCGGCCGCCGTGGGCAAATCGCTGGTGGACCGCGCCCGCCCGCCGTTGGAGGCCACCCACGCACTGGTGGCCGAGCTCGGAACCGATAGCTTCCCCAGCGGGCACACCGAACTGGCCGCCGCGCTGGTGCTGGCGGCGGTGCTGGTCGTCGCGACAACGCGCACCACACGCCGGGTGATCGGCGTGGCAGGTGCCGCGGTCACCGCCGTAGTGGCCTTCTCGCGCCTGTACCTGGGGGTGCACTACCCCTCGGATGTGCTGGGATCGCTCCTGGTTGCCACTGCAGGGGCGCTGCTGTGGACGACGCTCTGGCGCCGGTGGCTGGACCAGCCGGTACAGCGCCGGTTCGGGCGGAGCGTGCCGGGACCGGTCCGGCGGGCGGGAGACCGGAATGCTTGACCCTTCATCGCTCCTGGTCGGCGCCGGCCCCTGGGTGGCGGCTGTCGTCTTCGTCCTCGTGTTCATCGAATCAGGGTGCCTGTTCCCCTTCCTGCCCGGGGATTCGCTGCTCTTTGCCGTGGGCATGGTGCACCACCAGCTGGGCCTGCCGCTGCCCGTCCTGATCGGTGTGGCGGCCGTGGCCGCGATCGGCGGTGACAGCGTGGGCTACCTGATCGGCCACCGGGCGGGGCGGCGCTGGTTCACCCCGGACGCCCGGATCCTCAAGACGCGCTACCTCGAGCAGACCGAGGACTTCTTCGCCCGGCACGGGGGAGCAGCCGTGGTGCTGGCCCGGTTTGTGCCCATCGTGCGGACCTTCACCCCGCTGGCCGCAGGGGCAGCGCGCTACCGCTACCGCAGGTTCCTGGCCTGGAATGTCTCCGGCGGATTGCTGTGGGTGGCCGGGGTGACGCTGCTGGGCATCTGGCTCGGCGGGTTCGCCGTGGTCGCGGAGCACATCGACCTGTGGATGGTGGCCGTGGTCGTCGCCTCGATGGTGCCGCCGGCCACCACGTTCCTGCGCCGGCGCCGCCGTTCGTCCCGGCGACGCTGAGGCTGCGGGCACACCGGCCCATGCCGTGCCGGGAGCGCCGGCTGCGGAAACGGCTGCAGCCGGATCTGGAACAATGTCCTTCCATGAGCCCCGTCCCCGCCCCGCGCCTGTTGCTGGTCGAGGACGACCCCGTCCTGGGGCCGCTGCTGGTGGAGCTGCTGGCCGACGGGTTCGCCGCAGAACTCGCTGCCGACGGACCGGCAGGGCTGCAGCGGGGGTTGGCCGGCGACTGGGACGTCATGGTCGTCGACCGCGGACTGCCCGGGATCGACGGGATCCGGCTCATCTCGGCGCTGCGCGCGCACGGCGTCGGCACCCCGATTCTCATCCTCACTGCCCTGGACGCCGTTGCCGACAAAGTGGAGGGCCTCGACGCGGGCGCCAACGACTACCTGGTCAAGCCGTTCGACGTCGACGAACTCACCGCCAGGCTGCGGGCGCTCACCCGGGAACGCGCGCGACGGGCCGCTGACGCCACCCCAGGTCACGGCGGGCCGCTGCCCGTCGGCGCGTGGGACCTGTCCGAACACGCCCGGCTGCTCACCTCGCCCTACGGGGAGCGCGTTGAACTCTCCCCGGCGGAGACCAGGCTCCTGGCCATCCTCGCCGGGGCACCGGAACGTGTCTTCACCCGGGCCGAGCTGCTGGACGCGGCCTTCAGCGCCGAGGACGGCCCGGGCATCGTCGACACCTACGTCCACCACCTGCGCAAGAAGACCGCACGGTCGATCATCCGCACCGTTCACGGCACCGGCTACCACCTGGGACGCCTGGAATGAGCAGGAGGGGTACCGAGGGGCGGGGCGCGTGGGAGGCCGCGGCCCTGCGCCATGCGGCCTGGAGGGTGGGATGGCAACTGGCCATCGTCACCGCCGTCGTGGTCGTGGTGGTGCTCGCGGTCGGCGGCACCTATATCGCCCTGCACGCGGGCCCCGTTCCCGGCAGGGACGGGGAACCCAGGGTACGCATCTCCCTGGAAGTGGCCGATCTGCTCCAGCTGCTCATCCTCGGCGGGGTAGCGGGGATCGTGCTCGCCGGGACCGTCGGAGCCCTCAGCGCCCGCCGGGCCGTCAAGCCGCTGGGGGCAACGCTGGAACTGCAGCGGCGCTTCGCGCAGGACGTCAGCCATGAGCTGCGCACTCCGCTGACGGTCCTCGATGCGCGGCTGCAACTGCTCCAGCAGCGGGCCGGCCCCGGCCATGCGTTCTCCGCGGACCTGGACGCCCTGCGGCGGGACTCCATCCGGCTGGCCAGCGTCATCGACGATTTGCTCTCCACGGTCGACGGCCGGCTCCCGCCGGAGACTGGTCAACCAGCCGACGCGGACGACCTGGCCCAGGAAGTAGTCCGGGAGCTCGAGGTGCTCGCCGCGAAGCGCGGCGTCGCGTTGCGCCACGTGCCGGCCGACGGGCCGCTGGCCGTTCCCGTCGCCGAGGTCGCCGTGCGCCGGATCCTGACCGGCTTGATCGACAACGCCATGAAGTACACCCCCGCCGGCGGCACCGTCACCGTCACCACGGGCCGTCGAGGGGAGGCTGCCTGCCTCACGGTCACCGATACGGGCAGCGGCATCTCCGGGATCGAGCCGCACCGCATTTTCGACCGCCACGCCCACGGGGACGCCGGACAGGCCGGTACCCCGCGCAGCACCGGCATCGGCCTGTCGCTTGCCCGAGAGATGGTGGCCCGGGCGGGGGGTCACATCGGAGTCCTCGCCACGGGCGAGGGCGGGACCAGCCTGTATGTGGAGTTGCCATTGTCCCCGAGGTCCGGGCCCGGCGCGCCGCTCGACTAGCGGCGGACCCCGGGGCCAGCAACCCCACTACTTGCTCAAGGAGGGGCTGCTCAGAAGATAACGGGGTGGTCGCTGGATTCGGCGATTTCCTCGTCCAAAAGAGCCTCGGGGTCGGGATCGGAGGGGGTGGTGATGCCGTCGTCGCCGGACGGTCCTGATTCCCCGGATGCCAGAGGCTGGTCCGCGTCTTCCAAAGGCGGGCGTGCATCCGCGCGGCATTCCGCACGACGTCCTCCTCTGCTGGCCGCCGCCACTCCTGCTTCCGCGGGATGTCGCTGTAGCCTTCTTGGGCCGTGGTGCCCGTTGGCCGCCGCGGCCGACGGCCCTCTGAGAATCCTCAAAGAATGGCCCGGGATCATGGTTCCCAGTAGACCAGGCGGGACCTATGGAGGAGAAGACCATGAGAGACGTCATTGACCCGCAAGCGCACACGTCGTGGGCGGGGGAACGTTCCACGGACCCGACCGTTGCCCGACCGCAGGCGCGGGAAGTGGGTCATCCGGACACACATGCACACCGCTGCTGACGTGCTCGCCAGCGGCTGACGCTTCCCTACAAGTTTCCCCCTCAAATGCGTTCTGACCGGCAGTAGCAGCCGCTTCTTAGCCTTGATCCACCGACGCGCCCCGGTGGAGTAGAACGTCATTAATGAGGAGATGCCCGTCTCTTCAGGGAAAATTGGACTTACCACAGAGCAAATTTCCTGAATCAGAAGGGCATCTCGCAGATGCAAGTTTCCCACAGTCACGCTGCCGTGTCAGTTTCATTCGACGAGCCGAACCTCATCGCCGATGCCGGGCTGGTTCCGATCCTGGACCTGGCACGCAACGCGGGACTGCATGAACTGGCAGGCGCCCGGCTCACGGTGCCCACGGACAAGGGCGCCAACGCCGGTTCGAAGGTAGCGGCCCTTCTCGCCGGGATGGTCGCCGGAGCGGATTCCATCGACGACATGGCCGTGTTGCGCCACGGTGGGATGAAGCGGATCTTCAGCTCCGCCTACGCGCCCTCGACGCTGGGGTCCTTCCTGCGTTCCTTCACCTTCGGACACGTGCGCCAGCTCGATGCCGTTGCCTCCCGCTTCCTGGGAAACCTCGCCGACCGGGCCCCGCTGCTCGGGACCAACGGGGCCGGGGGCTTCGTGTTCGTCGACGTCGATGACACGATCATCGAGGTCCACGGCTACAAGAAGCAGGGCTCCGGGTACGGGTATTCCGGGGTCCGCGGGCTCAACGCCCTGCTGGCCATCGCCTCCACCACCGACACCGCCCCGGTCATCCTGGCCCAACGCCTACGCAATGGCGCGGCGGACTCGGCCCGCGGGGCCGGGTACCTGGTCACCAGCGCCCTGGCCAACCTGGGCCAGGCCCACGGCGGCGCGCCGGTGCTCTGCCGCTTCGATTCCGCCTACTACGGACACGCACCGGTCTCGGCAGCCTTGGCCGGCGGGGCCGACGTCTCGGTGACCGTGCGCATGGACCCGGCAGTGAAGCGGGCCATCGCCTCGATACCCGATAACGCGTGGAAGACCATCGAATACACCGACGCCGTCTACGACGAGGCCGCCGACACGTGGATCTCCCGCGCCGAAGTCGCCGAAACTCCCTTCACTGCGTTCTCCTCCCGCAAGAAGAGCGAACGGTTCACCGGCCGGCTGGTGGTGCGCAGGATCCCGGAACTGAACCCGAAAGCCACCGACGGGCAGGCGGCCCTCTTCGACGCGTACCGCTTCCACGCGTTCTTCACCACCGTCGACGCGGAAACACTGGACACCGTGGCCGCGGACAAGGTCCACCGCAAGCACGCGATCATCGAGCAGGTCAACGCGGACCTGAAGAACAGCGCCCTGGTCCACCTGCCTTCCGGGCACTTCGGGGCGAACTCCGCGTGGCTGGTACTGGCCGTGATGGCCTACAACCTCACGCGCACCGCCGGACTTCTCGCCGCGGGGAAGTTCACCAAGGCCAGGACGGCGACGATCCGGGCGAAACTCATCAACGTCCCGGCCCGCATCGCCTCAAGCGCCAGGAAAATCCGAATACGCCTCCCCGAAGCCTGGCCCTGGCAAGCTCCCTGGGAAAAGCTCTTCACCGCAGTGAACGCGCCACCACAACCAGCCTGAAGAATCCACCACCAACCGCCCAGCGGCATCACCAGGAAAACCTTCGTGGAACAACCACCGGCAGCGAGGCCGGTTCCTGGACAGTGCCC
>DATNBS010000039.1:0-7783 GCA_035571895.1 Arthrobacter sp. | reverse complement strand
TCAGCGTGACATTGACGCTGATGCCCTCGGCCAGGGTGGCGGTGATGGCCTCGAGGCCCTCGACGGTCGCGGGGATCTTGATCAGGACGTTCTCGCGGTCGACCTTGGCGTGGAGCTTCTTGGCCTCGGCCACGGTTCCGGCCGCGTCGTGGGCCAGCCGTGGGTCGACCTCGATCGAGACGCGGCCGTCGATGCCCTGGCTGGCCGTGGCCACAGGCGCGAACAGGTCGCAGGCGGTCGTCACATCGTGGGTGGTGATCTGGAAGACGGCCTCGTCGACGTCGGCCCCTGCAGCGGCCAGTTCGGCGACCTGCTCGCGGTAGTCGGCGTCGCCCTTGGCCAGGGCAGCGGCGAAGATGGACGGGTTGGTCGTCACGCCGACGACGTTCTGCTCCCCGATGAGCTTCTTCAGCGATCCCGAGGTCAGGCGGGAACGGGAGAGGTCGTCGAGCCAGATGGAGACTCCGGCGTCGGAGAGTGCCTGCGTGTTGGGGTTGCTCATGGGATGGGTCCTTCCGTGTGTGGAATGGGGTCTCGGACGGCCCGCCGCCACCGGCGGACGGGCCGTGGGGCCGGCCGCCCCGGGGGAGCGGCCGGCCTGCTGCTATTTGGCGGCTGCGATCGAGTCCCGCGCTGCCTGCGCGACGGCCTCGGCCGTGATGCCGAATTCCGTGTAGAGGCGCTGGTAGTCGGCGGAGGCTCCGAAGTGGTCCAGCGAAACAATGCGACCTGCATCGCCGACGAGTTCGCGCCAGCCCTGCGCCACGCCGGCCTCCACGCTGACGCGGGCCGTGACGGCTGCGGGAAGGACGGATTCGCGGTACTCCGCATCCTGGCGGTTGAACCATTCCAAGGAGGGCAGCGAGACCACGCGTGCGGCGATGCCCTCTCCGGCCAGCGCCTCGCGGGCCTCGACGGCCAGCTGGACCTCGGAGCCGGTGCCGATCAGCACGACGTCCGGATCCACCACCTGTCCATCCCGCATGGCCTCGACGAACACGTAGCCGCCCTTGGCGACACCCGCGGCGGGGCCGAATCCCGGCTGGCTGCGGTCGTAGACGGGCAGGTTCTGCCGGGAGAGCACCAGGCCTGCGGGATTCGCCGTGTTCTCGAGGACCGTCTTCCAGGCCCAGGCGACCTCGTTGGCATCGGCCGGGCGGACGACGTCGAGGTTCGGGATCGCGCGCAGCGAGGCCAGCTGCTCGACCGGCTGGTGGGTCGGTCCGTCCTCGCCGAGGCCGATGGAATCGTGCGTCCAGATGTAGATGGACGGCACGCCCATCAACGCCGATAGGCGGATGGCGGGGCGCTGGTAGTCCGAGAAGATCAGGAACGTGCCCGAGAAGGCCCGCGTCGGGGAGGCCAGGGTGATCCCGTTGACAATGGAAGCGGCAGCATGCTCGCGGATCCCGAAGTGCAGGACCCTTCCGTACGGGTTCCCCTTCCACGAATTGGTCTGCTTGGTCTCCGGGATGAAGGAGGCAGCGCTTTCGATGGTGGTGTTGTTCGACCCGGCAAGGTCAGCGGACCCGCCCCACAGCTCGGGCAGGACCTCGGCAATGGCGTTGATCACCTTGCCGGAGGCCGCGCGGGTGGCCAGTGCCTTCCCTGCCTCGAACTCGGGGAGCTTGGCTTCCCATCCGTCGGGAAGACGGCCGCCCTCGAGGCGCTCGAGCAGGGCCGCGTTCTCCGGGTTCGCGGCCTTCCAGTCGTCGAAGGACTTCTGCCACTCGGCATGCAGGTCGGCACCGCGATCGGCCACCTTGCGCACGTGGGCCAGGACTTCGTCGTCGAGGGCGAAGTGGGCCTGCGGATCGAAGCCGAGTTCCTTCTTCAGTGCCTCGAGCTCATCGGTGCCCAGCTTCGAGCCGTGGATGCCGCCGGTGTTCTTCTTGGTCGGCGACGGCCAGCCGATGACCGTGCGCAGGGAGATGATCGACGGGCGGCTGCTCTCCGACTTCGCCTCGTTGATGGCCCGGTGCAGGGCCTCGATGTCCTCGACGTATTCGCCGGTGTGGGTCCAGTCCACGCGCTGGGTGTGCCAGCCGTAGGCCGCGTAACGGCCCAGTACCTCTTCGGTGAAGGCGACATCCGTGTCGTCCTCGATGGAAATGTGGTTCTCATCGTAGATGACCACGAGGTTGCCCAGTTCCTGGTGCCCGGCCAGGGAGGAGGCCTCGGAGGTCACGCCCTCCTGCAGGTCGCCGTCCGAGGCGATCACGAAGATGGAGTGGTCGAAGGGGCTGGTCCCCGGTGCGGCGTCCGGGTCCAGCATGCCCCGCATGCGGCGCTGGGCGTAGGCGAAGCCCACGGCGGAGGCGAGGCCCTGGCCCAGGGGGCCGGTGGTGATCTCGACGCCGTCGGTGTGCCCGACCTCCGGGTGGCCCGGGGTCAGCGAACCCCAGGTGCGCAACGACTCGATGTCCTTCATCTCCAGGCCGTAACCGGAGAAGAAGAGCTGCAGGTACAGCGTCAACGAGGTGTGCCCGGGGGAGAGGACAAAGCGGTCGCGGCCGATCCACTGCGGGTCGCGGGGGTCGTGGCGCACGTGTTGCTGGAACAACAGGTACGCCGCCGGGGCCAGGCTCATGGCGGTGCCGGGGTGGCCGCTACCGACCTTTTCGACGGCGTCGGCGGCGAGGACACGGATTGTGTCGACAGCCTTACGGTCCAATTCCGTCCACGACAATTCCCGAACGTCTGACTGTGGCGCCACGCGGCGGCCCCTCTCTCTGGTCCTGTTTAGGCGGTTGGGTGCCGGACGAGTGAAGGTGGTGGAAGCGCAGATGCTGCACGCCCGTGTATGAATACTAAGCCTCAGCGCTCCGGCACATCGCCTCCACCCTATCGCCTTGGAATGGGCGTTGGCCTGTTTGTGCCGATAATTTCCCGGGGCGTTCGCGCTGGGGTGAACGGCCTCCAATTTCTACAAGGCGTAAAAGGGTATGATGGACGTTGTCTGTGTATTCCCCGCGAAGAACTGAGTGGCATGTCCGTGAAGACCTTACCGACCGACGCCGAGCTCGCACCTCGTGCGTCACGTCAAGCCGACGAACGCTTCGGCGCTTTCCTCGGCCGCAAGGCCAGGGCCTACGTTGCCCTGACCAAGCCCCGGGTCATCGAACTCCTCCTGGTCACCACCCTCCCCACGATGATCTTCGCGCAGCGCGGATTCCCGGATATCGTGACCATCCTGGCCACCCTGGTCGGCGGCGCCTTCGCCGCCGGCAGTGCCGGTGCCTTCAACTGCTATTTCGACCGTGACATGGACCGTCTCATGCACAGGACATCGAAGCGGCCGCTGGTCACCGGCGAGGTGACCCCCCGCGAGGCGTTGGTCTTCTCATGGGCACTGGGGATCGCCTCGATTGTCATCCTCTGGGCGGGAACGAACCTCTTCACCGCGGTCCTCGGTCTCGTGGCCATCCTGCTCTACGTGGTCTTCTACACGCTGATCCTCAAGCGCAGGACGTCTCAGAACATCGTCTGGGGCGGCATCGCGGGCTGCATGCCCGTCCTCATCGGCTGGGCGGCGGTGACCGGCACGCTCGACTGGCCGGCGTTGATCCTCTTCCTGATCATCTTCCTGTGGACGCCGCCCCACTACTGGCCACTGTCCATGAAGTACGCGGATGACTACAACAGCGCCCACGTCCCGATGCTCGGCGCCATTGCCGGGGCGCGGACGGTGTCGATCCAGGTCGTGTTGTACGCCTGGGCGACGGTTGCCTGTTCGCTGCTGCTGGTGCCGATGGGCGACGCCGGCATCGTCTACACGGTGCTGGCCGCGGTGTCCGGTGGCTGGTTCGTCTACGAGTCGCACGTGCTGTACCGCGAAGCGCAGCGCGAGCACCTGCCCCAGGACATGAACCGCAAGGCGATGAAGGTCTTCCACATCTCCATCACCTACCTGACGATCGTGTTCGTGGCCCTGGCCATCGACCCCTTCGTCGGCCAGCCGATCTTCGGCTGACCCGGCGCCCCGGCAGGCCGGGCATCCGCGGTACGCGGATGCCCGGCCTTTTTGGTGCCCGGCCGCGCCCGACCCCGGCCCGGCGGGTCGAATGCCCCAGCCCCCCGTCCGGCGCTGCTGGCCGTGGTCTTGTGCCCGGCCCGGACAGCTCCCCCCCGGGGGTCTCCCGACCGCGGCAGCACAGTGGGATCGCCGCGAACGGCGGTGCCCGGGGACGGGGCGATGGGAGGGACTCCCGCGGACTGCCGAGGCGCTTCCCCGAGGGGCACGACACCACAGGCCTCACTCCCGGTCTGCAGCAACGGAAAGGGCCCCGTTCCGCCCGGTGAGGGGAGAACGGGGCCCGGGAAGGCCGGTCGGGGCTCGTCGGCCGGTGTGCGCGGACTACAGCGGCACGACCCCCGTGGACCGGTCCCACACATTGGTCGCCGTGGCCGTGAGCAGGGCCGTGCCGACCATGTGCAGCAGGACCACGCCGATGGGCAGGCCCAGGAAGAACTGGGTGTAGCCGATGGCTGCCTGCGCGAGCACGGCCAGGACCAGGAAGAGGTAGCCGCGTTTCAGCGCTGCCGCAGCGCGGGTCCGGTAGACCAGGTACAGCCCGAGCAGGGTGGCGATGACCAGCAGGTAGACCGGCACCACGTGGATGCGGGTGACCAGGTACAGGTTGAAGTCATGGCGCGGCGACGACGGGTCCCCGGCGTGGGGGCCGGTGCCGGTGACGACCGTCCCCAGGATCAGGGCCAGGGCGGAGGTGACCGCGACGGTCCATCCGAGGGCACGCAGCGTCCCGGTGAGCGGGCCCGAGGCGACCAGGGCCTCGCCGCGGGATTCCCGTCCGGTGCGGTTCACCAGCAACGTCGCGACGGCAACCAGGGCGATCGAGGCGAGGAAGTGGAGGCTGACAACCCACGGGTTGAGGTCGGTCAGGACCGTGATGCCGCCGATGACCGCCTGGATCGGGATGAAGCAGAGCAGCGCCACCGACAGCCAGAAGATGGAACGATGGGTTCGACGGACGCGCCAGATGGCCACGATCATGGCCAGCGCCACGGCCGCGAGCACGAACGTGAGCAGCCGGTTGCCGAACTCGATGAGCCCGTGGATGCCCATTTCCGGGGTCGGCGTCATCGTCCCGGGCATGCAGTTCGGCCACTGCGAGCAACCCAGTCCCGAACCGGTCAGGCGCACGGCGCCCCCGGAGACGATGAGGATGGCCTGGGTGACCAGCGAGGCGATGGCCAGCCGGTGGATCCCTGGACCGACGGACAGGGGAAGCCGGTCGGTCCAGCGGGTGACGGCAGGGCTGGTCATGATGTCTTTCTCCATTCGGGACACGAGGTGGCGTGCTGCACGCGCGTCAGTTCCATTTGAACCAGCGGGTGGCAGCCAGGCCGGCGGCGATCGTCCACGCCAGCAGGATGAGGCATGCGCCGAGGTTCATTGTCCCACCGATGAGGCCGTCGCGCAGGGCGTCGCCCAGTGCTGAGGAGGGCAGGACAGCCACGATATCGGCCAGGACCCCGGGCAGCCGACTGCCCGGGATGAGAATCCCGCCCCCGGCCGCCAGCAGGATCCAGGCCAGGTTGGTGATCGCCAAGGTCGCCTCGGGACGGACCGTGCCGGCGATCAGCAGGCCGAGCGAGGTGAAGGCCGCGGCCCCCAGGACCAGGAGCACGACCGCGATGGGGATGCCCACCAGGGCCGGGCGCCAGCCGAGCAGCACGGCGGTCCCGCCGATGAGCACGATCTGGATCACCAGGACGGCCAGCACGGCGATGGCCTTGCCGAAGATGAGCCCGGCCCGGCCCAGCGGCGTGGTGGCCAGGAAGCGCAGGACGCCGTAGCGGCGGTCGAAGCCGGTGGAGATGCCCTGCCCGGTGAAGGCGGTGGACATGACGCACAGGGCCAGCACGCCGGGGGCGGCGGCATCGATCCGGTGATCGGCGACGCCGTCGAGCAGGTCGGTGAACACCAGGCCGAACAGGGCGAGCAGGGGGAGGATGACCGCCAGCACGAGCTGTTCGCCGTTGCCGAGCATCATCGCCGTCTCGTAGCGGCCGTGCCGCAGGATGCGCCGGCCCAGTGGGGCGGCGTGGGCGGTGCCCTGGTCGGTGGTGCCCAGGCCGGCGGTGCCCCGGGTCGGCGTCACGGCCAGGGGGGCTTGGGCGTCCAGGCCCCGGGGCCCGGGTTGCTGGTCAGGCACGGTGGCCTCCTTCGGCGATGTCCAGGAAGACGTCCTCGAGGTTCTTGGGTTCCAGGGTGATCGCCGTGGGCAGGATGCCACGCTCGGCCCACCAGGTGGTGATCTCGGCCAGTGCGGCCGGCGAGCCGATGCCCTCGACGCGGTACTGCCCGGGGGCCTCCTCGACCAGCGAGCCGCCCTCCTGCAGCGGGGGCCCCGAGAGCCCCGGTGCCGCGGTGAAGTACAGTGTCCGGTTCTCCGCCCCGGCAGTGGCGCGGGAGGTCAGCTCGGACACGGTCCCCTGGGCGACGTTGCGGCCGCCGTCGATGATGTAGACGTAGTCGGAGAGCCGCTGGGCGTCCTCCATCAGGTGGGTGGTCAGCACGATGCACAGTCCGCGGTCGCGCAGCTCGGTGATCAGGTCGAAGACCACCTGCCGCGATTGCGGGTCCAGGCCAGCACTGGGTTCGTCGAGGAACACGACCTCCGGGTCGCCGACCAGGGCGGCTGCCAGGCCCACGCGCTGGCGTTGGCCGCCGGAGAGGCGGCGGATGGTGGTGTTCGCGAAGGCGGTGATCCCCAGGCGGTCGGCGAGGGCGTCGACGTCGGCGGGCCGCGAATACATGCCGGCCACGTGCCGTAGCAGGGCCAGCGGTTTCACCGACGGCGGCAGCCCGCCGTCCTGGAGCATGACGCCGACGCGCGATCGCAGGGCGCTGCCCCCGGTGAGCGGGTCCTGCCCGAGCAGCCGCACCGTGCCCCCGTCCGGGACGAGCAGTCCCTGGGCGCAGCCGAGGGTGGTGGACTTGCCGGCGCCGTTGGAGCCGAGCAGCGTGGTGACCGCGCCCGCATGCGCGGTGAGTGAGATACCGTTGAGGACCCGGACCATCCGGCCGTCCAGTGCGGCGACGGGGCCGAAGTCCTTCCGCAGGGAGTCGACGAGGAGGTGGGGTTCTGAGACGGGCACCCCAGCATTCTACGGCATGTAGAGAACGACGGCGGAAGGCGGCTTCCTCCCGGTCGTTTCAGCCGCGGGGGAACTAAGCCACGCCTTACTGGCGGGGACGCCCAGATTACGTCATAATTGTGTTGTGTATTCATCCCAGTTGATCCCCGACGATGCGACCGGAATGCCGGCCGCGCGACCGGTGGCGCCGGAGACCGAAGAACGCACCCGGGACCGGGTCCTGCAGGCCGTGCTCCACCAGGGGCCTGTCAGCGCCGCCGAACTCGGCGAGAGCCTCGGTTTCACCCCGGCCGCCGTCCGCCGCCATCTCGATGCCCTGAGCCGCGACGGCCTCGTCGAGGTCAAGCTCGTTGCCAACCAGCCCGCTGGTGCCGGCCGCCCGGCCCGCCGCTATGTACTCAGCCACCGCGGCCAGGCCAAGCTCGGCAACGACTACCTCGACATCGCCAGCTCGGCACTGTCCGACCTCGCCGCCGCCGCGGGCGACGAAGCCGTCCAGGCCTTCGCGGCCCGCCGCTTCGAGGGCTTGGAGCGCCGCTACCGTCCCGTGGTCGAGGCCGCCGGAGACGCGCTGGCCGACCGGGCCGAGGCGCTGTCGCAGGCCCTGAGCGCCGACGGATTCGTCGCCTCCACCCGCACCGTCGGCTTCAACCAGCCC
>DATNBS010000038.1:0-2047 GCA_035571895.1 Arthrobacter sp. | reverse complement strand
AGTCAGTGAGCCTCCCCACCAGACCAAGCTGGCGGCATTCCCCCACTGGGAATAACCCTCCTGCCGCAATCCGCCCGCAAGAAACGTGGATCCCGACCGATCGGTCGAGAAATGTTTCGCCATCCCCTTGACGTGGCTTCCGCCACACGCCATGATGGATCGTATACGATTTCGTACTTCACAGGAGGATGCTTTGTCCGAAGGCAACGTCACCCAGTCCGCCGCCACGCTGCAGGCGGTGGATAGCAAGATCCTGGAGGACGCCGGCAAGGTGCTGGCCGTACACCTCTCCTACAGTTCCCGGGCGGCACAGCGCGGACGGGTTCCCGCCAACCCTTCCTACTTCATGAAGGCGTCCTCCTCGCTGGCGCTTTCGGGCGGCACCGTTGAACGTCCCGCGAACACCGAACTGCTGGCCTTCGAGGGTGAAATCGCCCTGATCATCGGCAAGCCCGCACGCCGCGTCTCGGTCGAGGAAGCCTGGGATTACGTGGGCCAGGTGACCGCCAGCAACGACCTGGGCGTCTACGACATCAAGTACGCCGACAAGGGCTCCAACATCCGCTCCAAGTCCGGCGACGGCTTCACCCCGATCGGCCCGGCCCTGCTGCCGGCCGCCTCGGTCAACCCGGACGCGCTGCGGATCCGCACCTGGGTCAACGGCGAGGTGGTCCAGGACGACACCACCGCCGGCCTGATCTTCTCCTTTGCGCGGATTGTGGCCGACCTGTCCCAGCTGATGACCCTGCACCCGGGCGACGTCATCCTCACCGGCACCCCGGCCGGCTCGTCCGTGATCGTGCCGGGCGACGTCGTCGAGGTGGAGGTATCGGACGAAGCCGCCGGCCTGAGCACCGGCCGCCTGTCCACCACCGTCACTCAGGGCGAAGCGGAATTCGCCGCCTTCGGCAACACCCCGAAGATCACCGACCAGGACCGGGTCGATGCCTTCGGCAGCGAAGAAGCCGCAGGCCTGGCCCCGGCAGTGACCGGCAAGTCAGCCCTGACCGAGGACGTCAAGGCCAAGCTGCTCTCCGTCGCCACGGCCACCATCTCCGGCGCGCTGCGCAAGCGCGGGCTGAACAACGTCAGCGTTGACGGCCTGCTGGCCACCAAGCCCGGCCAGAAGGTCATCGGCACGGCGCGCACGCTGCGCTACGTGCCCAACCGCGAGGACCTGTTCAAGTCCCACGGTGGTGGCTACAACGCCCAGAAGCGCATCATCGACGCCATCGGCCCGGGCGAGATCCTGGTCATGGAGGCCCGCGGCGAGAAGGGCTCCGGCACCCTGGGCGACATCCTGGCCATGCGCACCCAGGTGGCCGGCGCCGAGGCCATCATCACCGACGGCGGGGTCCGCGACCTGGACGCCGTCGCGGCCCTGGACATCCCCACCTTCCACAACGGCGCGCACCCGGCGGTGCTCGGGCGCAAGCACGTGCCGTGGGACACCGACGTTGCAGTGGGCTGCGGCGGGACCACCATCGTGCCCGGGGACATCGTGATCGCCGACGCCGACGGCATCCTGGTCATCCCGCCGCACCTGGCCGCCGAGATCGCCGAGGAGGTCGTCGAATCCGAGCGCCAGGACACCTTCGTCTTCCTGAACGTGTCCAAGGGCAGCAAGATCGAGGGCCTGTTCCCGATGAACGGCGGCTGGAAGGCCAAGTACAACCAGTGGGTCGCCGACGGCGAACCGGAAATCTAGGCCGGCGATGGCCCCGAGCAAGTCAGAGTCGGCCTACCGGCTGCTGCACGAGAAGATCACCGAGGGAACCTTCACCCCCGGCTACCGGCTGGTGCTGGGCGCCATCGCCGCCGAGCTTGGCTGCTCGGTGGTCCCGGTCCGCGAGGCCATCCGCCGTCTGGAGGCCGAGGGCCTGGTGACCTTCGAACGCAACGTCGGGGCCATGGTGGCCGCGGCCGACATGACGCTCTACCTGCACACCATGCAGACCCTGGCGATCATCGAGGGCGCAGCCACCGCGCTGAGCGCCCCGTTCATCGACGCCGACCAGCTGGCCGCGGCCCGGTCCATCAACCAGGC
>DATNBS010000037.1:0-16093 GCA_035571895.1 Arthrobacter sp. | reverse complement strand
ACTTGGAGCCCTGGTCGGCCACGACCATGTCCATCAGCTCGGCGGAGTTGATCAGGTTGCCGTTGTGGGCCAGGGCGACCGTGCCCTCCGACGTGGCCCCGAGCGTCGGCTGGGCGTTGGCCCAGTGGCTGGCGCCGGTGGTCGAGTAGCGGCAGTGGCCCACGGCGATGTGGCCGGTCATCGAGTTCAGCGTGTTCTCGTCGAACACCTGGGAGACCAGGCCCATGTCCTTGTAGACGTTGATCCGCTGGCCGTCGGAGGTGGCGATGCCCGCCGATTCCTGTCCGCGGTGCTGGATGGCGTAGAGGCCGTAGTAGGCCAGCTTGGCGACCTCCTCGCCGGGGGCCCAGACCCCGAAGACCCCGCATTCGTCCTGCGGGCCCTTTTCTCCGGCCAAGAGATCATGTGAAAGCATTCCGTCACCGCGCACCATGCTCAACATTCTCTCACGTCGCGGAGGAGGGGGCGGCCCCGGGGCCGCTAGTTTGACGCGCCGTCGTCATCCATCGGCACGGCGTGGGCACGGCGGCTGCGGCGGCGCAGGACGGCGTCGACGATGAGGAAGGCGATGCAGCCGAGCAGGACGCCGGCGAGCCCGAAGACGACGGCGAAGAACCCGAAGACCGATCCCCGGGTGAACTCGCCGTCGGGATCCCCGGCGAGGGCGGTGACCATGGCCGCCAGTACGCCGAGCACGGCGCCGGCCCCGACGAACGGCCAGAACTTCGGCGAGCTGGACACCGAGACCTCCAGGGGCCCGGGGGCGTTGCCGTGGTCGCGGGGGGAGGAGGCTGAACGGGGGGATTCCATGCCTTAAAGGGTACCGAAGAGCGGCAGGTGCCCGGACAGGTCGGCCCGCAGCCCGGAGGCGGACACGGCGCCGGAGGCCAGCGCGCCTGCCCAGTCGAGTTCCCCGGTGGCCAGCGCCAGCCAGGTGGCCGCGTCGAGTTCGATCACGTTCGGCGGGGTGCCGCGGGTGTGCCGGGGTCCGGCAACGCACTGGGCGACGCCGAACGGCGGGACCCTGACCTCCACCGAATTGCCTTCGGCGCGCTCGGAGAGCTCCTCGAGCGCATAGCGCACGGCCATGGCGGTGGCCGGGCGGGGCAGTGCGGCGCGTTCGGTCGTGTCCGCCCGCTGCCAGGCAGCCACGGCGGCCCGGCCCGTCCCGGCTGGGATGCGGCGTCGTACCCCCATGGCCTAGTCCAGCAGGTCCAGCACGGGCCGGGCGA
The DNA here is from genome assembly GCA_035571895.1 of Arthrobacter sp. Lineage (GTDB taxonomy): Bacteria > Actinomycetota > Actinomycetes > Actinomycetales > Micrococcaceae > Arthrobacter_H. The sequence goes on along the minus strand of DATNBS010000037.1, from coordinate 14,861 downwards.
GGCGGACCCGGCCCACGGGCTCCCCGCCCCCGAGCACCGGGGAGGTGATCTTCTCGAGGACGGCGGTCATCGCCTCCACCTCGATAGCGCCGACGGAGGCCAGCAGGGTCAGCCCCACCAGCGAGGCGGCGCGGGCGTTGCCGTCGCGGATCTTCAGGGCGCAGGACACCCCGTCCGGGGCGCCGAGGATCAACACGCCCTCGGCCCCGAGCTTGGCCAGGAGCCCCAGGTCCTCCATGACGACGGTGTTCTCCTCGCCGTGCCCGTGGACGGCCCGGGGGTAGTCGAGCATGGCGGTGGCGATGGTGGCCGCCCGGGCATCGGCGGCTTTGTTGCCGGGCGATCCGGAGAGCCGGCCGGTCGCGGCGGCCAGCCCGCGCAGCGAGATCGCCGGGATCGGGGCGCCGCAGCCGTCGACGGCCAGGTGGGCGATCTTCTCGCCCGCATAGTCCTCCACGACCTCCACGACGCGCCGCTGCAGCGGATGTCCGGGGTCCAGGTAGGTGGCGGTGTCCCAGTCGTTCTCGGTGCACGCCCACAGGAACGCGGCGTGCTTGCCGGAGCAGTTGAAGGCCAGGCGGGAGGGCGAGCCGCCGGAACGGATGGCGGCCAGCCGCGTGTCCTCGTGCCGTGGCCAGGCGGCCGGGCAGCGCAGGTCCGTCTCGGACAGGCCGGCCTTGGCCAGCATCCCGGCGGCCAGGTCCTGGTGTTCGGTGCTGCCCACGTGGCTGGCGCAGGCCAGGGCGACCTCGGCGCCGCGCAGCGGGACCCCGGATTGCATGGAGGCCAGCGCCTGGAAGGGCTTGAGCGAGGAGCGCGGGAAGACCGGTGCGTCGATGTCGCCCAGCGAGCGCAGGACCTCGCCGTCGGAGCCGAGGACGACGGCGGTGCCCGCATGGCGGGATTCGATGAAGCCGTTGCGGTCCACGACGGCCAGGTCGGCAAAAGCTGGGGTGCTCTGGGACATGCGACTACTCTAAGCCCCCCGCTCCCGTCCCACCGCCGGGATCAGCCGGCGGCGGGCCGGCCCAGGACCGCCACCAGGAAGCCCGTGTCCCCGGGATAGGGGTGCAGCTCCCAGGAGGAGAACCGCTGGTCGAGCGTGAGGCCGGCGTTGCGGGCATCGGCGGCAAAGTCCTCGGGGGCGTAGCCGCGGTCGGTGCCGAAGCCGACGACCGCCCGCCCGCCGGGGGCCAGGTGGGCGTGGAAGCGCCGGAGGACCTCCGGCGCGGACCCCGGCGCGAGGAACGTCATGACGTTGCCCGCGCAGACGATGAGATCGAAGGGCCCGGCGTCGGCGGGCAGGTCGAGTTCGGCGAGGTCGGCGACCCTCCAGTCGACCTGGGGGTGGTCGGCGCGTGCCGCCTCGATCAACTCGGGGTCGGCGTCCACCCCGACCACGTGGTGGCCGCGCCGGGCGAGCTCGCCGCCGACGCGTCCGGGCCCGCAGCCGGCGTCGAGGACGCGGCTGCACCGCGGCAGCATGGCGTCGACCAGCCGGGCCTCGCCGTCGAGGTCCGCCCCCTCGGCGCGCATGGCCTCGAAGCGTTGGATGTACCACTGTGAATGGCCGGGGTTTTCCTTGCGGCGGGCTTCCCAAAGGGTTTCTTTACGCACGCCCACCAGCCTACCCAAGCCCCCGCCGCCGTGCCCCGGTACGCTTGGGGATCGTGAAGGTACTCGTCATTGGCCCCGGCGGCCGCGAACACGCACTTGTCCGTTCCCTCCGCGACGACCCGTTCGTCACCGAGGTCCACGCAGCACCCGGCAATGCGGGCATCGCCCGCGACGTGCCGGTCCACGCGGTCAACGCCCAGGACCCCGCGGCGGTCGTAGCGCTGGCCCGCGAGCTCGGGTCCTCGCTGGTCGTCATCGGGCCGGAGGCGCCCCTGGCCGCCGGCGTCGCCGACGCGTTGCAGCAGGCCGGCATCCCGGTCTTCGGGCCCACGCAGGCCGCCGCCCAGCTGGAGGCCTCGAAGGCTTTCGCCAAGGAGGTCATGGCCGTGGCCGGTGTCCCCACCGCCATGGCGCGCGTGGCCACCGACGCCGCCGAGGCAGCCGACGCGCTGGATGCCTTCGGCGCCCCCTACGTCGTCAAAGACGACGGGCTGGCCGCCGGCAAGGGTGTCGTCGTCACGCAGGACCGCGCCTCCGCGCTCGCGCACGCCGAGGACTGCTTTGGCGCCGGCGGCAGCGTGGTCATCGAGGAGTTCCTCGACGGACCCGAGGTCTCCCTGTTCGTCATCTCCGACGGCCACCATGCCGTCCCGCTGGCCCCGGCTCAGGACTTCAAGCGCATCTTCGACGGCGACGAGGGCCCGAACACCGGCGGCATGGGGGCCTACAGCCCGCTCGAATGGCTTCCGGCCGGGTTCGTGGAGGAGGTCATGGACCGCGTCGCGATGCCGACCATCACGGCCATGGCCGACCGCGGCACGCCGTTCACCGGCGTGCTGTACTGCGGGCTGGCCCTGACCCGGCGCGGCCTCCGCGTCATCGAATTCAACGCCCGGTTCGGAGACCCCGAGACCCAGGCGGTGCTGGCCCGGCTCCAGACGCCGCTCGGATCGCTGCTGCTGGCCGCGGCGAACGGCACCCTGGACGCCGTCGAACCCCTGACCTGGCGCCAGGAGGCGGCGGTCGGGGTGGTCCTGGCTTCCGCCCGGTACCCCGACAGCCCGGTCACCGGGGATGTCATCACCGGCCTGGACGAGGCGGCGGCCCTCGAGGGGGTCAGTGTGCTGCACGCCGGGACGGCCCTGGACGACGACGGTGCCACCGTCTCCGCCGGGGGGCGCGTGCTGGCCGTGGTCGGCCTGGGGGAAGACCTCCACGCCGCACGGGAACGGGCCTACGCCGGGGTGGGGAAGATCGGTCTGCCCGGTGGGCAGTACCGCACCGACATCGCCCTGCGCGCCAGCCAGGGCGGCATCGCCGTCGAGCTGGAGGAGAACTGATGGCCGGATTCGAGACCGAGACGCTGGACCTGCCCGGATGGGACCACCTGTATTCGGGCAAGGTGCGCGACCTCTACACCCCGGCCGGCATCGACCCCGCCGCAGCCGACCGGGTCCTGGTGGTGGCCAGCGACCGGATCAGCGCCTACGATTTCGTCCTCGAGACCCCGATCCCGGACAAGGGCAAGGTGCTCACCCAGCTGAGCCTGTGGTGGTTCGACCAGCTGGACGGGTTCGCCAACCACGTCATCTCCACGGACGTGCCCGACGCCGTGGCGGGGCGGGCCATGGTCTGCCGGAAGCTGCAGATGTACCCGATCGAGTGCATCGCCCGCGGCTACCTCACCGGCTCGGGCCTGGCGGAATACCGCACGTCCGGGACCGTCTGCTCGTTGCCCCTGCCCGACGGGCTGGTGGACGGATCGGCGCTGGAACCGGCGATCTTCACCCCGTCGGCCAAGGCCGAGGTCGGCGAGCACGACGAGAACATCACCTACACCGAGGTCGTCGATCGGGTCGGGGAGACGGTCGCCGCCCGGCTGCGCGAGCTGACCCTCGGGGTCTACACCCGGGCGGAGCAGATCGCCCGGGAACGGGGCATCATCCTGGCCGACACCAAGGTCGAGTTCGGCCTGGATCCTGCCACCGGCGTGATCACCCTGGGCGACGAGGTCCTGACCCCGGACTCATCGCGGTTCTGGGACGCCCGGACCTACGAGCCCGGGCACGCCCAGCCGTCCTTCGACAAGCAGTTCGTCCGGGACTGGCTCACCTCCGCGGCCTCCGGCTGGGACCGCGCCGGAGAGGTCCCGCCCCCGGCCCTACCGCCGGAGGTCGTCGAGCGCACCCGCCAGCGCTACATCGAGGCGTTCGAGCGCCTGACCGGGCGGGCCTTCTCCGCCTAGCGGCGGGAGGCCCGGATCTCCGTGGCCAGTTCGATCGCCAGCGACGCGCGGTCGGGGGAACCGGCCAGGGCGAAGGCCTGCTGGGCGCGGGCCAGGTGGTCCACCGCCTCGGTGCCGTTGCCCATGCTGACCATGCAGCGCGCGGTGAGCAGGTCGATCTCGCCCTGGAGGTGCTGCGAGAGCATCTCGCGGTCCTTGGAGACCGGCTCCAGTTCCTGCAGCGCCTGCTCGGGCTGGCCGTTCAGGTGGAGCCAGCGGGCGCGGATCAGCCGCAGTTCCAGCGCCTCGGCCGGGTTGCCGCCGATCACGCTGATCGCCAGTTCGGCCTTCTCGATGCACTCGAGGGTTTCGGGCTCGACGACGCCCGCGGTCAGGCGCATGGAGGCGGAGGCCTTGTTGAACCGTGCCCACTGCTCGATGTCGCTCGCGGGCAGCAGCCGTTGGGCGGCCAACTGGTGGTTGCTCAGCCCGGCGGCGATGTCCTGGCGCTTGAACGCGACGTTGCCGATGGCCCAATAGGCATTCCCGGCGGTCTGGCTCGGCGCGCCCTCGGAGACGGCCTCGGCGAGTGCCTCGCAGCTGTTCCAGGCGGTGTCGAGCTGGCCCGATTCGGCCAGCGACGCGATCAGGGCGAACAGGGCACCGATGTAGATCAGCGAGTCGCCGGGCAGGTTCTTGCCCTGCTCTACCGCGTTGATGGCATGCTCGACGGCGATGTGCAGCTTGCCCAGCCCCAGGTAGGCGTTGGCCACGAGGGTCTCGGCCCTGACCTTCAGCGCGAGGGATTCATCGGTCAGCGGATGGTTGAGGACCTCCTCGGCCGTGGTGCGGTACTCGTCGTGCAGGCCCTGGTCGCGCAGCGACTCGGCACGCAGGAACATCATGTTCCACCAGGCGCTGGAGTTCTTCAGCCGCAGGGCCACGGAAGCGGCTTCGGCCGCGGTGGCGCCGGCGTCGGAGTATTCACGGGCCGTGAACGACTGGCGGGCGCGGTGCTCGAGCAGCACGAATTCCGCCTCGTCGGCGGACACGGGGGTGTTCCACGAGTCCATCAGCTCCCGGTCCAGGTTGAGACGGGCTGAGAGCTCCGTGATGATTTCCGCCGTGGGTTCGCGGCTGCCGGTTTCCAACAGGGAAATATAGCTCGTGGAGTACTTGCCATGTCCGAGCTGGGCCTGGGTCAACTTCATCTGCTGCCGGGCGTGACGCAGCTTCTCGCCGAATTTGATTCCCATGGCTTCCCCTTAGTACGACGTCGTGGTGGACTACAGCTTGCGTCGAGAAAGCTTTGCTCGCAAAACCTTGACGAAACATGTTCCCACCAATTTACAATGAATGTTAAGTGATGCGCCACTCACTGACGCGGTACAGGTACATCCACGGCGACCCTCAAGGAGAAGACATTGAAGAAGCTTGTTGCAGCGCTTGCAGCCACTGCCGCACTGGCGGCCGGTGCGGTTCTCGCCGTCGGCGATTGGCCGCATTCCACCCCCGCCGTCGGCGACTGGCCCCACTCCTCGGTGGCGGTCGGTGACTGGCCGCACTCGAGCATCAACGTCGGCGATTGGCCCCACTCGGCGGTGGCCGTGGGCGACTGGCCGCATTCCACCATCAGCGTCGGGGACTGGCCCCACTCAACCATCAACGTCGGCGATTGGCCCCACGCCACCGCCATGTGATCGTCGGGCGGGACCGCGTCCAGCGGTGACGTCGAGGCCCGGTTTCCGCACTGCGGGGACCGGGCCTTCGCCATGCACAGCGGGTCTCAGATGAGGCTCTGCTGCCAGGCCGCGTGCAGTGCCGCGAAGCGGCCCCCGGCCTCCACGAGCTCCCGCGGGCTGCCGTCCTCGACGATCCGCCCATCGTGGACCACCAGCACGCGGTCGGCGATCTCCACCGTCGAGAGCCGGTGGGCGATGATCAAGGCGGTCCGCTGTCCCAGCAGGGTCTGCAGCCCGCGTTGGACCAGCCGCTCGCTGGGGATGTCCAGCGACGACGTCGCCTCGTCCAGGATGAGCACGGTCGGGTCGGCCAGGAAGGCGCGGGCGAAGGAGATCAACTGTCGCTGGCCCGCCGAGACCCGGCCGCCGCGCTTGTTGACGTCGGTGTCGTAGCCATCGGGCAGGGACCGGATGAATTCGTCGGCGCCGACCGCCCGCGCGGCGAGGACGATCTCGTCGGGGGACGCCCCGGGCTTGCCCAGTGCGATGTTGTCGGCAACGGTTCCGGAAAACAGGAAGGCCTCCTGCGTCACCATGACCACCGAGCGGCGCAGCTCCTCGTTGGCCAGGTCGCGCAGCTCGACGCCGTCCAGGGTGAGCGAGCCCTCGGTGAGGTCGTAGAAGCGGGCGATGAGCTTGGCCAGCGTGGACTTGCCGGCACCGGTTTGCCCGACGACGGCGACCGTTTGCCCGGCGGGGATCTCCAGGTCGAACCGGTCCATGACGACCGGCCCCTCGCCGTAGCCGAAGACCGCGTCCTGGAAGCGGATGTTCCCGGCGGGCCGGTCGAGGGCCACCGGCCGGGCGGGCTCGACGACCGTCGGCTCCTCCTCGAGCAGCCCGGAGACCTTCTCCAACGCAGCGGTGGCCGATTGCAGCGAGCTGTAGAACATGGCGATCTGGTCGACGGGCTGGAAGACCCGCTTGCCGGCCAGCAGCAGGGCGACCAGGACGCCGACCTCGAGGGTCTCGTCCAAAACCCGGAAACCGCCCAGCAGCAGCAGCGTCGCCACCGTCAGGTTGCCGATCAGCACCAGGGACGGCTGCAGGACACCAAAGAGGTTGATGGACCGGATCGAGTTGTCGCGGTAGTCGTGGGCGACGGTCCCGTAGCGGGTGTCGTTGTCGCGCTCGCGGCGGAATGCCTTCACCGCACGGATCCCCGTCATCGTCTCCACGAACGAGGTGATCAGCCGTGCCGACACCACGCGGGATTCGCGGAAGATGATTTCCGAGTGCTTCTGGTACCAGCGGAAGACGACGGCCACGGGGACCACGGCGCACAACACCACCAGGCCCGAGCGCCAGTCCATCCAGAAGATGCTCGCCGCGGTGAAGATGACGAAGACGACGCCGGAGACCAGTTGCGAGATGCCCTGGTCCAGCAGTTCGCGCAAAGTCTCCAGGTCCGAGGTCTGCCGGGAGATGATCCGCCCGGAGGTGTACTTCTCGTGGAATTCCAGGCTCAGCAGCTGGGTGTGCCGGAAGACCCGCATGCGCAGGGTCAGCAACATCGCCTGGCTGACCTTGGCGGTGCACAGGTTGTACCAGCCCAGCAGGACCCCGGCGAGGACGGCGGAGACCAGGTACGCGGTGCCGGTGATCGTGAACGGGGCCGCGTTCCCGGCCACGAGCTGGGGCAGGGCCCAGTCGATGGCCCAGGCGATGATCACCGGGAAGGAGGCCCGTGCCAGGTTCGAGACGATGACCAGCACCACCGTCAACAGGAGCATGGGCTTCAGCGGGGCGGCCAGCTGGCCGAGCAGGCGCCAGGAACGGGCCCTGACGCGGCTGCGGTCCTCGCGGCTGAGCAGGATCTGGTCTTCGTCGCCGACGCCTCGTGTCTGGCTCATGCGCGGGTCCCTCCCCGGGTGTCCGACTCGAGGACGTCCTCCACGGTGGGCGGTTCGTCCAGGCTGGCGATGACGTAGCGGTAGTGCTCGTTGCGGGCCAGCAGCTCCGTGTGGGTTCCCACGTCGTCGATGTGCCCGTCGCGCAGCAGCGCCACCCGGTCGGCGAGCATGACGGTGGAAGGCCGGTGGGCGACGATCAGCGTCGTGGTCCCCTCGAGCACGCCGCGGAGCCGGTCCGTGACGGCCTCCTCGGTCCGGACATCGAGGGCGGAGAGGGGGTCATCCAGGACGAGAATCCGGGGCTTGGCGGCAATGGCACGGGCCAGGGCGATGCGTTGGCGCTGGCCGCCCGACAGGGAGAGCCCCTCCTCGCCGATGACGGTGTCCACTCCCTGGTCCAGGTCGTGGGCAAAACCGGCTTGCGCGACCTCGAGCGCCTCGTCGAGGGCGTGCCGCGGATCCCGACCCGGCGGGAGGTCGGCTCCGAGGAGGACGTTGTCGGAAATCGAGGACGAGAACAGCGTGGTGTCCTCGAAGGCAACCGACACGGCGGTGCGCAGGTCGGCCAGGTCCATCCGGCGCACATCCACCCCGTCGACGGCGATCGCGCCACCGGTGACCTCGTAGAGTCGGGGGACCAGCTGCAGCAGTGTCGACTTGCCGCTGCCGGTGACCCCGACCAGGGCCATCGTCTCGCCGGGCTCAACCTCGAGGTCGAGCCCGTCCAGGACGGGGACGGAGCCCGGGCGGGCATCGGGGTAGCTGAAGGTCACGCCGCGCAGGCTGAGGCGGCCCCGGGGATGGGTCGGGACCTCGGGGTCGGCGGGTGAATCGATCGTGTTACGCGTGTCCATGACGTCGAAGTGGCGGTCCAGTGCGGTTTTGGTCGTCAGCGTCATGCCCAGCAGCATGCCGATCCCTTCGACCGGGGCGGCGAGCACGGCGGCCGTGCCGAAGAACGCCACGAGATCTCCCACGGTCAGCTCGCCGCGGGCCGTGAGCCAGATGCCCACGAGCAGCCCGGCACCGAGGGTGATCTCGGGGATGGAGACGACGAACATGAGGAACCCGGAGAGGGACCGTGCCTTGTTGATCTCGGTGTCGCGCAATTGCCGTGCGCGCACGCCGAACCCCTCGAGGGCCTGGGAGCCGCGGCCGAAGGCCTTGATCACCCGGATGCCGTGGACGGACTCCTCGACGTTGGTGGCGAGGTCTCCGGCCTGGTCCTGGCTGAGCCGGCTTGCCGCGCGGAAGACGTTGCGGAAGTAGAACGCCCGGATGGTGATGGGGATGGCTCCGGCCAGGTAGATCAGCCCGAGCAGCCAGCTGCTCGTGAACATGAACCACAGCCCGACCACGACGGTCACGGTGGAGACGACCAACATGATCGAGCCGAAGGCCAGCCACCGGCGCACCAGGCTCAGGTCGGCCATGGACCGCGAGAGCAGCTGGCCCGACCCCCATTTGTCGTGGAACGCCACCGGCAACCGCTGCAGGTGGCGGTACAGTCGGATCCGCAGGTCGGTTTCGATGCGGGCGGCCGGGGTGATGACGAAGATGCGGCGGAAGAACACGAGGGCGGCTTCGGCCAGGCCGAGGGCCGCGACGATCCCGGCGCTGATCCAGACGTCGTCCGTCGAGCCGCCCGGGTGCAGCACGGAGTTCACGAGGCCGCGCAGCACCTGCGGGATCGTCAGGGCGACGATGCCCGCGCCGAGAGCACAGAGGAACCCCGCGACGAGGCGCGGGAGGTAGGGGCGGATCTGGGGCCCCAGCCGGGCGAGGGTCCTGCGGAACGACGTCGATGCCGGGGGTTCGCTCTGGCTGTTCTGGTGTTGCACCACGATGGGTGTCCTCGTTCTGTTGTGTTTGCCTACAGCAATCAAAACATACGGTACCGCGAGCGGTTGGGCACTACCAATCGGCCGGTCGGCTCAGTCCCGGGAGGTCAGCGTGACCACGACGGCCTCGGGCGGGCAGGCGATGCGTACCGGTGCAAAACGAGAGGTCCCGATGCCCGCCGACACCTCCAGCGGCGTCGTCCTGCCGGCGTGGTCCCAGTAGGTCAATCCGCGGGCCCGCCAGGTGGGCAGGTCGCAGTTGCTCACCAGCGCCCCGTACCCGGGGATACAGATCTGGCCGCCGTGGGTGTGCCCGGCGAAGATGATGTCCGCTCCGGTGGCGGTGAACTGGTCCAGGACGCGCTGGTAGGGCGCGTGGGTGACAGCGATCCGCATATGCGGCGCCTGGTCGCCGGTCGTGGAGCCGCTGGGCCATCCGGCGAATTCGTCGAGTTTCAGGTGCGGATCGTCCACGCCCGAGAAGTCCAGGCGCAGCCCGTGGTAGGTCCGCGAGATGGCCCGGTTGGTCAGGTTGACCCAGCCGGCTGCCCCGAAGCCGGCGTGCATTTCCCGCCAGGGCAGGACCCGGTGGTCCAGGGTGCCCGGCTGGTTGCGGCCGACGAGGTAGCGCAGGGGGTTCTTGGGCCGCGGGGCGTAGTAGCAGTTGGAACCGGGGACGAAGACCCCGGGGAAGCGCATGAGGGGCTCCAGCGCGTCGAGGAGTTCGGGCACGGCACCGCGGTGGCTGAGGTTGTCCCCGGTGTTGACCACCAGGTCCGGGTCCAGGTCCGCCAGGGAGCGCAACCACTGCTTCTTCGCCTCCTGGCCAGGGACCAGGTGGATGTCCGAGAGGTGGAGAATCCGCAGGTCGGCGAAGCCCCGGGGCAGGAGGGGCAGCGTTTCATGGCGGATGGTGAACGCATTACGCTCCATCATGCCGTACCCGAGCGCCAGGCCCCCCAACGCCGCGGCCGCTCCCGCGCCCGCGCCGAGCAGGGGTACCGCTCGCTTGATCGACTGCCAGGTGTCCCGTGATGCGGCCATGGGTGCGGTGCTCTCCTTCGGTGGTTCGGTTATGCCTCGTTAGTCGCCATTATCGCCGCTATCGCTCGAGGAACCATCTTCCGAGGAACCCTCCGAGTCGGACGACTTCTTCGACGAGGTGTGCAGGCTCTCGGTCGGGTAGTAGTCGATGACGTCCTTGGCGTACTCGTACCACTGCGGCGCGGCCAGTGTGGAGGAGTCGACGTAGTCGTAGGTCTTGCCGTTGATGGTCTCGCCCTTGGTGCTCTGGTTGCCCGTGAACCGGCCAGTCCAGGAAGCGGTGGACGTGCCGGTGGTGTAGCCGACGAACCAGGTGGAGGAGGCGGAGTTGTTGGTACCGGTCTTGCCGGCGATCGGCTCGCTGATCCGACCCTTGGCCACACGCGTGCCGGCGATGCGCTTCAACGTCCCGTTCAGCGTGTTGATCACGTCGGGCTCGATGACCTGTTCGCAGGAGATGCCCGGGACCTTGTAGGAATTGCCGGCGGCATCGGTGACCGATTCCAGGGCACGGTTCTCGCAGTACTCGCCCTTGTTGGCGAACGTCGCGAAGGCCGTGGCCTGGGCCAGCGGCGTGATGTTCACGGAACCGATGACGAAGGAGGGGTTCGCGCCCGTGATCGGCTTGTCGTCCCAGGCATTGAACAACCCGGTGCGCTTGGTCACGTCGGCGATCTTGCACAGGTCGAGCTTCGAGGCCTCCGCGACGGTGGCGGTGTTGATCGACCAGTAGAGGCCGTAGTCCACGGTCATGCGCCGCTTGAAGCCGGGGCTGGCGTTGCCCACCGTGTAGCCGGGCGGATCCAGCGACACGTAGCCCTTCGGCATGCAGGAGGCCTTCCAGTGGAAGGACGCGGGATAGCTGTCCCGGCTGGCATCGACGGTGTCGGTCATCTTCCGGCCGTCCTCCAGCCAGGCGATGGCCGTGTACGGCTTCATCGTCGACCCCCCCTGGAACCCGCGGGTCCCGCCCATGGACTGGCCGACGTTGAAGTTGTAGGTCGTGTAGGACTGGTTGTCCGGGATCGAGCCGTACTTCTTGTTCTGTGCCATGGCCAGGATGTTGCCCGTGCCTGGTTCCACGGTGACGATGGCAGCACCCATGTCGGAGGAGTCGTCCGCGGGAATGGTCTTCTGGGTTTCCTTTTCCGCTTCCTTCTGCAAGCGGGGATCCAGTGTCGTCTTGATCGTCAGGCCGCCACGGTAAAGCAGGGCTTCGCGGGCCTCCTTTGTCTTGCCGTAGGCAGGGTCCTTCAGGATCAGGTGGGCGACGTAATCGCAGAAGTAGTTGGCCGAGGGGGCACCGTAACAACCGGACTTCAGTTCCTTCGGGTCCAGCCCCAAGTCGGTCTTGACCGCCTTGTCATACTCCTTCTGGGTGATCGCATCAGTGCGGAGCATGGCCGCCAGCACAGTGTTGCGTCGTTTGAGCGTCAGTTCAGGGTTCGTGATCGGATTGAACGTATTCGGGCGCTGGACCATGCCCGCGAGCATGGCCGACTGCGGGATGTTCAGGTCCTCGGCGTGGACGGAGAAGAAGCGTTGTGCTGCCGCTTCGACACCGTAGGTGGTGCCGGAGAAGAGTACGAGGTTCAGGTAGCCCTGCAGGATCTGCTGCTTGGTGAACTCCTTCTCCACGGAGATCGCCAGCTTGGCCTCGCGCAGCTTGTCGGCCAGGTTCTTGGTGCCCGAGTAGGTGATGTCGGACTTGTCGGCGCCGTTGAGGAAGGCGGCGTTGATGAGCACGTTGTTCACGTACTGCTGGGTCAGCGTGGAAGCACCCTGCTGGGATGAGCTGGTGAGGTTGTGGGCCGCAGCGCGGGCGATGCCGCGCAGGTCGACGCCATTGTGCTCGTAGAAGCGTTCGTCCTCGATGGAGACGATGGCCTCCTGCATGTTCTTCGAGATCTTGTCCAGCGGCACCGGTGTGCGGTTCTCCGCGTAGAAGGTGGCCAGCTTGGTGCCGTCCTTGGCCAGGATCGTGGAGGGCTGCGAGAGCGGCTCCTGCTTCAGCTCCGCCGGCAGCGCCTCGAAGAAGTCCATGCCGACCGAGGCGGTGGAACCGGCCACCGAGGCGGCGGGGATCAGCATTCCGGCGGCCAGGACGCCGCACAGGGCGCTGACACCGAAGAAGGCCACGATCTTGCCGAGGGTGGTCGCGGTGTTAAAGAAGGGGGACTTTCGAGACGCCATGCCCACCAGTTTAGCCGGAGGAGCTAACGTATCCCGTATGACCAAATGGGAATACGCGACATTACCGCTCATTGTCCACGCCACGAAGCAGATCCTGGACCAATGGGGAGACGATGGCTGGGAACTCGTCACCGTCATCCCCGGGCCGGACGGAAACGCCCCGGTGGCCTACCTCAAACGACCGAAGCAGTAGCAGGAAAGGACCCGGAAGCCGTGGAAAACCAGCCCTCATCCGCCGTCGAACAGCGCCTTGCCGACCTCGGCCTGACGCTGCCCCAGGTGGCGAAGCCCGTTGCCGCGTACGTGCCCGCCGTGATCACCGGGAACCTGGTGCACACCTCCGGGCAGCTGCCCTTCATTAACGGCGAACTCACAGTGACCGGCAAGGTCGGCGCACAGGTCGAGGCCGAGGCCGCCAAGGACCAGGCCGCGGTCGCGGTGCTCAACGCGTTGGCCGTCGTGAAGTCCATGATCGGCGACCTCGACCGCGTCACCCGGATTGTCAAGGTTGTCGGCTTCGTTTCCTCGGACCCGGCCTTCACCGGGCAACCCGGCGTGGTCAACGGCGCCTCCGAGCTGCTCGGAACGGTCTTCGGCGACGCGGGCGTCCATGCCCGCTCGGCCGTGGGCGTGGCGGCCCTGCCGCTGGACGCCGCCGTGGAAGTTGAACTGATTGCAGAATTCAACTGACCCACCCCGCCCCGGTGTCGGGTGCGTATCGGGCACGGGCGGCGGGCCGCGTCCCGCGGAAGCCGACCTGCCCCGCACCGGTCTGCTCCGGCGCCTCTTCCCGCTGCCGCCGTCCCAGATCGGGGCGGCGGACAGCTGGACCACCTTCGGTGCCCGCACCCCGCGCGCAGCCCGCAAGGCCTCGTCCGTTGTCCTGCTGAGGGATTCCCCGCAGGGCGTGCAGACCTACCTCGGCTACCGCCCCGGCGGATCGCCACTGGGCTCGGTCGCCTTCCCGGGCGGCAGCTTCGAGGCCGACGACGACGACCTCACCGCCTGGTTCGGACCCACCATCGGGTGGTGGGCCGAACGACTGGGCGTGTTGGACCACCGGATCACCCGCAGCCACATCGTCTGCGCGGTCCGCGAGCTGTTCGAGGAGACCGGCATCCTGTTGGCGGGGGCGGACCCGCTCTCGATCGTGGAGAACTGCAACACCGAGGAGTGGATGCAGGTCCGCGAGGACGTCGCGGGCCAGGACGTCAGCTTCACCTCCATGCTGGCCAAACGCGGACTCGGGCTGCGCACGGACCTGTTGCGCCCGCTCTCGCATTGGATCAGCCCCGATTTCGCCCACCGCCGGTTCGACACCCGCTACTTCGCCGCGGCGCTGCCGCCCCAGCAGGAAGCGACCCTGCTGCGCGGCAAGGGCGTGTGGGCCGCGTGGAAGTCCGCGGCCGAGGTGCTGGAGCACCGCACCGAACCACTGCTGGGCGACGAGGTCGGGCAGGACGACACCCGCGGGCTCGACCTGAGCCGGATCACCACCCCCGCCGTGGAGTTCCTGCTGGAAAAGATCGCCACGACCCGCGGGACCGTTGCCTACCTGTCCCACCGCCGCCCGGTGAAGTCCTACCACCCCAAGCTCGTCGGCATCGACGGCAACTACTACCTCGACGTGAGCATCAGCACCGCCTCGGAGGGCGGCGCCGCGGCACGGGGCCGCTAAACCTCCCGCCGGCTGGATCTCCGGCCCGCCCGGCCGCCGGTGGGGCAAACGAAAAACCCCCGCCCCGGCGGCGGTCCCGCAGGTGCGGGACGCCCCGGCGGGCGGGGGTGCAACGGTGCGCCGGATCATCCGGCGCGGCACCGGCCTAGCGGGAACGCTGGCGCAGGCGCTGGATGTCCAGGATGACGACCGCGCGGGCCTCCAGGCGCAGCCACCCACGCTGCACGAACTCGGCCAGGGCCTTGTTCACCGTCTCGCGGGAGGCCCCGACCAGCTGGGCCAGTTCCTCCTGGGTCAATTCGTGGGCCACCAAGACACCGTCGGTGGCCGGACGGCCGAAACGGTCCGCCAGGTCCAGCAGCGCCTTGGCCACGCGGCCGGGGACATCGGAGAACACCAGGTCGGCCAGCGATTCGTTGGTACGGCGCAGGCGGCGGGCCAGTGCCTGCAGCAGCTGCACCGAGACCTCGGGGGACGTCTTGAGGACCTTGCGCAGGTTCTCATGGCGCAGGCCGGCCAGACGCGTCTCCGACACCGCGGTGGCGGTGGCATTGCGCGGGCTCGGATCGAACAGGGCCATCTCGCCGAAGAGCTCACCCGGACCGAGCACCGCCAGCAGGTTCTCCCGGCCATCCGGGGCGGTCCGCCCGAGCTTGATCTTGCCCGAAA
>DATNBS010000036.1:0-4108 GCA_035571895.1 Arthrobacter sp. | reverse complement strand
CCCACCCGCCACAAGCGCACCGTCCCGGTGTCGATCCTCGATGACTGGTGGCGCACCCCCGCCACCTGACAGGGGGCACCGCGTGGGCCTCTTCCAAACGCTAGGATGTCCACGTATATTTTGGGGGAACGCCCCGGCGGTTCGGCCTGGTACCCCCATTGAAAGGTGCGACATGTCAGTCACCGACGACTTCCGCGCAGCCCGCGACCACCTCGTCTCCCTCCGCGGCGACTACGCCCGGGCCCGCCAGGAGTTCCGCTGGCCGGCCTTCGAGGAGTTCAACTTTGGGCTCGACTGGTTCGACGCGGTGGCCGCCACCCCCGAACGGGCCGACACCCCGGCCCTGGTCATCGTCGAGAAGGACGGCTCCTCCACCCGCCGCACCTGGGCCGAGCTCTCCGCCCGGTCGAACCAGGTCGCCAACTGGATGCGCGGTGCCGGCTTCACCCGCGGCGACAAGGCGATCCTCATGCTCGGCAACCAGGTCGAGCTGTGGGAGATCATGCTGGCCGCCATGAAGCTGGGCATCGTCATGATCCCCACGACCACGCAGATGGGCCCGGCCGACCTGGCCGATCGCGTCGAGCGCGGCGGCGCAACCTGGGCCATCGCCGGCACGGCCGACCTCGCCAAGTTCGCCGGCGTCCCCGGCGGCTACCGCCTGGTCGCCGTCGGCGAGGCCCCGTCCGTCCTCTCCCAGGGCACGACGCCGGTGCTCTCCTATGCCGATTCCGCCACCGCGCCCACCGGGTTCACCCCGGACGGGCCGACCCGCGGGGACGAGACCCTGCTGCTGTACTTCACCTCCGGGACCACCTCGAAGGCCAAGCTGGTCGAGCACACCCATACCTCCTACCCGGTGGGGCACCTCTCCACCATGTACTGGATCGGCCTCGGCCCGGGGGACGTGCACCTGAACGTCGCCTCCCCGGGCTGGGCCAAGCATGCCTGGTCCAACGTCTTCACCCCGTGGATCGCCGAGGCCACCGTCTTCATCTACAACTACGACCGGTTCGACCCGGCCGCGCTGATGGACCAGATGGAAGCGGAGAAGGTCACCAGCTTCTGTGCGCCGCCGACCGTGTGGCGGCTGCTCATCCAGGCGGACCTGACCCGGCTGAAGACCCCTCCGACCAAGGTCGTCTCGGCCGGGGAACCGCTCAACGCCGAGGTCATCGACCAGGTGTACCGGGCCTGGGGCCAGCAGATCCGCGATGGCTTCGGGCAGACCGAGACCACCGTGCAGATCGCCAACACCCCGGGCCAGCCCGTGAAGATCGGCGCCATGGGCACCCCGCTGCCGGGCTACGACGTCGTCCTGCTGGATCCGGCAACCGGCGCGGAGTCCGACCTCGGGGAGATCTGCCTGCGGCTGGACCCGCGCCCGCTGGGCCTGATGAAGTCCTACTACGGCGACCCGGAGAAGACGGCGGCGGCCTTCCGCGGGGGCTACTACCACACCGGCGACGTCGCCGAACGGGACGAGCGAGGCATCATCACCTACGTGGGCCGCGACGACGACGTGTTCAAGTCCAGCGACTACCGGCTGAGCCCCTTCGAACTCGAGTCGGTGCTCATCGAGCATCCCGCGGTGGCGGAGGCCGCCGTCGTGCCCTCCCCCGACGACCTGAAGCTGAACGTGCCCAAGGCCTACGTGGTCCTGGCGGCCGGCCATGCCCCCGACGCCGCGACGGCGGAGGAGATCCTGGGGTACTGCCGCGAGCACCTGCCCGCGTTCAAGCGCATCCGCCGGCTCGAGTTCGCCGAGCTGCCCAAGACGATCTCCGGGAAGATCCGGCGGGTCGAGCTGCGCCGCAACGAGGAGGCCCGGCATGGCGGCACTGCCCCGGCCGGGGCCCTGGGCACGGAGTACGCCGACACCGACTTCCCGGACCTCAAAGGCCGGGGATGAGCGGGGCGGGGATGAGCGCACCGCTGCCCTTCGACCCGATCGCTGCGGCCCAGCGCAACTGGGAGGACCAGGGCTGGACCGCGGAGGCCGCGCCGATGGCCGCCATCACCGCGGTCATGCGCGCCCAGCAGATCCTGCTCCAGCGCTGCGAGGCGGTCGTGAAGCCCTTCGGGCTGACCTTCGCCCGCTACGAGCTGCTGGCCCTGCTGGGCTTCTCGCGCACGGGCTCGCTGCCCATGGTCAAGGTCAGCGCCCTGCTGCAGGTCCACCCGACCTCGGTCACCAACGCGGTGGACCGCCTGGAACGGGCCGGGTACGTCCAGCGCAGCCCGCATCCGACCGACGGGCGCACCACCCTGGTCTCGCTCACCGGGCGCGGCCGCGAGGTCGCCGAGCGCACGACGGCGGAACTGAACTCCGCGGTCTTCTCGGCTCCCGGGTTCCCCCCGGAGGACATCACGGCCCTGATCCGGATCCTGTCCCGGTTCCGCGAACAGGCCGGCGACTTCGCCGGGGGCACTCCCGGCTGACCGCGGTCCGGCCGGCGGTCAGTCGGCGCCGTTGGACCGGTCGCGGATGTCGGTGATGATCCCGGAGAAGTCGCGGCCGGCCCCGCCCTCGTCGCGGAAGCGCTCGTACATCGCCGCGGCCATCGGGCCCAGTTCGGCGGCGACACCGGTGCTCTCGATGGCCTTCAGCGCCAGTCCCAGGTCCTTGGCCATCAGGGCCCCGGCGAAACCGGGCTGGTAGTCGCGGTTCGCGGGGCTGGTCGGGACCGGGCCGGGGACGGGGCAGTTGGTGGTCACCGCCCAGCACTGCCCGGAGGCGGTGGAGACCACGTCGTAGAGCGCCTGGTGGGTCAGGCCCAGCTTCTCGCCCAGGACGAAGGCCTCGGAGGCGGCAATCATGCTCACGCCCAGGATCATGTTGTTGCAGACCTTTGCCGCCTGCCCGGCGCCGTGGTCCCCGCAGTGGACGAGCTTGCCGCCCATGACCTCCAGCAGCGGGCGGACCGATTCGAGGTCCTCGGGCAGTGCCCCGATCATGAACGTCAGCGTCCCGGCCTCGGCGCCCACGACACCGCCGGAGACCGGGGCATCGACGCTGCGGTGCCCGGCGTCCAAGGCCAGGCGTGCCGCTTCCCGGGCGTCGTCGACATTGATCGTGGAGCAGTCCAGGAACAGGGTGTCCGGGTGCGCGACGGCGAGCAGGCCCGGCCCGTCGACGCCGCGGTAGGCATCGAGCAGCTGCTGCCCGCCGGGGAACATCGTCAGGACGACGGAGGCCCCGGCGACGGCGTCGTTGGCAGAGTCCACCGTGGGGATCCCGGTTGCGGCAGCGGCCTCGACGGCGGCCGGGACGACGTCGAACGCCTGCACCGCATACCCCGCGGCGACGAGGTTCTTCGCCATGGGCAGGCCCATGTGGCCGAGCCCGAGGAAGGCAATGGTTCCTGTTCCGGTGGCCATCAGGCACGCTCCTTCACGTCGTCGGCGAGGCCGAGTTCCCCGCCGTGTTCATCCGGGCCGAGCGGCTCGAAGTAGTCGCGGACCAGCCCCGGTCCGACCTGGTCCAGGGTGGCCGGGCTCCAGCGGGGCTGGCGGTCCTTGTCGATGACCTGGGCGCGGATGCCCTCGAGGAAGTCGTGCGAGGCGAGCATGCGCACGCCGACCCGGTAGTCCTGATCGAGCGCTGCCTCCAGGGACGGGAGCCCCGCAGCACGGCGCAGTGCCGCCAACGTGGTCTTCACGGCGGTGGGCGACTTGGCGGCAATGGTCTCCGCGGCGTCGGCGGCCTCGCCGCCACGCGTGCGCAGCCGGCCCAGGATCCGCTCGATGGAGTCCCCGGCGTAGTCCTTGCCCATCCAGGAACACTGTCCGGACAGGGACGACGCGGGTGCCGGTTCCGCGGCACGGGCGATGGCCGCGTCGACGTCCTGGGCCGTGGCCGCGGATTCCAGCGCGGCGGCCAGGCCGGGCAGCGCCGCGGAGGGGACGTGCGTGTCCGCCAGACCGAGGTGCAGGGCGTCGGCCGCGTCCAGGTGCGCGCTGGTCAGCGCCGCGTGCGTGCCCGCACCACCAGGTGCCCGGGACAGGAGGTAGAGCCCGCCGACATCGGGCACGAAGCCGATGGTCGTCTCCGGCATGCCGGTGCGGGTGCGCTCGGTGACGAGGCGATGGCTGCCGTGGGCCGCGA
>DATNBS010000035.1:0-9799 GCA_035571895.1 Arthrobacter sp. | reverse complement strand
CGTCACGGCGTCGTCGGGCTCGGCGGTGTCCAGCAGCCGCCGGACCTCGACCGGGTCCATGCCCTCGACGACCTGGCCCTCCCCCTCGCCGAAGTGGCGTTCCTGCAGGTCCCGCACCGGGACGATGGCCTCCAGGCCAAGACGGGCGCCGATGATGGCCGCCGTCTCCACGGCCCGTCCCAGGGGCGAGGAGACCAGCAGGTCCCAGGCACCGCCGTCGTGCGCCAGGCGTTCCAGCTCCCGGGCTGCTGCCCGCGCCTGGTCCCGTCCGGCCTCGTTCAACTCGATGTCCGTTTGGCCCTGGAGGCGCTTCTGGGCGTTCCAGTCGGTTTCCCCGTGGCGGACCAGTGCAATGCGTGCTCCCATGGCTCCCACCCTAGCCGGATCCGGCAGAACGCCACGCGGCGAAACATTCTTTGACCGCCGGCCCGGGTTTGCCACCATGGAGGGAACCATCCCGAGCGGCCGAGAGACCTGGCTTGTCGACGCCGCAGCAACCACCGGAAACCACCGGCGCGGTGCTACCGCCAGGACCGATGGAGCGCAGCGCGACCCGCTGCAGGGTTCCGCGGGACCGCACCATGGGCGGGATCGGCAGCAGCCGGAAACCAACCTCGAAGGAGCCAACGCCGAGATGTCGGATCACCAGTTCGGATTCCGCACCCGTGCCCTGCACGCCGGGGGCACCCCCGATGCCGAGCACGGCGCCCGCGCGGTGCCGATCTACCAGTCCACCTCGTTCGTGTTCAAGGACACCGACGACGCCGCCAACCTGTTCGCCCTGCAGAAGTACGGCAACATCTACTCCCGGATCGGCAACCCCACCGTCGCCGCGTTCGAGGAGCGCATCGCCTCGCTCGAGGGCGGGATCGGGGCCGTGGCCACCGCCTCGGGCATGTCCGCGGAGTTCATCACGTTCGCCGCGCTGACCCAGGCCGGCGACCACATCGTGGCCTCCTCGAAGCTCTACGGCGGCACCATCACCCAGCTGGACGTGACGCTGCGCCGCTTCGGGGTCGACACCACCTTCGTGGACAGCAACGAGGCCGCCGACTTCGCCGCCGCGCTGCGTCCGGAGACCAAGGCGCTCTACACCGAGGTCGTCGCCAACCCCTCGGGCGACATCGCGGACCTGCAGGGCCTGGCGGCCGTTGCCCACGAGGCGGGGATCCCGCTGATCGTCGACTCCACGCTGACCCCTCCGTACATCCTGCGCCCGATCGAGCACGGCGCGGACATCGTCATCCACTCGGCCACCAAGTTCCTCGGCGGCCACGGCACCACGCTGGGCGGCGTCGTCATCGAATCCGGGCGGTTCAACTGGGGCAACGGCAAGTTCCCGACCATGACCGAGCCGGTCCCCTCCTACGGCAACGTCTCCTGGTGGGGGAACTTCGGAGAATACGGGTTCCTCACCAAGCTGCGCTCCGAGCAGCTGCGCGACATCGGGCCCTCGCTGCCGGCACAATCGGCCTTCCAGCTGCTCCAGGGCGTCGAGACGCTCCCGCAGCGCATGGACGCCCACCTGGCCAACGCCCAGGCCGTGGCCGAATGGCTCGAGGCCGATCCGCGCGTCACCTACGTGAACTTCGCCGGGCTGCCCTCGCACCCGCAACACGCGCGGGCCAGGGACCTGCTGCCCGGGGGCGTCGGCTCGGTGTTCAGCTTCGGTGTCGCCGGCGGCCGGGAGGCCGGCGGACGGTTCATCGAGGCGCTGCAGCTGGCCAGCCACCTGGCCAACATCGGCGACGCGCGCACCCTGGTCCTGCACCCGGGATCGACCACGCACCAGCAGCTGACCGCCGACCAGCTCACCGCCGCCGGCATCCCCGAGGACCTCATCCGCCTGTCGGTGGGGCTCGAGGACGTCGAGGACATCATCTGGGACCTGGACCAGGCGCTGGCCGCCTCGCAGCAGGCCCCCGCCGTCGCGGACCGGGACCACGGGAACCAGACCGGGAACGGGACCGCCTGCGCGGTCCCGGCAGGCGTCGGCGGGCAGATCGGAGCCGGCAAATGAGCACCGAGACCACGCAGCGCCGTTGGGTCGGCCCCTCGGCGCCCGAACGGCTGGCCATCCTGCGCTCCACGAAGTCGATCGCCATCGTCGGCGCCTCCGACAAGACGGCGCGCGCCTCCTACTTCGTGGCCACGTACCTGAACAGCTCCACGGGCTACGACCTCTACTTCATCAACCCGATCCTGGCGGCGAAGGGCGCCGAGATCCTCGGCCACCCGGTCCACGCCTCGCTGGCGGACCTGCCCGTGGCCCCGGACCTGGTGGAGGTCTTCCGCAAGGCCGAGGACACCCCAGGGATCGTCGAGGAGGCCCACCAGGCCGGCGCGAAGACCGTGTGGCTGCAGCTGGGCATCTGGAACGAGGACGCCGCCCTGCTGGCCGAGTCGTACGGGATGAACGCCATCATGGACCGCTGCGTGAAGATCGAGCACGCACGCTTCCACGGCGGGCTGCACCTGGCCGGCTTCAACACCGGCGTGGTCTCCTCCAAGCGGCAGGTGCTCGCCTAGGGCTGCCAGTCCCTCAGTACGACGACGGCCCGCCACCCCTGCGGGGGTGGCGGGCCGTCGTGTCGTAGCATCCGAGGTCAGGTGACCGCCTTCGTGGGAGCGGGACGCTGTTGTCCGGGTTTTCACGGGATTGCGTCGCGGGTTCCAACGAAAACCCGGACATGTTGGCCTACAAGTCCTCGCGTGCTGCCATGAACGTGTAGTCCCAGGCATGCACGCCCTCGGCCTCGTCGGTCTCCGCGGGGACGTGGTGCAGCGAGCGCGCACGGTCCAAGACGGCACAGACCTCCGTGAAGACCTGGTCCGCCTCCTCCTGCGTCAGCCGCAGGGTGCCCATGCTCAGTTCGCCCTTCGCCTCGGCCTCGCGGCCGGTCGCGAAGTTCGGCGCCCACGCGGTAACCTTGGCTACCATTTCCTGCTGGTCCATCGTCAGCTGGTCCAGGTACGCGGCCAGCGGGGCCTCGTCCTCAGGGCCGATCGGGGTGTCGGGTGAACCCACCTTGTAGGACTGCACGACGCCCTTCCATACACGGTCGCGCCGGTCGCGTGCGAATTCCGGGGCCTCCTCGACGAAGCCCGCCTCGGCGAGCGTGCGCAGATGGAAACTCAGCGTGTTCGCCGCGACCCCGAGCTGGCGTGCCAAATCGGTGGCACGGGCATATTCCTGGGCGCCGAGCACGGCCACGATCCGGCGGCGCAGCGGATGCGCCATGGCCTTGAGCATCGGCGAGGTCATGACGCGCGACTCGAGCTCCGGTGCGCGCGACGGCTGGCGATCGGTATCCATGGCATGAGTCTACAAAACCCACCACAAAAGTTGCGCAACTGCTATTGCGCAACTATTCCTGCGGATCTACGCTCGGTGCATGGACCCGCTCCCGCACGATCCACCAGCAGCGTCCCCGGCGCAGCCGGCAACCACCCCGGAGGCCAACCGCCCGCCGACGCTCTGGCGCAACCACGACTACCGTTGGTGGCTCTCCACCGACACCTCGACCGGGCTCGGCCGCGCCCTGCACAACTTCGCCGTCCCGCTGCTGGCCCTCTACGTCACCGCTGATCCGGCCCAGGCCGGCATCGTGGCAGCCGTCGGCCAGGTCGGCCGCCTCCTCGTCACCCTTCCCGGAGGCGTCCTGGCCGACCGGCATGACCGCCGCGCCCTGATCCTGCTGGGTACCGGTTCCGCGATCCTCGTGGCGGCCGCGTTGGCGGCCTTCCAATACGCGGGGCTGCTCGGCTTCTGGTTGCTCACGGTCCTGAACCTGCTGATGAACGTGCGCAGCGGCCTGTTCGACGGGGTTCCGAATGCCGCGTTGAAATCCGTCGTGGAACCGCGCTCCATCGGGTCGGCGATGGCGGCAAACCAGGGCCGCGACGCGGTGGTCAGCCTGGCCGGCGGACCGCTGGGCGGCGTCCTGCTGGTCATCGGCCATGCGGTGCCCTTCGCCGCCACTGCCGTGCTCAACTTCTGCGGGCTGTTGTCGGTGCTGCGCATCCGCGCCGACCTGCACCCTCGCCGCGACGACAACGCGACCTCCGATGCCGCCCTGGCCACCGGAACGGTCGACCCCGCTGCTCCCGCCGCGCGCACCGGCTACCTCAAGGAAGCCTGGGAGGGCTTCGCCTGGCTGCTGCACCGCCCGGAGCTGCGCGGGGTCATGGCCATCTCCACGATCGTGAACCTCGGGATGAACGCCGCGGTCACCGCCGTCGTGTTCGGGTTGCAACAGCGTGGGGAGTCACCGGCGACCATCGGCGTCGCCACGGCCTGCGTCGGGATCGGCATGCTGGCAGGGGCCGTGTTGGCCCCACCGCTGGTGCGACGGGTACCCACCGGGTGGCTGGGCGCGGTGGGGTTGGCCGTGTGTTCAGGCGCGGTGGCGGTCCTGCCGTTCGTGCACACGGTTCCGGCCATCTGCAGCGCACTGGGTGCGAGCATGTTCGCGGCCCCGGCCATCAACGCCTCGCTGCTGGGCTACTTCACGGTCGCCGTGCCCACGCACCTGCTGGGCCGGGCCAACAGCGCGCTGGACGTGTTGGCGATGGGCGCGGTCCCGTTGGCCCCGCTGGTCGCCGGCTTCGGCTACGCGGCCTGGGGATGGACCGGGGTCCTGGCCCTCTGCGCGGGAATCTGTGGCATCGCCGTCGTGCTCGCGTTCTGCACCCGACGGTTGTTGGCCATCCCCGCCTCCGACCGGTGGGAGGAGCACGCCGCGGCCAATGCCCGCGAGGCGGCGCTCAGGCGGTGATGTCGGTTCCGATCCGCCGGTTGGCCAGCACCGGCAGGAACTCGCGCACCTCCTCGACGCGGCGCCGGGTCACGTCCACGGTGACCAGGGCCTCGGTCTCGTCGTCGAGGAAGTCCACCGGGATGCCCAGCGGGTCCAGGATGGCCGAGTGGCCCACGGTATTGGTCGAGCTGGTCCCGGCGGCGGCGATCCAGACGGTGTTCTCCACGGCGCGGGCCTTGAGCAGGGTCTCCCAGTGGTCGATCTTGTGGTCGCCCTTGAACCAGGCGGCGGCCACCAGGACCACGTCGGCGCCGGCGACGGCCAGCCGGCGGGCCATCTCGGGGAAGCGGATGTCGTAGCAGGTCATGATGCCCACGTTCAGTCCGCCGATCTCGAAGACCGGCACGGCGGAGGCGTCCCCGGCCTTGATGCGGGTGGATTCCCGGTAGGAAAAGGCGTCGTAGAGGTGGATCTTGCGGTAGGTGCCCAGGATCCTGCCGGTGCCGTCCACGACCACCAGCGTGTTGTAGGGCTGGGGTTCGCCGCTAGGCTCGTAGCCGCCGGCGACGATGGCCACCCCGAATTCGGCGGCCAGCAGCGAGACCTGCTGGACGAACGTGCTCCACTCGCGGTCGACCGCGGCGGCCAGGTCGCCCTCGATCTTGCGCACCGTGAACATGGTCTCCTCGGGGAAGAGCACCAACTCGGCACCCGAGTCCTTGGCCCGGGCCACGATCCGGCGAACCACCTGCAGGTTCTCCGCGAGCACGCCGCTGGGCGAGAACTGTCCAACACTGATCTTCATCGCTTCCGCCTTCCGCTGCCGGTCCCTCCAGCGTACCCACGATCGACCCAATGGTGGATGGCACCCCGGCTACCGCTCCGTAACGTTTGGACCGTGAAGAAGCCACCACCGAGCCACCGATGACGGCGGCACCACCGGCGCGTAGCCTGACCGCATGGAGAGCTACCAGCACGAGGTGGACGTCTGCGTCATCGGAGCCGGCCCCACCGGGCTGATGGCGGCGAACTGGCTCCAACGCCTGGGCGTGGACGCCGTGGTCGTCGACGGCAAGTCCGGACCGACCCGCGAATCCCGGGCGCTGGGCGTGCAGGCGCGGACCATGGAGGTCTACGCCCAGCTGGGGGTCGTCGACCAGGTCCTGGCCCGGGCGGTGCCGGCCGATGAGCTGCGGCCGGGGGTCGGCCGGCAATCGTGGAGCCCGGTGCCCCTGCGCCAGATCGGCAAGGGGCTGACCCCCTACCCGGGGATCCACATCCTGGAGCAGCACGCCAACGAGCAGATCCTGGCCGACCGCCTCGCCGGCGTCGGGTGCCCGGTCCAGTGGAACACCCGGATGACCGCCCTCCGGCAGGACGGCGAGCGCGTCCACGTCACCGTCGAGACACCCGAGGGGACCGGCACCATCTCCGCGCGGTATGCCATCGCCGCCGACGGGGCCTCCTCCCCCACGCGGGGCCAGCTGGGCATCGGCTTCGGCGGGCAGACCAACGCCAAGGTCTTCTACGTCGTCGATGCCCAGGGCGTCTCGGGTACGGGATCGGGCATCAACGTCCGGCTCGCCGGGGACGATTTCCTGCTGACCTTCCCCATGTCCTCCCCCGGCCAGCCCAGCCGCGTCCGGTTGCTGGGCATCCTGCGCGATGTCCCCGGGGAGGGTCCCGGGACCACGGACGGGGCGCCAGGCGGGGCAGCCGCGGGGGACGCCGACCGTGTGACCGTGGACGAGGCCCGGGCCCGAGCTGCCCTGGAGCACGACTTCGGCGTCACCTACGACACCTCCGGCTGGTTCGCCACCTACCGCGTGCACCACCGGGTCGCCGGCGCCTTCCAGTCCGGCCGCGTGTTCCTCGCCGGCGATGCCGGGCACGTGCACTCGCCCGTCGGCGCCCAGGGGATGAACACCGGGCTGCAGGACGCGCACAACATCGCCTGCAAGCTCGCCGACGTCCTGGCCGGGCGCATGCCGGAGGACTACCTGAGCCGCTACGCCGCCGAACGCCTTCCGGTCGCCGGGCACCTGGTCGCCACGACCGACCGGCTCTTCGCGGCGGTCACGTCCTCCGCGCCCCGGGCCCGGTTCATCCGCGAGCGGGTCATGCCGCTGGCCTGGCCGGTGCTGGTGCGCGTGGTGCCGCGCGGCCCGTTGGGGCGGCGGATGTTCGGCTACGTGTCGCAACTGCGCATCCACTACTGGATGACCGACAGTGCACGACGCCGGGCCGGAGGCCTGCGGGGGCCGGCCCGCCGCCGGAACCGGGACCCGGTACTCGGCCGACGGCTGCCCTGGATCGGGGCCACCAACCCGGGTGAGGACAACCACGCCCCGCTGGCCTCGGCTACCTGGCAGGTCCATGCCTATGGTCCCCGTGCCGCTGCGGCGGGGGCACGGGCCGCCTCCCACTACGGACTGCCGCTGCACGGCTTCGGCGCCGCGCCCCGGCGCCACCTGCCCGATGGAACCGTTGTCATCGTCCGTCCCGACGGGTTCGTCGCCGCCCTCGAACATGCCGGCCACCACGCCGGGGCGACGGCTTAACCGGCGGATGCCGCCTCGACCGGGGTCGGGCGGCATCCTGGACCCACGGGACCGTGGGGGGCAGGCCTGCTAGGCGTCGTCCACGATGAGGTCGTGGCGCACGATCGTCTGGTCGCGGTCCGGGCCGACGCCGATGGCGGAGATCCGCGTCCCGGAGATCTTCTCCAGCGCCAGGATGTAGTTCCGGGCGTTCTCCGGCAGGTCCTCCATCGTCCGTGCCCCGGAGATGTCCTCGGTCCACCCGTCGAAGTACTCGAAGATCGGCTTGGCGTGGTGGAAGTCGGTCTGTGTCATGGGCATCTCGTCGTGGCGGACCCCATCGACGTCGTAGGCCACGCACACCGGGATGCGCTCGATGTTGGTCAGCACGTCCAGCTTGGTCACGAAGTAGTCGGTGAAGCCGTTCACGCGCGAGGCGTGGCGGGCCAGGACGGCGTCGTACCAGCCGCACCGCCGCGGCCGGCCGGTGTTGACGCCGAATTCGCCACCGGTCTTCTGCAGGTAGACGCCCATGTCGTCGAAGAGCTCGGTGGGGAACGGTCCGGCCCCGACGCGGGTGGTGTAGGCCTTGATGATGCCCACCGTGCGGGTGATGCGGGTGGGGCCGATGCCCGAGCCGACGGACGCGCCGCCGGCTGTCGGGTTGGAGGAGGTGACGAACGGGTAGGTGCCGTGGTCCACGTCCAGGAAGGTCGCCTGGCCGCCCTCCATGAGCACCACCTTGCCGGCGTTCAGGGCCTCGTTCAGGACGTACGTGGAGTCGATGACCAGCGGCCGCAGGCGGTCCACGAAGCCCAGGAAGTACTCGACGACCTCCTCGACCTCGACGGAGCGGCGGTTGTAGATCTTGACCAGCAGTTCGTTCTTCTGCCGCAGGGCCCCTTCGACCTTCTGGCGCAGGATGGACTCGTCGAAGACGTCCTGCACGCGGATGCCCAGGCGGCCCACCTTGTCCATGTAGGCCGGGCCGATGCCCCGGCCGGTGGTGCCGATGGCCCGCTTGCCCAGGAAGCGTTCGGTGACCTTGTCCATGGTCTGGTGGTAGGGGGCGACCAGGTGGGCGTTGGCGGAGATGCGCAGCTTGGAGGTGTCGGCGCCGCGGGCTTCCAGGCCGTCGATCTCCTCGAACAGGGCCTCCAGGTTCACCACGCAGCCGTTGCCGATGATGGGGGTCGCGTTCGGGGACAGGATGCCGGCGGGTAGGAGCTTCAGCTCGTACTTTTCACCGCCGACGACGACGGTGTGCCCGGCATTGTTGCCGCCGTTGGGCTTGACCACGTAGTCGACGCGGCCGCCGAGCAGATCGGTGGCCTTGCCCTTCCCCTCGTCGCCCCATTGGGCTCCGACGATCACGATTGCTGGCATGGGATCCTCCCCCTTGCGTGGGTCAGCGGCCGGCTTGCGCCGGGTTCCGGCGGTGCCGGACACAAGAACGCCCCAGTCCTCCGTACCCCGCCCCGGAACCGGGCGGAAGCGTAAGAGTGAAAGGGGCTCTTACGCATCGAGTTTACCCAAGTGCCGGGGAACTTGCGACTTTTTCCACACAACGGACCATCGGCGGCTGCTGCGTCGCCGGACCAGCGGGTGCCGGTCAACGCCGGCATCGTCCCGTAGTCCTCGTGCGCGGCACCGGGCAGACCCTGCCGCTCACCTAGACTGGAGCCCATGGCGCTGACTCGGGAACACGTGGTGGCAACGGCGGTGTCCATCCTGCGCGACTTCGGGCTCGCGGACCTGTCGATGCGCCGCCTGGCACGCGAACTGGAGGTCCAGGTCGGCGCGCTGTACTGGCACGTGAAGAACAAGCAGGAGCTCCTCGTGGACGTCGCCGCCCAGCTGCTCGGCGGCATCCCCACCCCCACGGGATCCACCACCGACCAGGACACGACGGCGGCACGCACCGCCGTCATCGACCTGGCCACGGCCATCCGGTCGGCCCTGGTCCCGGTGCCCGACAGCGCCGAGGTCATCCAACTCGCCCAGTCCATGCAGCCGGCTGCCCTTTCCCCGCTGACCCGGTTGCGCGACCTGCTCGAATCCGCCGGCGTCGGTGCCGCCCAGTCGGCGTGGGCGCAGCATCTGGTCCTGAACCACATCCTGGGCTCCGTGGCCGCCGAACAGGAGCGGGCCCGGCTGGAGTCGATGGCCGTCGACGATCCGGCCGTTCCGGGTGGTCCCCCGCTGGGGGCCGAGGCGTTCGCCTGGGGCCTGGGGGTCATCCTGGACGGCGCGCTGCCGCGCTAGCCGAGGACAGCCACCGCAGGTCCTAGCGCAGGTACCGGGACGACATCCAGCCGGTGCGCGACCCGTACGTGACCTGGTACCAGACGCCCTGGCGCTTGCCGGTCAGCCGGACCGTGCCGCCGCGGCGCACCGTGGTGAGGATCCGGTGGGACGTCCCGGCGCCCCGGCGTAGGTTCACGTTCGCGGTGGTCGTGCGGGTGGCCTGCTTCGACCGGGTGGCCTTCGGCGCCGCAG
>DATNBS010000034.1:0-19384 GCA_035571895.1 Arthrobacter sp. | reverse complement strand
GAGCGGCAGGCGTCGTTGAACTTGTCGATGCCCATGGCCTCGATCTGGGCCTTGTCGGTCATGCCCAGCTGCTTCATCGCCTCCAGTTCGGCGGGCAGCCCGTGGGTGTCCCAGCCGAAGCGGCGTTCGACGCGCTTGCCGCGCTGGGTCTGGTAGCGGGCGACGAGGTCCTTGACGTAGCCGGTGAGCAGGTGCCCGTAGTGGGGCAGGCCGTTGGCGAAGGGCGGGCCGTCGTAGAAGACGAACTCGTTGGAGCCGTCCTTCCCGGCCGGGCGCGCGTCGATGGAGGCCTGGAAGGTCCCGTCCTCCTCCCAATACTCCAGCACGCGTTCCTCGATCTCGGGGAAGCGCGGGGAAGCGACGGTGGCGTCCTCGGGATGGGTGGAGGCCTTGGGGTACATGCTCATCGGCGGTGGTCCTCGCATCGGTTCGGCGTGGGGTGCCCGCGCCTGCTCGTCTCGATGCGGGGACGATTCCCGGCGCTCGGTCGCCGGTGCTCGCGGTACCACCCCGCTTGTCCGTGGACCGCCCCGTGGGGTGGCGTGCACGAACCGCTCTGCACGGGCTCTGACGCGCCCAACCGCCCGGTTCTACCAGGCCCGCGCCGCGGGCCGTTCTTCCGGAAGCTCACCGGTGATGGCCGGGTCGTAGCTGGTGGCCCCAGTCTAGCGGATCCGGCGTGGCACGGACGACCCGGCGTGCCCGGTGGTCGTGTCCGGTGGTCGTGCGCTGCTGCAGTAGTACCGGTCTAGTAGGTCTTGCGGTCGATGGTGGGCTCGGGTAGCCGGCTGCGCAACCGCCATAGGCCCCAGATGGCCAGGACCAGCGCGAGCAGCACCGGGGACCAGAGCAGCGCGGAGCCACCCTGGATCTCGGTGGTGACGATGACGACGACGAGCACGGCGGCGAAGAAGGACAGGAACCCGATGAGGATGTCCAGGTTCTCGGCCCGCCGCGCGGCCCGGCGTCCGGAGGTGGCCATCCGCGCCGCCCTACTTCACGCCGCCGGCGGTCAGACCGGCGACGATCTTGCGCTGGAAGACCAGGACCATGATGACCAGCGGGACCGTGACGATCGTGCCGGCGGCCATGACCGCCGTATACGGTTCCTGGTGCGGTTGGGCGCCGGCGAAACTGGCGATGGCGACGGTGACCGGTGCGGTGGCGTCGGAGGACAGCTGGCTGGCGATCAGGAACTCGTTCCACGCCGAGATGAAGGCCAGGATCGCGGTGGTGAAGACCGCCGGTGCCGCCAGCGGCATGATCACCTTGCGAAACGCCTGGCCCTGGGTGCACCCGTCGATCCGTGCCGCCTCCTCCAGTTCCCAGGGCATCTCGCGGAAGAAGGCGGTCAGCGTGTAGACGGTCAGCGGCAGGACGAAGGAGATGTCGGGGATGATCAGCGCCTGGTAGCTGCCCATCCAGCCGATGTTCGTGAACAGCTGGAACAGCGGGGTCACGATGGCGACCCCGGGGAACATCGAGGCGCCCAGGATGAAGCCCAGCACGATGAACTTGAAGCGGAAGTTCAGCCGCGCCAGCGCATAGGCGGCGAAGACGCCGAAGAGCAGGCCGATGGCGGTGGTGCAGATGCCGATGAAGAAGCTGTTGAACAGCGACCGCCCGAAGTGGTTGCCCAGGTCGGTGGAGAAGGCCGTGGCGAAGTTGTCCAGCGTGACGTGGGTGGGCCAGAAGCTCGTGTCGAAGGTGTAGCCGACGTCGCGGAAGGCCGTGAGGACCATCCAGTAGAACGGCAGCAGGCACCACAGCACGATGACGCCGGCGTTGATGTAGGTCCGGGTGGAGGACCAGCGCTGACGCAGGCGGGCGGCGGCACGCGGTGCCCCGTCGTCCACGCCCTGCGTGGCGGTGACCGGTACGGCGCTCATTTCGACTCCTTCGTCTCCACGATGTTGGTGTTCTGCACGACGTTGGCCCCGAGGAATCGCACGAAGATGAACGCCACGATGAAGATGATGATGAAGGTGATCGTCGACAGCGCGGCCGCGGCGTTGAAGCCCTGCCGGATCTGGTCGACGACGAGGATGGACAGCGTGGTGGTCCCGTTGGCGCCCCCGGTGAGGATGTAGGGCAGGTCGAACATCCGCAGGGCGTCCAGGACGCGGAACAGGATGGCGACCATCAGGGCGGGTTTCACCAACGGCAGCGTGATCTGGGTGAAGCGCTGCCAGGTCGAGGCACCGTCCATCTTCGCGGCTTCGTACACGTCGTTGGGGATCAGCTGCAGGCCGGCCAGGATCAACAGCGCCATGAACGGCGTCGTCTTCCAGACATCGGCGATGATGACGGCGGTCCGGGCCGGCCCCTCGCTTCCAGTCCAGAGGATGTTCGCATTGAACAGGCTGTTGGCGATGCCCTCGTAGGCGAAGATGAAGAACCAGAGCTTCGCGGTCACCGCGGTGGGGATCGCCCACGGCACCAGGACCGCGGCACGGACCAGGCCGCGGCCGCGGAAGGTGCGCGCCATGATCATGGCCATCCAGAATCCCATGACCGTTTCGATGGCTACGGTGATGACGGTGAAGAAGAAGGTGTTGTAGGTGGCGCTCCAGAACTGGGAGCCCAGGGTGCCGGGGGCGCAGTCGACGGTGCCGCCGCCGATGGACGGGCACTGCTGCAGCAGCCAGCCGATGTAGTTGCCCAGTCCGGCGAAGCCACCGGCGACGAACATGCCGGTGGCCGGATCCAGCCCCTGGTCCTTCTGCAAGGACAGGGCGATGGCGCTGATGACCGGGTAGACGATCACGCAGGCCAGCAGGATCAGCGAGGGCAGGATCAGCCAGGTTGCCCATTTGCCCTGGCTCTTGGCCCGCCGGTCGCTAACCGGCTCGGGCGAGTCGTGTCCCGGGCCGGCCGGTTCCTTTGGTGGAGGTGGTTCCTGCGGTGCCCTCCGGCGTCCGCGTGTTCCCCGTGCTGCCTCGGTTGCCATCTCAAGTCCTTTCAGCCTGGGCGTACGGCAACGGTGGTGGCGGCGTGCCGCTCCGGGAGTGGCACGGCGCCGACCCCGTGGGCCGTGCGCAGGTGGGAGATCCGGGGCCGGGCAATGGGCCCGGCCCCGGGAGGCCCCTGGGCTAGGCGCCGGCCGAACTGATGGCGTCCGACATGTCCTGCAGCGCCTGGTCGACGGTCTTGTCGCCCTTGATGGCCGCGTACGCGTTCTCCTGGATGGCCTTGGTGACGGCCGGGTAGAAGGGCGTCACCGGCCGGGGCACGGCGTTGGCGATCGAGGTCTTCAGCACGGGCAGGTAGGGCAGCTTCTTGACCAGTTCCTGGTCGTCGTAGAGGTCGGTGAGGACCGGTGCCAGCGACCCCTGTGTCGCGTAGAACTTCTCGGTTTCGGCGCTGGTCATGAACTCGACGAAGTCATGGGCCGTGGCCTTGTTCTTGGAGTAGACGCTGATGGCGATGTTGTGACCGCCCAGCGACGAGGCACCGGGGCCGTCCTTGCCCGGCAGCGGCGCCAGCCCGAACTTGTCCTTGACCTTGGACGAGGCATCGGTCTTGGCCAGGTTGTAGACATAGGGCCAGTTGCGCAGGAAGAGCAGGTTGCCGGCCTCGAAGGCCTGGCGTCCTTGTTCCTCCTGGTAGGTGATCGCCTGCTTGGGGATGTTCCCGTCCTGGTACGCCTTCACCAGGTTCTCCAACCCGGCCTTGGCCTCGGGCGTGTCCAGGGTGGGCTTGCCGTCGTCACCCAGGATGCTGCCCCCGGCGGAGTTGATCGCCTCGGCGGTGTTGACGGTCAGCCCCTCGTACTTCGCGTACTGCCCGGCGTAGCAGCCCATGTCGTTCTTCTGGGCGATGTCGCACATGCCCATCATCTCGTCCCACGTCTTCGGCGGGGTCGGGACGAGGTCCTTGCGGTAGTAGAGGATACCGCCGTCGCTGGTCTGCGGGGCCGCATACAACGTGTCGTTGTAGGTGCCGCTCTTGACCGTTGGTTCGAGCATGGCCGAGGTGTCGATGGCGAGGGTGTCCTTGAGCGGCTGCAACCAGCCCTTGGCCGCGAACTCGGCGGTCCAGATCACGTCGACGTCCACGACGTCGTACTCGGAGTTCTTGGCCTGGAAATTCTGCACCAGGTCGTCATGTTGCTGGTCGGCCTGGTCCGTCTGCTCCTTGAAGGTCACCTTCTCGTCGGGATGGGCCTCGTTCCACTTCTTCACCAGCGGCCGGACGACGTTGGAGTTGTCCTTGCCCTGCACGTAGGTGATCGGGCCGCGGCCGTCCAGGTTCTCGGACGCCGGACCGCTCGCTGCCGCGTTGTTGTCGTTCCCGCCGCCACCGCCGCCGCAAGAAGCCAGTGTCAGGGCGAGAACGCCCGCAGCCGCGATTGGTGCCCATCGTTTTGCGCCGTGCATGCCAAAAACCCTCCTCAAGCGAATGGATCATCCGAGCCGCTCCCCACCCAGGGTGAGGGGCTTGACTAAGGCTTACTGCGGGTTCGGGGCCAAGACAAGGCTTAATGTGGAAAGTTTGCAAACGGTTACCGCGCCCGGGCGGGCCCGCAGGGCGGAACCCGCCGCCGCGGGGACGGGCGCCGTGGGGGCTACCGCCGGCGCACGATCTTGTGGTTGGCGGCCTGGGCCACCGGCCGGACGACGATTTCGTCGAGGTTGATGTGGTGCGGCAGGCCCACGGCGTAGGCAACGACATCGGCGACATCCCGGGCCGTCAGCGGCTTCTCGACCCCGGCGTAGACCTTCTCGGCCGCCGCGCTGTCCCCACCGAGTCGCTTGAGCGAGAACTCCTCGGTGTGCACCAGCCCGGGAAGGACCTCGACGACGCGCACGTTGTTCCCGACCTCCTCGAGCCGCAGGGCCTGGGTCATGCCGCGTTCGGCGAACTTGGCGGCATTGTAGCCGGCACCGCCTTCGTAGCCGGCCAGTCCCGCCGTCGAACTCAGATTGAGGATCGTCCCCTCCCCGTGGGCACGAAGCATGGGCAGGAAGGCCCGGGTGATCTTCATCGTGCCCAGCACGTTGACCCGGTACATCCAGTCCCAGTCCTCCGTCTTGGCGTCGGCGATCTGGTCCACGCCGCGCGCTCCCCCGGCGATGTTCACGAGCGTGTCGGCACCGCCGGCCTCGGTGACCGTGGCCAGGAGCCGTGCCACGTCGTCGTCCTCCGTGATATCGGCCGGGACCGGGACGACGCCGGTGTCCGCGGCCAGCTGCTCCAGCCGCTCCGCGCGGCGGGCGACGGCGAAGACCTTCCACCCGCGCTCGGCCAGGAGTCGGGCGGTGGCCTCGCCGATGCCGGTGCTGGCTCCGGTGACGACGGCGGTGTGCTGCTGCTGTTCGCGTGGTGAAGTCATGGAACCACATTAGCGATCCTGCGCACCGTGAAGCACCACCGGTGACGCCGCGGCGCATCTGCCGCGGACCTCCACGGCAGGCCCCCGCCCCGCCAGGTGCCTCAGGTGTTCTCGTCCAGGAAGTCCAGCAGCACGACGGCGTTGTTGTGCTCCTCGTCCTTGGTCGAGTACACCAGCACGATGTCCTCGTGTTCGCGGGCCAGCCCCATCAGGTGTTCGGCCGCCTCCGTGGCCGCCCCGTCCTCCAGTTCGGCGATGTAGCGTTCCCGGAACTCCTCGAAGCGGTGGTTGCGGTGGTTGAACCAGGCGCGCAGCTCCTGCGACGGGGCCACGTCCTTGAGCCATTCGTCGAGTTCAGCATCCTCTTTCGCGACCCCGCGCGGCCAAAGCCGGTCGACCAGGATCCTGTATCCGCCGTTGGGTGCCTCGTAGGCCCGCTGCAGTCTGAAGTTGCCCATGCTCCGATGGTAGGCCCGTCGTCCCTCCCCCGGGCCGGCTCGCCGGCAGTTGTGGAGAAGCGCCGGCGGACGGCCGTCGAATCTGTCGGGCGGCCCCGACATGGGACAATGGCAGGCATGGCTGAACAGAACTTGGGCACAGACACGCCCGCAACCGTTTCCGTCCCCGACAAGCCGGCACTGGAGGGCCTCGAGGAGAGGCTGGGCCAGCAGTGGCGCGCGGAGGGAACCTACACCTTCAACCCCGAGACCACCCGCGAGGCGGTCTACTCGATCGACACTCCCCCGCCGACGGCATCCGGTTCCCTGCACGTGGGACACATGTTCTCCTACACGCAGACCGACGTGCTCGCCCGGTACCAGCGCATGAAGGGCAAGAACGTCTTCTACCCGATGGGCTGGGACGACAACGGCCTGCCCACCGAGCGCCGCGTGCAGAACTACTACGGGGTGCGCTGCGACCCGAAGATCGCCTACGACGCCGACTACCGGCCGCCGGCGACCCCGGCGAAGAACCAGCGCGACTGGGACGTCGTATCGCGGCGAAACTTCATCGAACTCTGCGAGGAACTCGCCGTCGAGGACGAGAAGGTCTTCGAGCACCTGTTCAGCACGCTCGGGCTCTCCGTCGACTGGAACCTGACCTACCGGACCATCGACGACACCTCGCGCGCCGTGTCCCAGCGGGCGTTCCTGAAAAACCTCGCCGACGGGGACGCATACATGGCCGAGGCCCCGACCCTCTGGGACGTCACCTTCCGCACCGCCGTGGCGCAGGCCGAGCTGGAGGACCGCGAGGTCCCCGGGGCCTATTACCGCTACCCGTTCTTCGCCGAGGACGGCACCAGGGTCTACATCGAGACCACCCGCCCGGAACTGCTGGCCGCCTGCGCCGGTCTGGTCGCCAACCCGGACGACGAGCGCTACCAGCCGCTGTTCGGCCAGAAGGTCACCTCGCCGCTGTTCGGCGTCGAGGTCGAGGTCCACCCGCACCCGCTGGCCAAGGCCGACAAGGGCTCGGGCATCGCGATGGTCTGCACGTTCGGCGACCTGACGGACGTCACCTGGTGGCGCGAACTGCAGCTGCCCACGCGGGCCATCATCGGCCGCGATGGGCGCGTCATCGCCGACACCCCGGAGTGGATCACCTCGGACGCCGGCCGCGAGGCCTACGCGGCCATCGCCGGCAAGACCGTCTTCTCCGCGAAGGAGACCGTCGCCGGGATGCTGGTCGAGGCCGGGCTGCTGGACGGCGAACCGCGGAAGATCAGCCACCCGGTGAACTTCTTCGAGAAGGGCGACAAGCCGCTCGAGGTCGTCAGCTCCCGGCAGTGGTACATCCGCAACGGCGGACGCGATGCCGAGCGGCGCGACCGCCTGGTGCGCCGCGGGCAGGAGATCGACTTCCACCCGGAATTCATGCGTTCGCGCTACACCAACTGGGTCAATGGCCTCAACGGCGACTGGCTGGTGTCCCGCCAGCGCTTCTTCGGCGTCCCGATCCCCGTCTGGTACCCGCTGGACGGCGAGGGCAACCCGGAATACGAGCGTCCGATCCTGCCCGCAGACGAGCAGCTGCCCGTCGACCCGGTCGCCGAGCCCGCCCCGGGCTACAGCGCGGACCAGCGCGATGTCCCGGGTGGCTTCACCGGCGACGCCGATGTCCTGGATACCTGGGCCACGTCGTCGCTGACCCCGCAGATCGTGGGCCGCTGGAGCCGTGACGACGACTTCTTCGCCAAGGTATTCCCGTTCGACCTGCGCCCGCAGGGGCACGACATCATCCGCACCTGGCTGTTCTCCACGGCGGTGCGGGGCGACGCGCTGCACGGCTGCGTCCCGTGGAACAACGCAGCGATCTCCGGCTGGATCCTCGATCCCGACCGCAAGAAGATGTCCAAGTCCAAGGGCAACGTGGTGGTGCCCACCGATGTGCTCAACGACTTCGGTGCGGACGCGGTCCGCTACTGGGCCGCCTCGGCCAAGCTCGGCGCCGATACCGCCTACGAGGTTGCGCAGATGAAGATCGGCCGCCGCCTGGCGATCAAGATCCTCAATGCCTCCAAGTTCGTCCTGAACCTGGGCGCGACCGAGGCCAACGTGCTCAATGGCGACGCGCACGTGGTCACCAACGGCCTGGACCGGTCGCTGCTGGCCCGGTTGTCCGGGGTCATCGAGGAAGCCAACCGCGCATTCGAGTCCTACGATTACGCCCGCGCGCTGGACCTCGTTGAGTCGTTCTTCTGGTCGTTCACCGACGACTACGTCGAGTTGGTCAAGGACCGCGCCTACGGTGCCCGCGGCGAGGCGGAGCAGGCCTCGGTGCTGGCAGCCCTGGCGACGACGCTGGATGCGGTGTTGCGCCTGTTCGCCCCGTTCCTGCCCTTCGCCACCGACGAGGTCTGGGGCTGGTGGCGTGCCGGTTCGGTCCACCGGGCCAGCTGGCCGACCAATGCCCACCTGGCCGGAGCGGTCGAGGGCGCGGACACGGCCGTCCTGCCGGCCGTCGGCGTGGCGCTGGGGGGCATCCGCAAGGCCAAGTCGGAAGCCAAGGTGAAGCAGCGCACCCAGGTGCTCTCCGGCGTCGTGCGTGCCCCGGAGGACGTCATCGCCCGGATCCGTACTGGGCTGGGCGACCTGCTGGCTGCCGGCAACGCGCTCGAGCTGGACTTGCAGGCCGGTGGCGAGGACCTGGTGGTCTCCGACGTCGTGCTCGCCCCGGCCGAGGAGCCGGCGGCCCAGGGCTAGGGCAGCCACACATAGAGAGGTGGCCCCGGCGGAAATCCGCCGGGGCCACCTTTTGTCGTTCAGCCGGTTCGACCCGCTCGAGCAGGCTGAACGCGGGTCGCTAGGACGCGCTGGACTGCGCGAACTCCTGCGCCTGGTCGAACTGCGGGTTCTCGGTGCGCGTGCGCTTGATCTCGAAGAAGTACGGGAAGGAGGCCAGGGTGACCGACGCGTCGAACAGGCGGGCCGCTTCCTCTCCGGTGGGGACCCGCGTGATGACGGGGCCGAAGAAGGCCGTCCCGTTCAACCCGACGACGGGGGTCCCGACGTCCTGGCCGACCTTCGAGATGCCTTCCTCGTGGCTGGCACGCAGGGCCTGGTCGTGGTCGTCGGTGTCGGCGGCACGGGCCAGATCGGCGGGCAGTCCCACGCGTTCCAGGGCGCGGTCGATGACCTCGGCGCGGTCCTTGACGCCTTCGTAGTGGATGAGCTCGCCCATCGCGGTGTACAACTTGCCGACGACGTCCTGCCCATGGGCTGCGGCGGCGGCGATGACCACGCGGACCGGCCCCCAGGCGGATTCGAGGCCCTTGCGGTAGTCCTCGTCGATGTCCTTGTCCTCGTTGAGCACGGCCAGGCTCATCACGTGCCAATTCACCTCGATGTCGCGGACCTTCTCGACTTCGAGGATCCACCGGGAGGTGGCCCAGGCGAACGGGCAGATCGGATCAAACCAGAAGTCAACGGTTGTTTTCTCGGTCAAGTGGACCTCCTGAGGTCGGCGTCATCGGTCGGCGGGATGTGTCCAGCCCACCGGTTAAGGGAACGCCGGGCCTAGGCGGACTTATTCCGCCGCTTGGTCACGACCTCGGCAGAGATGAGCGTGGGTTCGGCGATCTTGTGCACCACATCGGCGGTGATGACGACCTCGGCGACGTCGTCGCGGCCGGGCAGGTCGAACATGATGGACGCAAGCGTCTCCTCGAGGATCGCGCGGAGCCCGCGGGCGCCGGTTCCGCGTTCCAGCGCCATGTCGGCGATGGCCTCGAGGGCGTCCAGCTCGAAGGTCAGCTCGACCCCGTCGATGCGGAACATCTTCTGGTACTGCTTGACCAGGGCGTTCTTCGGCTCGGTGAGGATTTTGATCAGCGCGTCGCGGTCCAGGTTCTCCACCGTGGTGATCACGGGTAGCCGGCCGATGAATTCGGGGATCAGGCCGAATTTCAGCAGGTCCTCGGGGCGGACGTCCGAATAGGCGGCGGCCTCGGACTTCAGGGCCGTCAACGGCGCGCCGAAGCCGATGCCCTTCTGCCCGGCCCGGGATCCGATGATCTCCTCGAGGCCCGCGAAGGCGCCGGCGACGATGAACAACACGTTCGAGGTGTCGATCTGGATGAATTCCTGGTGCGGGTGCTTGCGCCCGCCCTGCGGCGGCACGGAGGCCACGGTCCCCTCGAGGATCTTCAGCAGGGCCTGTTGCACGCCCTCGCCGGAGACGTCGCGGGTGATGGAGGGGTTCTCCGACTTGCGGGAGATCTTGTCGATCTCGTCGATGTAGATGATGCCCTGTTCGGCCTTCTTGACGTCGTAGTCGGCGGCCTGGATCAGCTTGAGCAGGATGTTCTCGACGTCCTCGCCCACGTAGCCGGCCTCGGTCAGGGCGGTGGCGTCGGCGACGGCGAAGGGCACGTTCAGGCGGCGGGCCAGGGTCTGGGCGAGGTAGGTCTTGCCGCAGCCGGTGGGGCCGATCAGCAGGATGTTGGACTTGGAGACCTCGACGTCGTCGAGTGCGTCCACTTCGCTGAGCTGGGCCGCCGCCGACGAGCCCGTGCCCGACTGGATGCGCTTGTAGTGGTTGTACACGGCCACGGCGAGCGAGCGCTTGGCGCCCTCCTGGCCGATCACGTACTCCTGCAGGGAGTCGAAGATCTCACGCGGGCGCGGCAACTCGAACTCGGGGCCGGCCTCGATCTCGGCCAGTTCCTCCTCCATCAGCTCGTTGCACAGCTCGATGCACTCGGTGCAGATGTAGACGCCTGGTCCGGCGATGAGCTTGCGTACCTGCTTTTGGCTTTTGCCGCAGAAGGAACACTTGAGCAGGTCGGAGCTTTCACCCATACGTGCCATGGTGTTCTTCCCCTAACGTGGTGCTGAGAACCGTGCGGCGGGCGCCCCACGGAAAAGGTCTACCTACAACTCTAGGTGAGGTGACTGACAGAATAGGCGACCGGGCGTCCCGTGGTGCGAAAAACCTCGGGGCGCCCGGCCGGTTGCGCTAGCTGCTGATGGCCTGCGGCTTGATCTTGCGGGGGCTGAGCACCTCGTCGATGAGGCCGTATTCCTTGGCGCCCTCGGCGGTCATGAACAGGTCGCGTTCGATGTCGTTGCCGACCTCTTCCGGGCTCTTGTGGCTGTGCGCGGCGAGGGTCGTCTCCAGCCAGGTGCGCATGCGCATGACCTCTTCGGCTTGGATCTGCAGGTCGGTCGCCGTGCCGCGTTCGCCGCCGCCCATGGCGGGCTGGTGGATCAGCACGCGCGCGTTCGGCAGTGCCAGGCGCTTGCCGGGTGCGCCGGCGGCCAGCAGCACAGCGGCGGCGCTGGCGGCCTGGCCGAGGCAGACGGTCTGGATCTCGGGGCGGATGAACATCATCGTGTCGTAGATCGCCGTCATGGCGGTGAAGGAGCCGCCGGGCGAGTTGATGTACAGGGTGATGTCGCGCTCGGGATCCATCGACTCGAGGACCAGCAGCTGGGCCATCACGTCGTCGGCGGACGCGTCATCGACCTGCGCGCCGAGGAAGACGATGCGGTCCTCGAACAGCTTCGCGTAGGGGTCCTGGCGCTTGAAGCCGTAGGGGGTCCGCTCCTCGAACTGCGGCAGGATGTAGCGGGCGGACGGCATCTCGCCTGCGGTGCCTTCGTAGCCGGTGAAATTCATGTTCTTCTCCTGGGGGTCTGTGGGGTGCTCGTCGGCGGGATGGCTAGTTCTGGACTCCGCCGCCGCCGGAAACCGACACGGCGTTCTGGGCGATGTGGTCGAAGAAGCCGTACTCGAGGGCCTCGGTGGCGGTGAACCACTTGTCGCGGTCGTTGTCCTTCAGGATCGTCTCGAGCGACTGGCCGGTCTGTTCGGCGGTGAGCTCGGACATGACCTTCTTCATGTGCAGGATCAGTTCGGCCTGGATGCGGATGTCCGAGGCCGTGCCGCCGATGCCGCCGGAGGGCTGGTGCATGAGGATGCGGGCATTCGGGGTGGCGTAGCGCTTGCCCTTGGTGCCCGAGGAGAGCAGGAACTGCCCCATCGAGGCGGCGAGGCCGGTGGCCACGGTGACGACGTCGTTGGGGATGTAGTTCATCGTGTCGAAGATCGCCATGCCCGCGGTGATCGAACCACCGGGCGAGTTGATGTACAGGTAGATGTCCTTATCCGGGTCCTCGGCGGAGAGCAGCAGCAGCTGGGAGGAGATCGCGTTGGCCGACTCGTCGCTCACTTCCGAGCCGAGCCAGATGATGCGCTCCTTGAGCAGCCGGTTGTAGATGTAGTCCTCGCGGCTGGCTGCATCGACCGAGGCCATCTTCGGGGTGTGGGATTCCGTCGTCATTTTCGAATACCTCTCCATGGGTGCCATGCGACGTGGCTGATCCGGCCACGCACGGTAGCGCTTGCTTTCCTTGACACTACTGCAGTGCCAACGCCCGCCGCGCGTGGGATCATCTGCTGTTCGCTGTTGGCGCATACCCCGGCCGCGGCGCATCGCCCGTGGCTTAAAAGGTGCAGCCCTGCGCTGAATCCGGGCCCGTCGCCCCGTGGGGGACGCGGCCCGGGTGCGGCATTAAAGAACGACGGCGGAACCACCCCGGGAGGGCAGTTCCGCCGGACCGGCCCGGTGGGCCGGGCGGGGTTCGTTCGGCTACTCGGCCGAGTCCGCCGAAGCGGAGGACGCCGAGGAGGCGGAGGACGCGGACGAGGCGCTGGCTTCGCCGGCCGGGCGGACGAAGTCGGTCAGGTCCACGTCCTTGCCCTCCGAGTCGGTGACCTTGGCCATCTCGAGGACCTTGGCCAGCGCCTTGCGGCGGCGGACCTCGCCGATCATCATCGGGACCTGGCCGGCGCCGTCGAGCATCTGCGCGAACTGGTTCGGGTCCATGCCGTACTGGCTGGAGGACTGCACGATGTAGTCGATGAGCTCGGACTGCTCGACGCCGATCTCTTCCTTCTCGGCGATCTCATCGAGGATGATCTCGTTCTGGAAGGCGCGCTCGGTGTTGGTCTTGACCTCGGCGCGGTGCTCCTCGGTGTCGTGCTCCTCGCCGGGGTTTCCGCCGCCCTGGGCGAAGTGCTGCTCGACCTGCTCGGTGATCACGGATTCGGGAACCGGAACGGAGACCAGCTCGGTCAGCTTGTCCATGACCTTGTCGCGGGCCTGGACGCCCTGCTCGACGACCTTGGAGTCGGCGGCCTGCTTGGCCAGGTCCTCGCGCAGTTCGGCGATGGTGTCGAACTCGGAGGCCAGCTGGGCGAAATCGTCGTCGGCGACGGGGAGTTCGCGCTCCTTGACGGCCTTGACGACGACCTTCACCTGGGCGGTCTCGCCGGCGTGGTCGCCGCCGGCCAGCTGCGTCTCGAAGGTGGCGTCCTCGTCGGCCGACAGGCCGGTGACGGCCTCGTCGAGGCCCTCGAGCATGGTGCCGGAGCCGACCTGGTAGGACAGGTCGGAAGCGGCGTCGACCTCGGTGCCGTCGACGGTCGCGGTCAGGTCGAGGGTGATGAAGTCGTTCTCGGCGACGGGGCGCTCGACGACCTTCAGGGTGCCGAAACGGCCGCGCAGCTCGTCCAGGGCGGTGTCGACGTCGGCGTCGGTGGCCTCCACGGCGTCGACCTGGACCTCGAGCCCGGAGTATTCCGGCAGTTCGATCTTCGGACGGATGTCGACCTCGACATTGAACACGAGGTTGCCGTCGGTGGCCGTCGGCTCGGGGACCTCGGTGATGTCGACCTCGGGGCGGGAGAGCGGAACGATCTCACTCTCGCGCACGGCGGTCTGGTAGAAGTCGTTCAGGCCGTCGTTGATGGCGGTCTCGAGGACGTAGCCGCGGCCGACGCGCTGGTCGATCAGGCGGTTCGGGACCTTGCCCTTGCGGAAGCCGGGGACGTTGATCTGCTCCGCGATGGACTTGTAGGCCGCGTCGATGTTCGGCTGCAGTTCCGTGAGGGGAACCTCGACATTGAGCTTGACCCGGGTGGGCGTGAGGTTTTCGACGGCGCTCTTCACTACGTAGCTCTCCTGAATGATCTGGGCTATTACGAAACTGCACACTTGCCCCCGCGTGGAGCTCAACGGGGCTGAAGGTTCAGAGTCGGGGTGACAGGATTTGAACCTGCGACCTCACGCTCCCAAAGCGCGCGCTCTAGCCAAGCTGAGCTACACCCCGATGGTGCAGAGGCCAGTTTACGCAGAATCCGCGCCGATTAACTAATTGTTCGAAGCGGCCTCGGCGGCCCCGCCACGCCGGGCTATGGCCGGTCCTCGCCGGTGGTTGCGGCCAAGGGTAATCCGGCAAGACGTGCAGTGCGGCGAGGTCCCGCTCGGGGACCTCGAAGCGGAGTGCTGCCGGACGAGGGCACGGATATGACCCATGATGTCCGCGGACCGGTGGGCGGTGTCGATGGCCCAAGGCAGGATGTCTCGGTCCTCTCGCCTTGTTGGTTTCCAACGTCGCTAAAAGCCAAGCGGAGCGTGCCTGGGCCTGGGTTTGGAATGAGAACCTGCTGAAGGTGAAGATTGCATTCCGGAAGTGTCTGGACTACCGAGTTCAGCAGTTGGTTGCATTGCGGGAAAGGTGGCGCAACGGCGTGGGCAGTAGTGATACGAAGTGCCAGAAATGCGGGATCGGCGGTGCAGCCTTGTGGACGCTCAATCACGAGGGCGTTGTCGCAATGATCAACTTGTGTCACGAGCACTCTGCCCCACTACGTAGGGCCATGGACCTTGGGCGCACAACCTCGGCGCAGAGGAATGAGCGCAAGCAAAGTAAACCGCTCTCCCCTTCCCGTGTCGAAAAGCGGCAGCTTTTTCAGCCCCTTGACTGGGAGCCGCCGCAAAGCTAGGACGTCAGTAGTAGCCTTTCGCGCTGCGACCCCGTTTAAGGGTCACTACAAGTAGCCCGCTGCGGGGTCGCCCCGGGAGGATCCTAGGCTCCCGACGACCTTCAGGGGTTTTCCAGCTTGGATCCATCCGTTGGAGGACGACGGATGATCCAGTCGTCGGATGCTTTACGTTCGACGTAGTAGAAACCTCCCCGTTTGGAGGCGGCGTTACTCGGCGCCTCGGGGTGGTAGTTCACCACCACGTTCGAGTCCTTCATCGTCTTAAGCCAATTGTTCAGAAGGCGCTGCTCATTGGCCGGGATCTCCCTGCCCTCGCGCTGCTTGAGAATCGTGCGGAATCGCCACATAATCGCCGCGGGCTTATGTTCAGGTGCGACGACCCAAGGGAGGATGTCCCGGTAGGTCGCCTTGCCCTGCGTCATGCCAGCGCGTTCCAGAGCACGCCATACGCCCGACTCCGAAACGTCGTACTTGGCAGCGATATCTTTTAGCTGCCACCCGTTTTCTCGCAGAATTCGCAACGTCGTTGCATCAGGTAGTTTCCGATGTCCCGCCACTTGTTATCCCCCCAAAATCTTCCGCTTCCTGGCCTCGCGCGCCACCCGTTCAGGCCAGGAAGTCTTACCGCAATTGAAGGGTCAATCATATGAAGACGCTGCTTTAAATAAAATCTGAACGCAACCGCACAGCGCAACGGACCCCATAGATGCGCTACCCGCAGCGACCTGCCCCGCGATCGACGTGTGGTGTCCCTCGCTGATCAGATTCACTCTCAGAGCCCATCACCTTCCTGGCAAGAATGTCCCGTTCCCCGGCCACAGTCAGTTCGCAAATTGCAACTGAACTTGGAGAGGCATCAATTTGGCGGGGTCTGAAAGCACTGCTACTGTAGTGCGAGCACCGGGCCGGAAAGCCCGGATTCACGGGGATGTAGCTTAATGGTAAAGCCTCAGTCTTCCAAACTGATGACGCGGGTTCGATTCCCGTCATCCCCTCCACAGTGAAGGGCCGCCTCCGGGCGGCCCTTCGTCGTTGGGCCGTGGCGCGGTAGGGCGCCGGACCACCGAGGGGTTCATCCCGGAGGCTCCGCGCCGCTGGGGCCGGCTACTCGTCGCGGCGCACGGGGCGGCGGACCATGCGGTGATGGCCCAGGTGGTGCTCGTGGTGATGCCGGTACCAGGTGCCCACGAGCATCAGGACGAT
This sequence comes from Arthrobacter sp., assembly GCA_035571895.1. Lineage (GTDB taxonomy): Bacteria > Actinomycetota > Actinomycetes > Actinomycetales > Micrococcaceae > Arthrobacter_H. The sequence continues at coordinate 3,552 of DATNBS010000034.1, read as the reverse complement.
CGCGAAGAGCACCGCAAACGCGGGGCCGTACGTCACCGTCGCTGGATCCCCGCACGGCGCATCCGGTGCGCATGCGGCCAGGAGCTGGGTTGCGTTCATGCCCTCATGCAAGCACTTTGCCCCTCCCCTGGCTAGATGCCGCGGGAAACCGGTGTTCTCGGCCGGCTAGCCAACCTGGTGCGGCCCCTGGCATCCGGGGCACCAGTACAGCTTGCGGGCTGCGAGTTCGGCTACGCCGATCGGTGTGCCGCACACGAGGCAGGGCAGGCCCTGGCGGTGGTAGGTGTAGTAGGCCTGGTCCGGCCAAACCGGTGCCTCGGGGTCGGCCCGGTGTTCGGGGCGGGTCGTGATGATGTGCCCCTCGCGCACTCCGTCGGCCATCAGCGCGCACAGGTCATCCCACAACCCCTCCAGCACGTCCTGCGCGATGTCGCGGCCGCGTGTCCAGGGATTGAGCGCGGCGCGGAAGAGCGATTCGGCCCGGTAGATGTTCCCCACCCCGGCCACGAGGGCCTGGTTCATCAGCGCGGCGGCGATGGTCGTCCCCGTGGAGCCGAGGCGCCGGGCGAAGTCGTCGCGGCCGGTCTGCGGGGCTCCGGGGGCCAGCGGGTCGGGGCCGAGCCGTTCCCGGACCGCCTCGGCCTCGGGGACCGAGAGCACCTCGCAGGCCGAGGCCCCGCGCAGGTCCGCCCAGCCATGTGCGGACACCAGGCGGGCCCTGACCTGTCCCACAGGCTCGGGTGGGCCGTCGTACAGCGGCGGGGTTCCGCCGTCGTACATCTCGCGTTCCCCGATGCGCCGCGGGGCGCCGATGCTCGAGGCGCCGCGGAAGCTCTCGTCGCCGCCGAAGCTGAAGGCACCGTAGAGCCCGAGGTGCACGCGCAGGATGTGGTCGCCCGCGAACCGGGCGAAGAGCTGCTTGCCGTGGGCGGTCGCGGCGAGGAATTCGCGTCCGTCCAGCAGCGCGGCGCCGGCGGCGAACCGGCCCTGCGGGCTGGACACGGACAGCTGCTGACCGCCGAAGACGTCCGTGAGCTGCCGGGCCAGCCGGTGGACGGAGTGGCCTTCGGGCACGTTCAGCCCCGGGTGGAGCCGGTGGCCTCGTACGCGGCGATCTGCCCGATGCGGCGGACGTGGCGTTCGGCGCCGCTGAACGGCTCGGCCAGGAAGGCGTCGACCAGGCCGGTGGCCTCGTCGAGGCTGTGCTGGCGGCCGCCGAGGGCGATGACGTTCGCGTCGTTGTGCTGGCGGGCCAGCCGGGCGGTGTCCAGGTTCCAGGCCAGGGCGGCGCGGATGCCCTTGACCTTGTTGGCGGCGATCTGCTCGCCGTTGCCCGAGCCGCCGAGCACGATGCCCAGCGAGTCCAGGCCCTGCTCCCGCTCCCCCGCGACGGCCTCGGCGGCGGCGATGCAGAAGCCCGGGTAGTCGTCCTCGGCGTCGTAGGCCGTGGGCCCGTGGTCGATGACCTCGTAGCCGGCACCGGTCAGGTGGTCGACCAGGTGGGCGCTGAGCTCGAGTCCGGCGTGGTCGGTGGCGATGTGAACGCGCATGGGGGTCCTTCGGGTCGGGCGGAGGGGTCCATCCAACAGTACTAGCGCGCCACGGCTAGTGCGCCACGACTAGTGCGCCACGACCTCGATCCACAGCGGCCCGTCGCCGGTGGCGACCCGGTCGGTGGCGGTCAAGGTGCCGTCGGCGGGATCGATCCGGTAGGCACTGAGGTGCCCGGAGCGTTCGCCGCAGACCAGCAGGTGCGTGCCCGTGGCGTCGACGGCTGCCCCGCGGGGTTGCTGTTCGGTGTTGGTGGTGCGCAGGAATTCGAGCCGCCCGGTGCTGCGGTCCACGGAGAACGTGCTCACCGTCGAGGTGGAGCGCTCGGTGGTGAAAAGGTAGGCGTCGTCGGCGGCCAGGCGGATGTCGGCACACCAGATCGCGTCCGGGCCGGGCACGGGGCCGCCGGAGCTGCGGGCGAATCCGGGCACGAGCCCCAGCGAGGGCGGGACGGAGTCGACGCGTTCGAGCTCGGTCAGGGCCCCTGATGCGGCATCCCGGGCGTAGACGGCGACCTCGCCGGACATCTCGTGCACGACGTAGAGCCGCGACCCGTCGGCATTGAAGACCTGGTGGCGTGGACCCGATCCGGGGGCCGAATCGATCGACCCGGCCCACGTGAGCCCTCCCGCGGTGCCGGCATCGTCGTCGTGCGCCGTGGTGGCCGGGTTGGGCACCGAGTACCAGACGACGCGGTCGCTGCCCAGCGAGCAGGCGTAGACGAAACGCCCGTCGGGCGAGGACCGGACGCTGTGGGCCTTTTCGCCCGGGCTGGGGGCGCGCCGGGCCGGGGGCGTGGGCAGGCCGTCGCCGTCGAGGTCCACGGAGTTGACCGCGTCCTGGTGGTAGGAGGCGCTGCGGATTGTCCCACCGCCGGCGTCGAGGCTGATGTAGGCGGTGCTGTCGGCCAGGTCCGTGCCTCCCGCCGCGTCCAGCGCGCCGGTGGCGGGGTCCATGCGCCAGGCCGTCAGGGCCGGGGGCTTGGCCGAGGCGCCGGCGTAGAGCAGGCCGCGGCCCGCGTCGGCGGCGAGGCTGCGGACCGCGTCCACCGCGGCGCCGTGGCCGGTCGGGGTGAGCTTTCCGTTCTCGGGATCGAGGGCGAAGGCCTCGACGGTTCCTGCGCTGGCGCAACCGACATAGACATGGGTCTGGGACACGGTGCTTCTCCTGGTCGTCGACGGTGGGAGATCGGGCGGGACGGGCCCGTGCTTCCGATCCTAGCGGCGTTGGCCCGACGACGCCCGGGGTTGCGCTTACGGACGATCCAACGTCGTCCGCCCGAGGCCCTGGGCACATCGGCCCGGCGATAACCTGAAGCCCACGGTCCACTCCCCCAGTTCCGTGGATCGTTATGGCTCCGGTGCGGCGAATGTGCCGCCAATCACGCGGGAGGGTGAGAGAATGGCCATAATGTTCAGGAACCGCTTCACATACGGTTTCCGGACCGACAACCCGCAGCACCGACAACAAGCAGCAACAGCCAGCAGCAACAGAGAGGCCCCGTCATGCCAGGTTTGAATCTCACCCGCGAGGAGGCGCGTGAGCGCGCCGGGATCGTCCACGTCGAATCCTATGAGGTCGACCTCGACCTCACCCGGGGCGAGAAGGTCTTCGGTTCGACCACCACGGTCCGCTTCGACGCCACCGAGGGCGCCTCCACCTTCATCGACGCGGTCACCGATACCGTGCACTCGGTGGTGCTCAACGGCACCGAACTCGATGTCGCCAAGGTGAACGACGGCGTCCGCATCCAGTTGCCCCGGCTCGCCGCCCACAACGAGCTGCGCATCGTCGCGGACGCGCTCTACATGAACACCGGCGAGGGCCTGCACCGCTTCGTGGACCCCGTGGACGGCGAGGTCTACCTCTACTCCCAGTTCGAGGTCCCGGATTCGCGCCGCATGTTCGCCGTCTTCGAGCAGCCCGACCTGAAGGCCGCCTTCTCCTTCACCGTCACCGCCCCGGACCACTGGGACGTCGTGTCCAACTCCCCCACCCCGG
>DATNBS010000033.1:0-5997 GCA_035571895.1 Arthrobacter sp. | reverse complement strand
TCGCGGTCCGTCCCCGGCCCCATCTCGTCCAGCGTGGGCTTGCGGACGCGGGTGCCCTCGTCCGAGACGCCGTGCTCGCCGGTCGGGCCGTAGGGGAGGGCTGCGCCGCGCCGGACGTCGGGCGAGGGCGGCAGGTTGGCGTCGCGGCCATACCGCTTTGGACCGCCGTAGCGGCCGGCCTCGCGCTCCACCGCGCCTTGACTCGCCATCGGGTCGTCGCTGATGGCGAGTTCGGTCGCTTGCAGGCGCTTGAGTTCGTCGCGCAGGCGCGCGGCTTCCTCGAACTCCAGGTTGCCGGCGGCCTCGCGCATACGCTTCTCGAGGTCCGCCATCACGGCCTTGAGATTGTGGCCGACCGTGACCTCGCCTTTGGCCAGCCCGGCGTCCACTTGGACGTGGTCGCGCTCGTAGACCGAGTCCAGGATGTCCGCGATGCCCTTCTTGACCGACTCGGGCGTGATGCCATGCTCGGCGTTGTAGGCGAGTTGCTTCTCGCGTCGGCGGCTCGTCTCCGCCATGGCGCGCTGCATCGAGCCGGTGATCTGGTCGGCGTAGAGGATGCAGCGGCCTTCCACGTTGCGGGCCGCGCGGCCGATGGTCTGGATCAGCGAGGTGCCCGAGCGCAGGAAACCCTCCTTGTCGGCATCGAGGATGGCCACCAGCGAGACCTCGGGCAGGTCGAGGCCCTCCCGGAGCAGGTTGATGCCCACGAGTACGTCGAAGACGCCCAGGCGCAGCTCGCGCAGCAGTTCGACCCGCCGCAAAGTGTCGACGTCGGAGTGCAGGTACTGGACCTTGACGCCGTGCTCGGTCAGGTAGTCGGTGAGGTCTTCGGCCATCCGCTTGGTCAGCGTCGTGACCAGCACGCGCTCGTCGTTGCCGGTCCGGGTGCGGATCTCGTCGAGCAGGTCGTCGATCTGTCCCTTGGTCGGCTTGACCACGATCTCGGGGTCCAGCAGGCCGGTCGGGCGGATGATCTGCTGCACGACGCCGTCGGACTTGCCCAGCTCGTACTTGCCCGGGGTGGCCGAGAGGTAGACGGTCTGGCCGATGCGCTCGAGGAACTCGTCCCATTTCAGCGGCCGGTTGTCCATCGCCGAGGGCAGCCGGAAGCCGTGCTCGACAAGGGTACGCTTGCGGGACATGTCCCCCTCGTACATCGCCCCGATCTGCGGGATGGTCACGTGCGATTCGTCGACGACGAGCAGGAAGTCGTCGGGGAAGTAGTCCAGCAGGCAGTGAGGCGCGGTGCCGGGGCCGCGGCCGTCGATGTGCCTGGATTAGTTCTCGATGCCGTTGCAGAAACCCATCTGCTGCATCATCTCGAGGTCGTAGGTGGTGCGCATGCGCAGCCGCTGGGCCTCGACGAGCTTGTTCTGGCCCTCGAGCTCGTTCAGCCGCACCCGCAGTTCGTCCTCGATGTCGGTGATGGCCCGGTTCATCCGCTCCGGTCCCGCGACATAATGGCTGGCGGGGAAGACGTACATTTCCTCCTCCTCGCGGATCACGTCGCCGGTGAGCGGGTGGAGCGTGTGGATCTGCTCGATCTCGTCGCCGAAGAACTCGATGCGCAGGGCCTGTTCCTCGTACATCGGGATGATTTCCACGGTGTCCCCCCGGACCCGGAAGGTGCCGCGGTGGAAGTCCATGTCGTTGCGCGCGTACTGCATGGAGACGAACTTGCGCAGCAGGTCGTCGCGGTTCATCTCCATGCCCTTGCGCAGGGTCACCATCCCGGCCACGTACTCCTCCGGGGTGCCGAGGCCGTAGATGCAGGAGACCGTGGCGACGACCACCACGTCGCGCCGGGTCAGCAGCGCGTTGGTGGCCGAGTGGCGCAGGCGTTCGACCTCCTCGTTGATGGAGGAGTCCTTCTCGATGAACGTATCGGTCTGCGGGACGTAGGCCTCGGGCTGGTAGTAGTCGTAGTAGGAGACGAAGTACTCGACGGCGTTGTTGGGCAGCAGCTCGCGGAACTCGTTGGCCAGCTGGGCGGCCAGCGTCTTGTTCTGCACCAGGATCAGCGTCGGGCGCTGCACCTTTTCCACCAGCCACGCGGTCGTGGCGCTCTTGCCGGTACCGGTGGCACCGAGCAGGACCACGTCCTTTTCCCCGCCGTTGATGCGTTCTGCGAGTTCCCGGATGGCCTGGGGCTGGTCGCCCGCCGGCTCGTAGTCGCTGATGACCTCGAACGGGGCGACGACACGGTTGATCTCCTGCGCAAGACTCATGGAACTAGGCTACGCCCCGTGCCCGGCGCCCGGGCACGCTCCCGCCCACGGCTTAATCGGGGCACCGGCAGGGACCGACGGCGCCGCCACCCCGCACTTCCTGCTGGCGCGGACCACGTGCGCGGGTCACGCCCCGGGGGCTACCTGCGTGGCCGCCCGCCGCGTGCCCGCTCGTCCGGGGAATCGAGGAATCCGCGCTGTTCGAGGCGGCCGAGGACGGCCCCGAACATCTGCCGGGCGAACACCACGCAGCCGCCCAGCGCCAGGATGATCCCCGCCAGGGCGGTCCAGGCCGGAACGAGCACGCGCCAGCTCCACGGTGCCTGCGCCGTGGTGAATTCGGCGCGGCCACCGGCGGCGAGCCACAGCACGATGGCCACGACCCAGAGGGCGCCGGTGGCGATGAACAACCGGGCCACCCATCCCATCCCGGGGCCGAAGCGGTAGCCGACCGGCGTCCCGGTCACGGCTGCCGGCCGGAGGTGGTGCGGCTGGAAGGGTCTCCGGCACCGGCCGCAGCGGTGGCGGCGGGCAGCAACCGGATCCTCCAGAGCTCGTCGACGGCGGCGAGCAGTTCCGCCGTCGTTCCCGAATTCTGCAGCACGACGTCGCTGATGGCTGCCCGCTCCGCGTCGGAGGCCTGCGCCGCGATGCGTGCGGCGGCATCCGCGGCGTCCATCCCCCGGTCCTGGACCATGCGGCGGATCCGTTCCTGCTCCGGGGCCTGGACGGTGACGACCACGTCGAAGGATCCCGCCTGGCCGCTCTCGACCAGCAGGGGGATGTCCTGCACCAGGACCACCGGGGCGTGGACGGTCTCCGCCGCGGCCGCCTGCCCGCGGATCCGCGCCGCCTCGGCGCGGACCAGCGGGTGGACGATGCCGTTCAGGCGTTCGCGGGCTGCGGCATCGGCGAAGACGATGCGGCCGAGCCGGGGCCGGTCGAGCCGCCCGGCGGCGTCCAGCAGCCCGGCGCCGAAGGCCTCCACGATGGCCGCGAGGCCCGTTGTCCCGGGCTCGACCACGCGGCGGGCGAGGGCGTCGGCGTCGATGAGCACGGCGCCGAGTTCCACCAGCCGGGCGGCCACGGCCGATTTGCCCGCGGCGATCCCGCCGGTCAGTCCCACGTCAAGCATGCCCTCAGTCTAGTGGGAAACGGTCCAGGGGCACGGTGCCACGGACCCGGGGCGCTGCCGGTGCGGGGTGGTGATGGGGGCACGTGGCCCTGGCCATCACCACGCCCCTGGCCCCGTCAGACGTCACGGGCACCGTGGGCGCCCTGGTGGACACCGTCCTACGCGGCGGCACGCCCGTAGCCGTCGCGGGCCACCCCCGGGACGCCTGGGGCTGGCCGGTCGCCGTCTGGATCGCCCTGGCCGTGATGGCCGTCGCCGCATACATCGGCGCCCACTACGGCCTGCGGGTCCGCCGCGACCGCAAGGCCGGCCGCAAGCCGGGAAAGAACAAGAAGAACGACACCCACGGGCTCTCCAGCGCGAAGGAAATGAAAGCCCGGATCACCGGCCCGGAAAAGGCCGCCCTGGCACCTGCCGTGTTCATCCTGGCCGGCAAGCCCATCGGCGTGCGCACCGAGGACACCGCGTGCGTCATCGCCCCGCCGAGGGCGGGCAAGACCACGTTCATGGTCGCCGGGCAGGTGGTCGATGCCCCCGGCGCCGTCATCACCACCAGCACCCGTCCCGACGTGCTGCGCCTGACCGCCGGCGCCCGCCGGGACAAGGGCCGCGTCTACGTGGCGGACTTCGACGGGCTGAGGAACTACCCCGACAAGGTGCGCTGGGACATGGTGGCCGGCTGCGACGATGACCAGGTGGCCAGCGAACGCGCGGCAGCGATGGTCAACGCCATGCCCCGCAAGGGGCCGCCCTCGGCCGCCGAGGGCCACTTCAACACCGGCTGCACGATCATCCTGGAGGCACTGCTGCACGCGGCCGCGCTCAAGCGCGGGGGGACCATGCGCGATGTGATCACCTGGTCACAGGACTTCCAGAACCTCGAACCCAAGCGGATCATCGAGGACCAGTCGCCCACGGTGAAGTTGTGGGGGGCGAACCTGGACGAGTGGTGCCGCGATGACAACCCCGACACCATCGGCAACACCAAGACGACCCTGGGCAAGATCACCGGGCCGATGAAGAACGAGAAGATCCTCTCCATGCTGTGCCCTGCGCCGGATGACCCGGGGATCGACACGGCACGCTTCACCGAGGCGGCCAATACCCTCTACTGCCTGGCCCGTCCCTCGATGAATGCCTCCACCGCACCCATCGTCACCGCCCTGGTCGAGACGATCACCCAGGGTGCGATCCGCAGCTCCGGGCGCACGGCCAGCGGCAAGCTGGCCCGGCACCTGTCCCTGATCCTGGACGAGGCCCCGAACACCTGTGCCCTGCCCTCGCTGCCCTCGCTCATGTCCGAGGGCGGCGGCAACGGCATCCACACCTGGGTCTACGCCCAATCGCGATCCCAGCTCGTGGCCCGCTGGGAGGAGGACGGCGCGGAGACGATCATCAACTCCTCGGCCGCCCGCGTGCTCTTCGGCGGGATCTCCGACAACAGGTTCCTCAACGAGATCTCCGAGCTGATCGGCAAGGAATGGGTCGAGCACACCAGCTCCTCGACCAACAGCGGCAAGGACGGCAGCCCCGGGGTGACCGTCTCCAAGCAGATGCAGCTTGATGCGAAGATGCGCCCCGACCAGATCCGCAAGCTCCCCCAGGGCAAGGTGCTGCTGGTCTACCGCGAAATCGAGGCCATCGCCCAGATCCTGCCCTGGTGGGACCGTCCCGACGCCAAGACCTTCCGCGATTCGCGGATCTGGTGTCTGGGCCAGGAAGGCATCGGCGACCAGGATGCCGAGGCCATCATCGAGGCCCAGGAAGCCGAACAAGACGCCCTCGATGCGGCCATCGAGGCCGGCCACGACGAGGACAACCAGGTGCCGGCATGAGCGGGACAACCGACGAGGGAGAAGCCGCTCTTGATGAACTGCTGGCCGCCATCCCCGGGCTGGCCCACCGCCTCTCCGAGACGGAAGACACCGTTGCCGCCCTGGTCGAGGAGCTGACCGACCACCCGGCCGGCGGCCCCTGGCTGTGGGACGGGCTGGACGCCGAGGCACAACGCGAACTATGGGTGGAGCTGGACGCCTTCGTGTCCTGGCTGCAAAACCGCATCCTGTGCCACCACATGTCCAAGGACAACTGGATCTCCCCCTGCTGGTACCGCCACCCCGATGCCGCGGAACAGCTCACCGCCCTCATGGTGGCCCACAAGGCCAGCTACCACCCCAAAGCGGCCCAAGCCACGCACGGGCTCGTTGACGGGTTCCAACGGTGCCTGTGGCCCACGATGGACACGCTCAAGCAGCGCATGACGTTCAAGGCCTGCCTATCCAAGGGCGAGCACGAACCCCAGTACATGCCCGGCGTGCAGCTCGTAGCCGCCAGCGATGAATTCGCCGCATTCCTGGACGAAACCGTGCCGGCCCCGGCCGAATCCGGGGAACCCGGACCGCACGAGCTGGCCGATCTCGCGGACCCGGAAACCGGCGAGCTGCCGACGCCACCCGACCCCGGGGAGACCGGCCATGCGTAATGGATGCCTGGCCCTGCTGCTGATCCCCGGCCTAGCCGTAGTGCTCACGTTCGGATTGATCTTCCTGGTGGCCATGGGCACCAGCGGCCCATCCGTGGCCAGTGGCCTATGCGGCGTACCCGGCACGCCAGGCACCGTGCCGGCCGGTA
>DATNBS010000032.1:0-3552 GCA_035571895.1 Arthrobacter sp. | reverse complement strand
CGGCTCCGCGCAGGCCCCGCCGATCCAGCCCTGGACCTCGCCATCGGCCGTGATGATCGCGCGGCTGCCCAGCTGGCCCGACGACGGGCCCTGCCGCCACACGACGGTGGCCATCGCGAATGCCCGCCCCTGGCGGGCCAGCTCGCTGGCCCGCTCCAGGACACCCCAGCCGTCCATACTCTCTTCCCTCTTTGCCTGCCGCCGGTCAGTCGTCCGAGCGGATGGGCGGCGCGCCGGAGACGTCGTGGCGCTTGGTGATCGCCTCCCAGACCCGGTCCGGCAGCAGCGGCATGTCGATGTTGCGGACCCCGGTGTCGCCGATCGCGTCCATCACCGCGTTGACGAACGCCGCCGGGCCGCCAACCGCCGCGCACTCACCGACCCCCTTGGCGCCGATCGGGTGGTGCGGGCTCGGCGTGACGACCTCGCTGTGCAGCTCGTAGCCCGGGGTCTCCCAGGCGGTCGGCAGCAGGTAGTCCATGTAGTTCGCGCCCACGCAGTTCCCCTCGGCGTCGAACGTGATGAACTGCATGTTGGCCATCGCGTAGGCCTCGGTCAGCCCGCCCATGATCTGTCCCTCGACGATCATCGGGTTGATCCGGACCCCGCAGTCGTCCACCGCCACCATGTTCAGCACGTCCCAGACCCCGGTCTCGGGATCGACCTCGACCGTGACGATGTAGACGGCGAACGGCCAGGTGAGGTTTGGCGGGTCGTAGTAGGCGGTGTTCTCCAGGCCCGGCTCCATGCCGTCGGGCATGTTGCTGTAGGCGGCCATCGCGCATTCCTGGATGGTCACGCCGCGGTCGGGGGCGCTGCGGACGTAGAACCGTCCCAGCTCCCACTCGACGTCCTCCTCGGACACCTCCAGCAGGTGCGCGGCCAGCTTCCGCGCCTTGGCCCGGATCTTGCGGGACACCATGGCGACCGCCGCCCCGGCGACCGGGGTGCTCCGCGAGGCGTAGGTGCCCATGCCGAACGGGGCGGTGTCGGTGTCGCCCTCCTCGACGACCACGTCATCGGCGGGCAGGCCCAGCTCGTGGGCGACGATCTGGGCCCAGGTGGTCTCGTGCCCCTGGCCCTGGGTCTTCGCCCCGGTCCGCAGGATCGCCTTGCCGGTCATGTGCACCTTGAGCTCGGCCGAGTCGAACATCTTGATGCCGAGGATGTCGTACTCGCGGCTGTTCCCGGCGCCGAGCGGCTCGGTCATGGTGGAGATGCCCAGGCCCAGCAGCCTGCCCCTGGCCTTCGCCTCCGCCTGCTGCTGGCGGAAGTCCTCGTACCCGACCGCCTTCAGCCCCACCTCCAGGCACTTGGCGTACTGGCCCGAGTCGGTCAGGAAGCCGAACGGGGTCCGGAACGGGAACTGGTCGTCCCTGACCAGGTTGATCCGCCGGAACTCGGCCTGGTCCATGCCGAGGTCGTAGGCGGCGGCCTGCATCATCCGTTCCTGGAAGAACATCGCCTCGGTGACCCGGAACGAGCACCGGTAGGCGACCCCGCCGGGGGCCTTGTTGGTGTAGACCCCGCGGGCGGTGATGTGCCCGGCCGGGATGTTGTAACAGGCGAAGGCGGAGTGCAGCAGCCCGATCTTGAATTTGCTCGGCTGGGCGTCGGAGAAGAACGCGCCGTGGTCGGAGTCGACGTGCATGCGGACGCCGAGGATCTTGCCGTCGTTGCGCAGCGCCAGCTCGCCGTCGAGGTAGATGTCGCGCGCGAACCCGGTGGAGATCAGGTTGCCGGTCTTGTCCTCGATCCACTTGACCGGGCGCTCCAGCAGGATAGAGGCCAGGATCGAGCAGACGTACCCGGGGTAGACCGGGACCTTGTTGCCGAAGCCGCCGCCTATGTCGGGCGAGACGATGCGGATCATGTGCTCGGGCAGCTCGGCCACCAGCGCGACCGCGGCCCGGATGATGTGCGGGGCCTGGGTCGTCATGTACACGGTGAGCTTGGAGGTGGCCCGGTTGAAGTCGGCGATCGACCCGCAGCATTCGATCGGCGAGGGATGCGACCGCGGGTAGTGCAGCCGCAGCCGGGAGATCTTGTCCGCCTGGGCGAACGCCCGCTCGGTCCCCGCCGCGTCGCCGACCTCCCAGTTGAAGATGACGTTGCTGTCCTGGCCCTCCTTGTCGTCGCGGATGACCGGCGCGCTGTCGGCGAGCGCCTGCTCCGGGTTGACGATCGGCGGCAGCGGCTCGTACTCGACGTCGATCGCCTCGCACGCGTCCTTGGCGATGTAGGGGTCGTCCGCGATCACGCAGGCGACCTCCTGGCCCTGGAAGCGCACCTTGTCGGTGGCCAGCACCGCCTGGGTGTCGTAGGACAGGGTGGGCATCCACGCCAGGTTGCGGGTCGCCATCATCTCGCCGGTGAGCACCAGGTGCACGCCGGGGATCTGCCACGCCCGGCTGGTGTCGATCGAGACGATCCGGGCGTGCGCCAGCGGGCTGCGCAGGATCTCCATGTGCAGCATGCCGGGCAGCACGATGTCGTCGGTGTAGTTGCCCTTGCCGCGGATGAAGCGGTTGTCCTCGACGCGCTTGCGGCTCGCGCCGAGCCCGCCGATCTTGATCTCGTCCAGTGCCTGAGTCACTGCCTTCTCCCGTCTCCGTCAGCCGTCCGTGCCGGTGTGCCTCAGCCGGAGGACCGGAGCTTTTCGGCGGCCCACAGGACCGACTTGACGATGTTCTGGTAGCCGGTGCAGCGGCACAGGTTGCCCGACAGCGCCCAGCGCACTTCTTCCTCGGTCGGGTCCGGGTTGGCGTCAAGGAGCGCCTTGGCGGCCATCATCATCCCCGGGGTGCAGAACCCGCACTGCAGCCCGTGCTCCTCCTTGAAGCCTTCCTGCAGCGGGTGCAACTCGCTGGGGGTGGCCAGGCCCTCCACCGTCTCGATCTCGTGCCCGTCCACCTGGACCGCCAGCATCGTGCAGGACTTCACCGCCTTCCCGTCCACGAGCACGGTGCACGCACCACAGTTGGTGGTGTCGCAGCCCATGTGCGTACCGGTCAGCCCCAGCCCACGGCGGATCAGGTGAGACAGCAGCAGCCTGGGCTCGACCTCGGCCACCTTCTTCGCGCCGTTGATGGTGAACCTGATCCGGCGCACCGGGACATCGGTCGCTGCCTCGTCGCCGAGGTCGTCATACACGATCGTCATGTCAGGCCGCCCTTTCCGCCGCTGGCCCCGGATCCGCTTGCCCGCCGGCCGCCTGCTCCTGCGCGGCCGGGCCGGTGCGGGACAGGATGCGGACCACGAACGTGCGCACCATGTGCCGCTTGTACTCCGCACTCCCGCGATGGTCGGTCCGTGGCCGGGCCGCCGCCGCGGCCAGGTCGGCCGCCTGCTCGATGGCCTGGGCGGTGAGCGGCTGGCCGATCAGCGCCGCGGCCGCCTCCGTGCACGAGATGGTGGACCCGCCGACTCCGGTCAGCGCGATGCCCGCCCTGGTCACGGCGCCGTCGGTGGTTTCCACCGCGACCGCCACCCCGACCGTCGCGAAGTCGCCGACCCGCCGCTCCAGCTTCAGATAACCGCCCGCGGGCGTGC